>JAVCCK010000010.1:0-300000 GCA_030765525.1 Candidatus Lernaella stagnicola
CGACGCATCGCCAAACACAAAGTCGACTGCTGGCTGATCAACACCGGCTGGACCGGGGGCCCCTTCGGCACCGGTCACCGCATCCCGATCCAACACACCCGCGCCATGATCCACGCCGCACTGGAAGGCAAACTGGACGACGCCACCTTCACACCCGACCCCGTCTTCGGCGTGCTCGTACCAGAAAACGTGCCCGGCGTACCCAGCGACGTGCTGCAACCACGCAACACCTGGAAAGACAAACGCGCCTACGACCGCCAAGCACGCAAACTGGCCCAACTGTTCGCAGATAACTTCACCCAATTCGCCGACGAAGCACGCGACGCCGTCAACGCCGCCGCGCCGCGCGTGAAGTAATCACCGAACAGGTAGGGGGTTTTCCACCCCCTAGAACCCCCGACCAGGAGGCAGCGCCCCCTGGACCCGCGGGGTTATGCGCCGATTTCGCGAACTTCGTTCCGACGAAACCGGCGCGGGCGGGAGCATGACTGCAGCGCCCGAATTCGACGGGGCACCGGTCAACACGAGGTACGTGTTGCTACTTAAGAACGGAATCGCGAGCCGAGCGTTTTGTATTTGCCGGTCCAGGGGATGCTATCCCCTGGCGGGGGATTGTAAGGGGGTAGAACCCCCTTACACCCGCAAGATACCGCGCCGAACAGGTAGGGGGTTTTCCACCCCCTAGAACCCCCCGACCAGGAGGCAGCGCCCCCTGGACCCGCGGGGTTATGCGCCGATTTCGCGAACTTCGTTCCGACGAAACCGGCGCTGGCGGGTAACAGATTCAGCTTTCAAGTCGGTTCGCTTTTGTTCGCTCATCCGTTTCGTGATAAAGAGAATATTTCTTACCAGAATCGGGGAGAATCTCATGCAGGAAGGCGACATTATTTCTCACACCGAAATGTGTTCGGCGGAAAGCCGTAACTTGCAGCAGGGGATGAATTTTCATGTGAGTGATCGACCATACAGCGTCGTTCTGATGAGCATTCGCCGGGGTTCTCCCTATGAAGACGAAGTGACGGATGCCGGTCGAGTTCTTGTCTATGAGGGTCACGACGTCAAGAAGTCCGACACTGTTCCGGTTCCCAAAATGGTTGATCAACCGTTGCGGAATCAATCGGGTTCGTTAACTCAAAACGGTCGCTTCTACGAAGCAGCGAAGTCACATTCTCAAGACAATACGACGCCGCGTCTGGTCAAGGTATATGAGAAAATTAAATCGGGTATCTGGGTCTATAACGGCTTTTTTGCCCTTGTAGACGCTTGGCAAGAAACACAAAACGGAAGAAAAGTGTTCAAGTTTCGGCTCGAAAAAGTCAAAACTGGTCCGGCCGGTTCTTCCGAGTACGAAAATAGTTCTTTGGTTAGCGAGTCAACGGTAAACCGCATGATTCCCTCCCCGGTTAAGCGTGAAGTATGGAAGCGCGATAAGGGCCGTTGCGTAAAGTGCGGTAGCAATCAGAACATCCATTTCGACCATATCATCCCGTTTTCAAAAGGCGGCTCTTCAACTACGGCGAAGAATATTCAAATATTGTGCGCACGCTGCAACCTGGCGAAACACGACAAGATTGAATGAAAGACTTCTATTGTTGAAAACAAAACGCTCGGCAACGGTGCGAAGCAGCGAGCCGAGCGTTTTATATTTGCCGGTCCAGGGGATGCTATCCCCTGGCGGGGGATCGTAAGGGGGCAGCGCCCCCTTACACCCTATCCATTCACCTGCGGTTTACTCTGCCGAAGCGAGGTTTTGCATGGTCATCATGGATGACTCTTGCAGGCTGCTGACGAATTTGCCGTCTGTCATATCGTTGATTTTGTCCCAGTGCGCGGCGACGTCTTCGATGGACACGCCGTCTTTGAGGGGGATGGCTGCACCGGGGGCGCGCATCCATTTGACGCGGCCGATGACGCCGGCACCGACTTCATAGATGCCGCCGGTGCTTTGGTTTTGTTCGCTGCACAGGAAGGCGACCAGTGGCGAGACGTATTCGGGTTTGAGTTTTTCGACCAATTCGGGCGGCAGGACGGTTTCGGTCATGCGGCTGCCGGCGATGGGTGCGATGATGTTGACCAGCACGTTTCGTTTTTGGCCTTCGTGGGCCAGTGTGAGGCCGAGGCCGACGAGGCCCATTTTGGCCATGGAGTAGTTGGCTTGGCCGAAGTTGCCGTAGAGGCCGGCGGCGGAGGTCGTCATGATGATGCGGCCGTATTGTTGGTCGCGCAGGTGCGGCCAGGCGGCTTTGGTGACCATGTAGGAGCCTCTGACGTGCACCTCGTAGACGAGGTTCCAGTCGTCGTCGGTCATTTTGTGGAAGGAAACGTCGCGCAGGATGCCGGCGTTGTTGACGACGATATCGATGCGCCCGAAGGCGTCCATGGCGGTTTCGACGATCTTCGCGCCGTCCAGGACGTTGTCGTAATTGGCGACGGCTTCGCCGCCGGCGGCTTTGATTTCGGCCACGACGTCGTCGGCTGGGGCGCTGGAGCCGTCTTTTTCGCCGCGCCAGCCACCGCCCAGGTCGTTGACGACGACTTTGGCGCCGCGGGATCCCAGCAGCAGGGCGTGCGAGCGACCGAGGCCGCGCCCGGCGCCGGTGATGATGGCAACTTTGCTGTCTAGACGAATTTTACTCATGATTCCCCCTCCCCCTTGGGTGGTTTTGGTTCCGCTTAGTGAGAACCCGCATCATCTCACCGTGCCGCGCGTTCGTCCAGACCCGGCACGGCCGGCTGGGGCCGTTTGGGAAGTTCAAATCGTGATGGGGATCCGGTCGTTCCCAGGATCGACGGCTTCGATCGGAAGTCGCTGTTTTTGTTGCCACAATCCAACGGGCGGTTTGTGATTCCTCTTCTCCTTATCGCCGCGGACGCGTCGCGAATCCACCTGCGCTTTGAGTGTCAACAACGCTCACTATATACGCGCCGCAACGTCTCCCCCCTTGCACTTTCGCGCGATCTGCTTATGTTAGGGTCGCTGAATCCGGGAATCCTTGCCCCCAACGTGAGCTTTTCCCGCAAATGGATATCTTAAGAATGAACCGGAGGGCTCTTATGCCTTTGTCAAAAATTCGCAATATCGGCATCGTGGCGCACATCGATGCCGGCAAAACGACGGTCACCGAACGTGCGCTGTTCTACACCGGCACCACGCGGCGCATGGGTGAAGTGCACGACGGCAAGGCCACCATGGACTTCATGAAGCAGGAGCAGGAGCGGGGCATCACCATCGCCTCGGCTGCGATCACCTGCAAGTGGAACGGCCACACGGTCAACATCATCGACACGCCCGGGCACGTCGACTTCACCCTCGAGGTGGAGCGCAGCCTGCGGGTGCTCGACGGCATCGTAGCGGTGTTTTGCGCCGTGGCGGGTGTCGAGCCGCAGTCGGAAACCGTTTGGAATCAGGCTGAGCACCACCGCGTGCCGCGCATCGCCTTCGTCAACAAGATGGACCGCGAGGGCGCCGATTTCCCCGCCGCGGTGGCCAGCATGGATGAGATTCTCGACGCCAAAGCGTTGCCGTTTCAGATACCGGTCGGCAGCGGCGCAAGCTTCGAAGGGCTGATCGATCTAGTGGCCATGAAGGCGGTGATGTACGAAGAGGAAAAGAAGCTCGTGACCGACATTCCCGAATCCATGTTGGACGAGGCGAACGCGGCGCGGACGAAGCTCATCGAAACCTTGGCCGACTTCGACGACGAACTGGCCGAGATCTACCTCGAAGATCAACCGATCCCCGAGGATTCGATTTGGAACGTGGCGCGCCGCGCCCTGATCGCCGATATGTTCACGCCGGCTTTCTGTGGCTCGGCGTACAAAAACAAGGGCATTACGCCGCTGCTGGACGCGGTGGTCAAGCTGCTGCCCTCCCCGTTGGACGCGGGGGCGGTGATGGGCGACGACGTCGAGGATCCCTCTCGCTCCCACAAGCGCAACCCGACGGTGAATGACCCGTTTTCGGCCCTGGCGTTCAAAATCATCCACGACCCCTACGTGGGCCAGCAAACCTTTATTCGGGTGTATTCCGGCAGCCTGGAAACGGGCGACAAGGTGTTCAACCCGCGGCGTCGCAAGACCGAGCGCGTCGGGCGCATCATGCGCATCCGCGCTCGCGAACGTGAGGACATCAGCCGCGCCGAAGCGGGCGACATCGTGGCGCTGGTCGGCATGAAAAGCACCGTTACGGGCGATACGCTTTGCGACCCGAACAACCCGCTGATGTACGAATCGATTCGCCAGCCGCGGCCGGTGATTTCGATCAGCATCTCGGCGCCGTCCACCAAGGAAGTGGAAAAGCTCGGGGTCGCGCTGAACAAGCTGGCGCTCGAGGACCCCTCGTTCACGGTGACTTTCGATAGCGAGACGAAGGAAACGGTCGTGGCCGGCATGGGCGAACTGCACCTGCAGATCATCGTCGACCGGTTGAAGACCGAATTCAGCGTCGAAGCCGTGGTCGGCGAGCCGAAAGTGGCTTTCCGGCAGACGATCGCTCGCGAGACGCGCCTCAATTACCGCCTGGCCAAGCAATCGGGCGGGCGCGGGCAGTTTGCGCAAATTCTGTTCCGGCTCGAGCCCAACCCCGGCGGTGGATTCGCGTTCGAAGACCACACGAAGGGCGGCGTGATCCCGGTCGAATTCATGCCCGCCATCGAACGCGGTTTCCGCGAAGTGATGGAAAGCGGCCTCGACTTCCCGGTGATCGACATCAAGTGCGTGGTTGTGGACGGCAAGGCGCATGCGGTCGACTCGTCGGATATGGCCTTCAAGATCGCCGCCATGCAGGGCTTCAAGGAAGCGTTCCCGAAAGCGGGGCCGGTGCTGCTCGAGCCGATCATGAAGATCGAGATCGCCACGCCGGACGATCACATCGGCGACGTAACCGGCGATTTATCGCAGCGGCGCGGACAAATCAGCAATATGCGTCGTTTTCGCAAGGGCTCGCAGAAGCTCGTGGGCCGCGTGCCGTTGGCGGCGATGTTCGGTTACGCGACGGACTTGCGTTCGATGTCCAGCGGCCGCGCCAACTACTCGATGGAATTCCTCGAGTACGCCGCGGTGCCCGCCGAAGTGGAAGCCAAAATCCGCAAAGCGGAAGCCGAATCCAAGAAGTAACGGTCGTCTTATCCGAAAAAAAAGCCGGGCTGATCAGCCCGGCTTTTCTCATTTTCTTCGCAGGTAGGACGCTGCTCGACTACTTCACGCACCGGAAGCCGAGGTTGGCGTAGCGGCCTTCCAGGTCACCGGCGAAGCGGTTGGAGACGCGGTTGTTGTCGAAGCCCGAGTACCAACTGCCGCCGCGCTTAACGTTGTAGGTCCCCGAGGCGGGACCGGTCGGGTCGGCGGCCGGGCTGCTCGCGTAGTAGCCGTCATCGTACCAGTCGTTCGTGAGTTCCCACACGTTGCCGTGCATGTCCCGCAAGCCGAAGGCGTTGACGCCCTTTTGCCCCGCCGGGCGCGTGCGGCTGCCCGCGTTGTAGATGTCCCACGCCACGCCATTGAGACAGGCTGCGTCGTCGCCGCAATGGTATTTGGTGGCGGTGCCGGCCCGGGCGGCGTATTCCCACTCGGCTTCGGTCGGCAAGCGCCCGCCCAGTGCGGCGCAGGCGTCTTTGGCTTCCTGCCAAGTGACGAACTCGACGGGGCACTCGAGGCAATCGTTGTACCACGCGGGGTTGTCAGCGGTCAGCTTGTAGTACTGCCGCTGCGTGATTTCGGTGGCGGTCATTTGAAAAGCGCCAATCGAAACCGTGTGGTTCGGCAGTTCGTCGGCGTCGCACAGCGTGTCGCCCGCCGAACAACCCATGCCGAAACTACCGGCCGGGATGTTAACCCACGTGGGGTCTTCCGCGCCCGCGGCGACCGGGCTGAGGGAGATGGCGAACTCGTTGACAACCTCGGTGGATAGGTCGGTCAACTCGAATTGCACCGGGTAAAACTGCGGCCGCGAGGCGCGCAGGTAGTAGAGCGACACGGTCTGTCCCTCGCACAGCACGAGTTCGTCGAAGATGTGCACGCCGTCGAGGTCGGTGAAGCCCACGGCGCCGATGGGCGCGAGTGTCAGCTTGACGCCGGGTACCGGCGCGTCGCCCACGACGTTGGTCACGGTCACGCGCAAGGTCAGCGTTTCCGAGGGCCCGGGCTCATTCAGCGGCGTGGCGAGCAAGAAGGAATAGCTGCTCGGCGCGTTGTCGGCCAGCGGTTCGTCGCGTTGATACAAGGTGAAGCTGTCGCCTTGGTCGTAGCAGCGCGCGGTGTACACGTCGGCGAAGAACTCCGTGAAACCGGGATGGCTGCGGTCGTACACCGCGAGTGAAACGGATACGAGCCCGGTAGCCGTGTCCAGGTCGTCGAGCACGGCAAATTCGACCACCTTTCCGCCGCCGGTCGCGGGCACGAGGGCCCCTACCGTCGCGCTGAGTTGCCCGAGGGTCGCGTCGCCGTACTCTTCAAAGAAGAAGACGAGCATGACGCGCAGTAGGTCGGCGGGGATTTGCGCGCCGATCACCAGCGGGCTGTTGGGGCTGGCCGCATGGGCGCCGGCGAGCGTGACGATATAGGACTGCCCGAACACGCCTTCGCCTTTGGCGGCGGCGCCGTTTGATTCGAGCACGGCCGCGTCGGCCAGTACGGGCAGATAGCGCCCGTCGTCGTCGAGCGCAAAGACCGCGGCCTCACCGTCTTTGGTGATGAGATAGGTTTGCACGCCGGGCAGCGCGGCGTCGGTAAGTTCGTCGCGCAGGAAAAACCCGATGGTGCCGCTGATGTCGACGGTAAAGGAAACGAAACCGTTTTCGTCGGTGGGTTTCCCGCGGATCAGCACGCCGTCCTGTTCATATTCATCGGTGGGCGCGGTGTCGTCATCGTCGTTGTCGTCGTCATCGACATCGGTGTCGTCGTCATCATCGACATCGGTATCGTCGTCGGCTTCTTCTTCGCTATCGTCGGTGGAACAGGCGAATGCCACTACGAACAGCACGGCAAACAGGATGGCTAGGGAGAGCAGCCAATTCGATTTCATTGCGATCCTCCGGTCCTATTATTTTGTCTATTCGGACCGCATGCTCCCCCACGTCGGATCAGTATAGCACAAACAATTATTTTTTTATAAAAGTTGTCGCTTCCAACGAGTGTGAACCGACACGGACCTGCACTTCGACCCGTTTGCGATGACCGTCGCCGAGTTCGACGTCCATGATTTTCCTCAACTCTTTTTCGGTCAAACCGAGATACAAAACCCCCGGCAGCGTGTGTTGGCGGTCGTTTGGTGTCGCCAGCATGAAGGGCACTAAGCGGTCGCCGACGCTCAAGGTGCGATGGGCGAAGCCGGTCACGAAGCACGTTGCGAACGACAGCGGTCGACCGACCACTTCGGCCATGCGCGATGGATTCTGCAGCGAGCCGCATACGAATACGCGGCGTGCCGTACGCAGCATGTCGCGGTCCTCGTCGTTTCGCGTCAAGAACACCAGGGCATTCAAGCGGGCATCGTAGTGCGGTTGATAAAGCGTGCGTTCCATGATCAGAGATTAACCACTTCCGCCGCCGTCGCCGCTTCCGCCGTTTTGGCCAACAGCCCCTGCGCCGAGAGCAGCGCGTCGTTATCGATCAGTTGCCGCGTGCGACCGGAAATCATCTCCCGCAAATGCGCCGCGGCGTTCTGGTAGACCGCTTCCCACTGCTCGTTCATGCCGCTTCCCACGCCGATCGTATAGGCTTGCGCGCCCACGCGCACGGCGACGGCCGCTTGCGGCGTGCGGGCGGCCATTCCCCGCCGCAACCAAATCACGCCGTCGGTGCCGCAAAGTTCGGCTTCGAGGTCGTGGGGGTAGAACGCCGAGCGCAAGTGCATGTGCGGCGCGTACGTACATTCCAGCAACCCCAGGCGTCCGGCGGCGGCGAACTCCACGGCCACGACCGCCTGCCCCCCGCTTTCGCCGTCCATGGGCCGCAAGTACGCGGTGAGGTTGCGACCCGCGCCGCCCCAGAGCGTCAGCAACGCGAAGTGATTGAACGCCGGGTGCAAAAGCGGTTGGTCCCCGAAAGGAGGATCGAGTTGGCGAACGCCGCCCTTCCCGCCCAACGTGGCGCGCACGCGTAGGTTTCCGAGTTCGCCGATCGCGCCCTCGACGATCAATGCCTTCACCCGCTGCACCGGCGGATAAAACAGATACGGATAGAAGACGCGCAGCGGCGTCCCATACCGCTTGGCCTTGGCCATCGCGCCGGCAAGCCATTGCGGCGACGCATCCGCCGCGTGCAACGAAACCGCCACGCCCTTGGCCAGCGCGGCGTCAACCCACTCGAGGGTCTCGGGACCGGCCACGGCGATCTCCACCGCGTCGACGATGCTCAACAACGCCAGCGGACGCGCGTCTTTTTCCACCACCGTCAAGTCGCCGCGCGCCGCGTAGGCCGCCCGCAGAAACGGATACTCGTAGTGCTCGCCCAAAAAGGCGACGCGCGCCTTGTCCGGCGCCAAGTGGCGTTCCTCGACGTTCAGGCCCGCGTAGGCATCCACGGGATCGGACGGCGGTTTGCCGAAATGCTTGATAATGCCGTGGACCATCGAAACGATCTGCGTGTCCCGGCCTTCACAAATCATGCGCCGTAGGGCTTCGCGCCCCTTCGGATCGTCGCGGTAGATTTCCTTGATTTCGACAATCGGCGCGAGGTCCGCCTCGCTCTCCACGGTAAGGCGCATCAATCGTTCGATCACGCTCAAGGCCGCCAAGCCGCAAGGTTTGGGCAGGCGCAGCAGAACGCGCACCAGCCTCAACGTGAAACGAATCCACCACTTGTTCCACGGGTCCTTTTTAGGCGCGGCCATGAACCACCTCCCGGAACCACTCGTCGCTTACCTCTTCGGGCTTCACTTCGCGGCCGATCCGCCCGGCAATAATGATGGCGTACGCGAATTTGAGGATGTTGAGGGCGCGCTCGCCGGTCAGCAGGCATTCACGATTTTCACGGATGGCCGCGGGGAAATCACGGATGCCGTTGATGAAGCTGTACTTCCAATCCAGGTCGAGGTCGTCGAAGCAATAGCGCACGCCGTCGCGGTAAAGGATCAGCCCCGCCTCGTCCATGATCTGGCCGGTGCAGCACGTAAGTTCAATCATCCCTTTGGTGCCGATGATGTTGATGCGTTCGTCGGCCGGGAAATACTTCGACCGGTTGTAGATGTTCGGTTGGAAGGCGATGTCGAAACTGCCCAGCAGCTTCTTGTCGCGGTAGCACCAAATCACCTGCGCGGGCTCATCGATGTAGGCCATCGAGCAATGCGTAAATCCCTTGACCGCCTCGATCGCTCCGCCCAAGAAGATGGCCATCGACAGCTTGTGGTAGCCGTCGTCGAAAATCGCCTGACCGCGGCCGTGTTCGTACTCGAGCAAATGCCACAGTTCGGCGCGGAGCGGCACCCAGCGCGAACCGAATAGGCACGTGCCGAGTTTGAAGCGAATGGTAAGCACCTCGCCGATTTCCCCGGCGTCGATCAATTCCTTCGCCTTTACGTAGGGCGGGTAGAACACGAAGTTCTCGAACACGCGAAAGCGCCCGCTTGCTTTTTCCGCCGCGGCAAGCATGGCCTCGGCGTCGGCAATGGAGATCGAAATCGGCTTCTGGCATGCCACGTGCTTACCGGCCGCCAAGGCGTCGATCACTAGATCTTTGTGCAGGTGATGAGGCGTGTTGACCTCGACCAGATCAATCTCGGGGTCGGCCAACAGTTCCTTGTAATCGGTCGTGATGCGCTCGACGCCCCATTCGGCCCGCCGCGCGGCGAGCATGTCTTCGTCGACGTCGCAAAGCGCCGTGAGATCCGCGAGCGCGAAATCCTGGTAGGCCGGTTGATGCAGCATGGTGATGTCGCCCACGCCGATCATCGCCGCCCGCAAAGGTTGGTGAACCATCCGCCGGTCCTTTCTTCGTAAGGATTGCGCCGATGTTAACCGTGCGCTTTACGCGGGGTCAATCGGGTGGCAGCGCAGTCGGTCGCGGCCTGGGCATCGACTTATGGGATCCATGGGAAAAAGTCTACGAACTTCGCGGACAATCGCAGGACCGAATCTACACCGTGCAAGCCGGGCACGGCATCCCCGACCCGTCGATGATCCTGGCCGCCGATAAGATCGACTAGCCGCCCTGCCCGTCGGGGGGTTGCGGCAGGATGAACGTGAACGTCGTGCCCTTACCGACCTCGCTTTGCATGTGGATGACACCGTGGTTCTGCTCCACGAGCTTTTTCACGATCGCCAGCCCGAGGCCCGTGCCGTGCACAGTGTGCCGCTTGGCGTTCGCGGCACGATAGAATTCGCGAAATAGTTTTTCCTGATCTTCCGGCGAAATGCCGATGCCGGTATCGGCGACTTCCACCGACGTAACCCCTTCGCCCCGCGCCACCACGACGCGCACGCGGCCGCCGTCGCGGCTGTATTTCACGGCGTTGGAAACCAGGTTGTTGATCACCGTCTCGACGTCATCCCGATCGGCCCAGGCCACGGCTTCGGCATCCAACTGCGCATCCAAGTGGATATCGCGGGCGTCCATTTCTTCCCGATAACCGGCCAGGACACGCGCGGCGTAGGAGGCCAGCGGAATCGCTTCCAGCACAAACTCGGCCCGGCTGGAGCGTTCGATCGTCAACATGTCCTGGATCATTTGCTGCATTTGTTCGAGACGTCCCCCGGCCCGCCGCAGCGATTCCCGCTGAGGGTCGTTAAGTTGCCCCATCGCCCCGGACAGCAGCACGTTGAGGAGCGACTGCGCCGCGGCGATCGGACTGCGCATGTCGTGGGTCATCGAGCGGCGATAGAGATCGCGTTGGCGCTGGGCGGCGTTGAGTTCGTCGAGGGTTTGCCGGAAACGCTGTTGCAGGGCGCGCTCGTCGTGTTCGGCCACGCGCACGCGGTCGATGATCATCGTCACGACTCCGATTATTGCGGCCCAGAGGGCCGCGGTGCCGGAGAGCACGGCGAACAGGAGGCCGCGCGAGTGGGCGAGCGACTCGCCGACGGGCCATACGTTGCCGTACACCGGCTGGTGCGGCAACACGCCGAAATGCTCCAGCAACAGCAGCGTCGCCAAGACGACCCACAACGCGAAGGTGGTCCACACGACTTTTCGCATTTTGAAAAAGATGCACGCGAGAATGATGTGAAGGGAATAGAACCACACGAGCGGCGACAGAACCCCACCGGTGAAATACACCAACAACGTGATGCTGAAAAAGTCGAAGAACATGTGCAGATTCGCGGAGCGCAAAAGCTCGGACACCGTGTGGGGGCGCATCTGCCGTTGTCGCCACATTAAGTAGCCGTTGTAGGCGACGATCCACAGCGCGATCTGCGTCAAGGCGATCATCGAAAGTTGAAACCCGAACAGGTGCTTCAACACATAGCCGCCGGAGACGATCACCAGCGGCGGCACCCAACGCACGAGGGTGAATAAACGCACGGCTACCCAGAGCTGCTTTTCGATGGGTAAGTGAGCGGTAAAGGCGTGCATTGTTTAATGAATAACCAGACTCCAGCTGCTTTGCACCGCCAAATTGCGATCCTTCCGCCGGTTGACATATATCTTCTAATATCGTTATATATATACAATGATATTTAGCCCGGCGGAAAATTGCCGCGGCGGCCCGATCCGCCCTTTTTCGATCCACCACTTTGTGGTGAAATGGCGCCCGCCATATTGACGCGACTTGGAATGTCTCGGAAGGAAACAATGAGCGAAAGCCAAGCTGATACAATCTTGATCGTCGACGACGATCCCGATGTCGTCTTCGCCGTAACGGCGATGTTGGAAAGCTCCGGCTTTCAGGTGATCGCCGCGAACACGGGATTGGAAGCCCTCGAAAAAGTTCGCCTGGATAAGCCCGATTTGATTTTGCTCGACTTGATGATCGAAGGCCATGACACGGGCTTTCAGGTCGCCAAGGCCCTCAAGGGCGACCCGGCGACGCGCCACATTCCGATCATCATGGTTTCGGCAGTGCAGCAGAGAACCGGCTTTGGTTTCCAGCAGGACCGCGACGGTCATTGGATGAAAACCGACGCCTTTATGGAAAAGCCTTACGAGCCTAAAACCGTCTTGGCCAAAATTAAAGAATTGCTCTCCTCGACGCCGGCCGAAAGGTAATCCGAGGAACCGACCATGACACACGCGCCCCACGAACGGCCCGCCGGGTCTCAATGCCGGAATGACGGCTTTCGCGATACCCGCATCCTTGAGCGCCGCGACCTGACGCCCTCGACGATTCAGTTTCGGCTGGAAGCGCCGCGGTTGGCCCAGGCCGCACAGCCGGGTCAGTTCATCGTTTTGCGCATGGACGAACGCGCCGAGCGCTTGCCACTGACGATTGTCGATTTCTCGCCCGCCGAGGGTTGGATCACCATCATCTTTCAACCGGTCGGGGCCTCAACACGTCGCCTGGCCGAGTTGGAGGCGGGTGACGTGTTGCTCGATCTGGTCGGTCCGCTCGGCACGCCCTCGCAACTGGCCGACTACGGCACCGTGGTGTGCGTGGGCGGCGGCGTGGGTGTGGCGCCGGTCTATCCGATCGCCCGCGCGCTCAAGGCGCACGGCAACAAGGTGATTTCCATCATCGGCGCGCGCAGCAAGGATTTGGTCATTCTGGAAGACGAGATGGCCGCGTTCAGCGACGAGGTCATCGTCTGTACCGACGACGGTTCCTACGGCCGACCCGGCTTTGTCACCGACGCCTTGCAGGAAGTGATCGACCGCGGCGAAACCATCGATCGCGCTTGGGCCATCGGGCCGGTGGTGATGATGGCCGCCGTCAGCCGCGTCACCGAACCGCACGGCATTCACACCGAGGTCAGCCTCAATTCCATCATGCTCGACGGCTCGGGCATGTGCGGCGCGTGCCGCGTGGAAGTGGGCGGCGGCACGAAATTCGTGTGCGTCGACGGCCCCGAATTCGACGGCCACCAAGTCAACTTCAAGGAACTGATGGCGCGCCAGCAAATGTACGTCTCCGAGGAGCACCGCGCGTTGTGGGACTACATGATGGTCTCGACGGGCAAGGCCGAAACCATGGAGCGGATGAAGCGGCGCATCGAAATGCCGCGGCAGGATCCGCGGGCGCGCGTCGCGAATTTCGACGAGGTCGCGCTGGGCTATTCGCCCAAAATGGCCCGCACCGAGGCGCAACGATGTCTGCAGTGTAAATCGCAACCGTGCACGAAAGGCTGCCCGGTGGACGTGCCGATTCCGGAGTTCATTCACTTGATCACCGAGGGGCGTTTTCGGGAATCGGCCGAGTTGATTTTGAGCGTGAATAGCCTGCCCGCCGTGTGCGGCCGCGTCTGCCCGCAGGAATCGCAGTGCGAGCAATACTGCGTGCTGGCGAAAAAAGGCAACGCCATCGCCATCGGACGACTCGAGCGCTTTGTCGCCGACTACCACGCCGAGCACCAAAGCGATGCCTCGCCGCCACGCGCCGCGTTGACCGGCAAGAAAATCGCCGTCGTAGGCAGCGGCCCGGCGGGCCTGACCGCCGCGGCCGACCTGGCCCGCCTGGGACACGACGTGGAAATCTTCGAAGCCTTCCACAAAGGCGGCGGCGTGCTCGTCTACGGCATCCCGGAGTTTCGCCTGCCGAAGGACGCGGTCGTGCGCCGCGAAATTGAGTACGTCAAATCGTTGGGCGTGCGACTTCACACCAGTTACATCATCGGCCGCGCCGCCACGTTGCAGGACCTGATGGAGAAACAAGGATTCGACGCCGTGTTCCTCGGCACCGGCGCGGGCTTGCCCTACTTCTTGAACATCCCGGGCGAAAACCTGAACGGCGTGTATTCCGCCAACGAGTTTCTGACTCGCGTCAATCTGATGAAGGCGTACAAGTTCCCCGAGTACGACACGCCGGTGCGCATCGGTGAAACGATGGCGGTCGTCGGCGGCGGCAACGTGGCGATGGACTCCGCGCGCGTGGCGTTGCGTCTGGGCGCGAAAAAAGTCTACTGCATCTATCGCCGCACGAAAGACGAGTTGCCGGCGCGTGCCGAGGAAGTGGAAAACGCGATCGAAGAGGGCGTCGATTTTCGCATGCTGACCAATCCGCTGCGTTTTCTCGACAACGGCGACGGTTGGCTCTCGGGCGTGGAATGCATCAAGATGGAATTGGGCGAGCCCGACGATTCGGGCCGGCGGCGTCCAATTCCGATTCCGAACAGCGAACATGTCATTTCCATCGACATCGTCATCATCGCGATCGGCCAGGGCCCGAACCCGCTTCTCACCCGCGCCACGCCGGAACTGAAAACGAACAAGTGGGGCAACATCACTGCCGATCCCGAAACGGGCCTCACGAACATCCCCGGCGTGTACGCCGGCGGCGACATCGTCACCGGCGCAGCCACGGTGATCTTGGCCATGGGCGCAGGTAAAAAAGCCGCCAAGGCGATCGACGCCTTCCTGAGCGGCGAGCCGACGCCGAACCAAGCGACGGAATAGCCGGGTGCGCGGCGCAACGCGACAAGCGTGGTGTTTCGCCGCCGGTCTGCTGGTTCTTACCTTTGTCCTGGCGGGCGGGCTCGCGGGACTGCGGATCCTGCTGCCGCCGCCGACCGTGCGCTTGGCCGACCGCCCCCCACCCCTGCTTATCCCCGCCGCGTACCCTGCGAAATTCAAGCCGCGGCACATCTTGATCGACGTCGGCCATGGTGGGAAAGACACCGGCGCGAAGTCGCGCTGGTCGGCTCCGGAGAAGGACGTCAACCTGCGCGTCGCCAAGGCTCTCGGGCGACACCTGCGGGCGACCGGCAAATACCGCGTGAGCTTCACCCGCCAAACCGACGCGGCCGTTTCCATCAGCGCGCGGCGGCGCATGTCGAACGCCCGCCGGCCGGATGCGTTTTTGTCGATTCACTCGGACTGGGCGTACGAGTTCTACAAGCACGGCACGTGGATGATTTGGTCGTCGCGTCAGCAAAAAGGCGTAGGCGAGAAATCGGCCCGGCTCGCGGCGTACCTCGGCGCCGGGCTGAAGACCGAGCGCCTGCCGCTCTACAACTGGGGTCCGGAACGACGCCACCTGCATGCCATGGGCGGCACGAGCAATTACTTGTGCGCCTGGCCGGAATACAGTTCGTACGTGACCGACGCGCGCCGCCTTGGCGTGTTGGACAAAAACCAACGCCCCGCCGTGTTGATCGAAACGCACTTCCTTTCCAATCCGCTTTCGGTGGCGTTTTTCCAGACCGACGAAACCATCGGGCGCTTCTGCGAGGGCGTCGAGGCCGGGCTTCGCGGGTTTTTCCTGGCGAAAGAACCCTCCGCGGGCGGCAAATAGGCCGCCATCTCGATAATATTCCTGAATTGTCTTCCGCTAAATTATGTGTTAATCGAGAAAGCTATGTATTCAACGGTCCCGGACCTTTGTCTTATCGCCGGCCGGCATCAGAGATGTGCGTCGGTAAGGAGTTAGGAAACACCATCATGAAACACGATTTTACGTTCACCTCCCGCGCCGGCGTGTGTCTCGTTGCGTGCCTGCTTGCCGCGTTGTTCGCGTGGGTTGTCGCGTGCGACAACGGTTCGGGTTCGTCCGGCGACGGCGGCACTCCGGCTGACGACGACGACGGCGGTCTGACGGGTTCGGTGGCCATGCAGGATGTGGACGACTGCGGTTTTCCCGTCGTGCCGATTCCCGAAGGGTGCAGCGACTGTCACAAAGCGCCGCCGCAAACCGCGCGCCACCCGCAAAACCGCCGCTGCTATCGCTGCCACGGTAACGTCGTGGGGCAGGACATGAAGTTCGTGCAGGTCGCGCTGCACAACAACGGCGAAGTAAACGTCGCGGTGGGTTGTTCCTCCTGTCACGGGTGGGACAAAGGCGTATCACCGCCGCAAAACCTTAACGGTAACTGCAGCGACGACCGCAAGGGCGTGGGTTCCCACCAGGCCATGCGGCGCGACGCGATTCCCGCCCATCGCACCAATTGCATCAACTGCCACGACGTACCGCTCGGCGTGTGGGCGGCGGGTCATATCGACGGCGACAACAAAGCCGAGATTCACTTCCAGAAGCTGGCCACGATAGGTGGTGCGACGCCTACTTGGGACGGCACGACATGCTCCAACGTGTATTGCCACGGCGCGACGCTGGAAGGCGGCACGGCCAAGGAGCCGGTCTGGGGCGACAATAGCGGCAAGTACGGCGCGTGCGGCGCCTGCCATCGCCTCACCGACCCGCAGGGCAACGCCGCCGCTGATTGCTATGCGTGCCACGCCGATTCGGTCAATCCCGATCGCACGATCAAGCGACGGGGGACGCACATCAACGGCACGATCGATATGGTGACGCCGACGAAAGGAGGCAGCCAATGAATCGCCGTGACTTTTTAGGTAAGTCCACCGCGATGTTTTTCACGACGCTGCTGACCGGTACCTTCGGCCTGCCGCGCTTCGCCATCCCCGAATACCTCGAGGACTGGCGGCCGCATAGCCCGCTTGGCAAAGACGGCCCGGCGCCGGTTCCGGAAATCACGGCGGTGGTGGACATCATCGTCCCCCCCGACCCTGAAATCCCCAATGACTTCAAGGGTAGCGATTACGGCGGCGACTGGGTGCTGGCGGCAACGTTGGGCGAACTGGGCCAGTACATGGCGGCGATGATGCTCAACAGCTACGCCCGCGGTTTGTACGGCCGGCGCTTCATGAACTGCACGGCCGTCGAACAAATGGAAGCGGTCAAGGAGTGGATCCGCGAACGCGAAGATATCAACCCGCTGCTCAGCGACATGCTCAGCGGCATCCTGACGATCTCGATGATCGGCACCTACGAAGAAAACGATCCCGAGGCCGAGCGCGAATTGTTTGAATCCATGAACTGGTACGACCCCGAGGATCCCACCGGCACCTTCCGGCTTCCCTGCGAAGGCTATCCGGATACCCGACAGTTCCCGGTCACACTGAAGAAAGGTCTGCGCGATGATTGAACATGCTGACGTCGTGATTATCGGCTCCGGAGCGGGCGGCGGTACGGTAGGCGCCGAATTGGCCGAGGCCGGATACAAGGTCGTGTTTTTGGAAGCGGGTAAGGACCTGAATATCGAGTACGGCTCGCCCGACCACTTCGCCAATCGCCAGCGTTTTCTCGACACCGTGAACGACGGATTGTTCTGGCACGAGGAATACACCGGTCGTAACTGGCGGACCGACATGGGCGAATGCGCCGGCGGCGGTACGACCTGCTACGCGGGCGTGTTGGAAGAGTCGACACCCGAAGATTTCAACGCCGGTCTCTGGCCCTTTAGCTGGGAAGAGTTTCAGCCCTACTTCGAGCTGACGAAAAAGCGCTACCACGTGTATCGTTGGCCGCTGGAAGAACTCAGCCACTACGCGCAGGTCGTCAACGAAGCGGCCGGCGACATCTTGGGGCCGATCCAATCGGGCTTTAACCGCGAGCCGTATTTCGAATACGGCGTGTACCACGATCGCTGCCGGCAGTGTCGTTGCTGCCTGCTGGGTTGTCGCTACAACGCCAAGGCGAACGCCACGACGATCGCGCTGCCCAAAGCGAAGTGGTACGGCGCCGAAGTGCGGGAGAACTGTTGGGTCACCCGCCTGAACACCAACCCCGCCGGCACGAAAGTAACCAGCGTCACGTACCTGAAACGCACGACGACGGGCGTAACGTCCGAGCACGTCGAAGAGCACGAAATCATCGCCGACCGCTACATCCTGGCCGCCGGTTCGATGATGACGCCGATGCTGTTGCACTGGTCGGGCCGCAAAGGCGAGACACTGGCCAATTCTTCGGGACAAGTGGGACGCAATTTGCGCGGCCACTTCTTCCGCGCAACCTACGCCGTGATGAAGCGCGACGACGTGCGCACCTACCAAGGCAACCTCGTCGAACTCAACGACCTGTACCAGAATTGGGACAAGGGTTACTTGCTCGAGTTCAACATGGCCGCGCCGCCGACGTACCTGGGCGGCATGGTCGAGGTGATGGAAAAGGAAGACCTGCTCGACATGATCGGGCTCAAGTTCAAACGCATCATGCGCAACTACAGCAAGATGATCGTCTCCGCGCCGCTGACCCGCAGCTTCGACGACGGCTTCACCGAAAACTCGATCATGCCGCACCCGACGCGGGAAAATCGTTACGGCGATCCGCTGCCGGTTGTTGACTTCGAACCGAACGCCCAAGAACTCGCGTGGGTCGACACAGCCACTGCGGCCGCCGATGACATCATCCTGGCGGCGGGCGGCGACCCCGAACAAATGTTCCATGGCGGTATCGACGTCGTCCACAAAGTCGGCACGTGCCGCATGGGCACCGATCCGAAAGACTCGGTCGCCGACGTCAACGGCCAAGTGTGGGATATGGACAACCTCTGGATCGCCGATGGTAGTTTGTTCCCCGCGCCGCTGCTGGCCAACTGCGCGTTCATCATTTACTGCCTGGGTTACAAGGTCGCTGACGGCATTCTCGGCCGCAGCACCCCGACGGTGTAATCCGCACAACACAACGCAAATCAGAACGAAGCGGCCTGGAGACGGGTCGCTTTTTTTTGGACTCGCGGCGCTGTATCCAGCACTTCCGCCGCCAACCGCCGACCGGTGGAATTCCAGCGGTTACCGCAGGTTTTTGAGTGCGCACGGTGCAGGCGCTTCGAGCGTCGCCCGTGAGTTTGTGTGATGCATCAGGCTGCTTCGGCTCGTTTTTCCAAGGTTTTTCGGTGAACGCCGACTCATCTTCCGCGCCGATGATTTCTGGCACATTCCTTGCTCATTTATGTCCATAGCGGATGGGCTGAGAAAGGATGCGGACATGACGCAGATCACAGAAAATACTTCTTCAGCGTTGGCTAATTCGATCATGTTGACGGTGTGCGCACATTGCGGGCGCGCGAAAAACAAACGCGGTCAGTGGGTGCGGATTCCGTCGTTTTGGAGAATCAGAGACATGGTGCATACGACGCACGGCATTTGCCCGCGCTGTGCCGATCGCTATTTCCGTCAATTCCTAAATCGCGGAGATCGATAGATGACCATCGCATGGCGTGGACCGCCACGATGATAAAATAAGGGACAAACGACCATGCGGTTGTTTGTCCCTCAAAATGCAAAAGGCGTCGATTCGAAATCGGCGCCTATTTCTTTTTGGCAGCTTTCTTTTTGGCCGGCTTTTTCGCCGCAGCCTTCTTCGGAGCCGCTTTCTTCGGGGCGGCTTTCTTCGGGGCAGCCTTTTTCTTCGGAGCTGCTTTCTTCGGGGCAGCCTTTTTCTTCGGAGCCGCTTTCTTCGGGGCAGCCTTTTTCTTCGCGGCTGCTTTCTTCGGAGCCGCTTTCTTCGGGGCAGCCTTTTTCTTCGGGGCGGCTTTCTTCGGGGCCGCTTTCTTCTTAGGAGCGGCTTTCTTCGGGGCAGCCTTTTTCTTCGGAGCGGCTTTCTTTTTCGCCGCCAACGCCTTCTGTTCTTCTTTGTAGGCTTTCTTCAGGACGCGGAGATCGGTCATCGTGTAATACTTGCAGTTACGCTCCGTCTTAAAGGGTTTCAAGCCTGCCGCAGCGATCAGTTTCCGCATCTTCCCCGCGGAAACACCCACCTCTTTTGCTAAGGCGGTATTTGAGTACTGCTTTTTAGTCGCCATCTAGCATCCTCCTGTTATTGGATTCGAATAACACCATATCAATTAACAATCACGTCTTTCAAGACGAGAATTTTAAAAACGCCGATTTTTTTGTCGGCGAATGCGACGTCACGCGCTCATCTTTGTTGCGCTGCGTCTTCGTTGCGCGGCACGATTTCAGTTTGCGATCCACGTTACGCATTCCGATTCGCACAACGCGCGGCGCGAATTCATCGCCCACATCGGCAACCTCTCGTTTCGGCGAACCGTCATTACCCGCCCGCGCCGGTTGCGTGAAATGCAGATCCCACCTTGCGCAAGACGCGCCTTTGCCCTACCAAAGAATCTCGACCCTGCAAGGGAGGTCCGTTGATGAATCCGGCTCCGCCAATCGCGCCGTTGACAGCCGCGCCCCGACGAACGCTCCGCGCCCTGCTCACTTTCTGCGCCGCGATCCTGGTGACATGCCTTTTCGCATGGCCGCAATTCGCGCGTGCACAAACCGACGCCGCCGTAGGCCGCGTCACCGGTCGCGTGCTCGTTAAAGGTGTGCGCACCCCGCTGGCGTACGCCGAAGTCTTGTTGGTCGATACCTCCCTAACAGCGTTGACCGACGAAGACGGCGCGTTCGCGATCGACGACGTCCCCGCCGGGACTTACACGATTCGCATCACCGAAGACACGATCGAAGAGATCAACGAAGAGATCGAAGTTCGCACCGGCGAGGAAACCGCGCTGGTCTACTACGTGCATCAAATCGGTTACGCCCTCGACGAGATCGTCGTTGTCGCCAAAAAAGAACCCGAAGCCATGGCCCGGCAAGAATTGCAGCGAGAAGAAATCACCGGCGTGCCCGGCGCCAACAACGACGTGATTCGCGTCGTGGAAACATTGCCCGGCGTCGCCTACACGAGCGTCGCCGGCTTCGGCGGCAACGGTTTGGTGATTCGCGGCACGAGCGCCGAAGACAGCCAGTACTACCTCAACGGTTTCGAGATTCCGCAGTTGTTTCACTTCGGCGGTTTCATCTCCATCATCAACGCCGAACTCGTTGAAGACGTCGCCTACTACCCCGGCGCGTACAAAAGCCAATACGGCAACGCCCTGGGCGGCGTGATCGAAGTCACCACGCGCGACCCGCGCCGCGATCGTTTCGGCGGCGTGGTGGATTTGGCGAGCTACTCATCGTTTCTGCTTTTTGAAGGACCGGCGGGAGACAAGTTCGCGTGGGCCGCGTCGGGGCGGCGCAGCCTGATCGATTTCATCCTGCCCGCCGTCGTCCCGGAAGATCAGGCCGAGTTCACGCTCGCGCCGCGTTTCTACGATTTCACCGGCCTGTTCAATTACGCGCCGAACCTGAGCAATGAATTCGAGTTCCTGCTGCTGGGTTCGGACGACGCGATGAACGTGATCGGCGAGGACGACGTGAGCGATCCCTTTTCCGGCAACTCCTTCGACATGCGCATTGCGTGGCAGCGACTCGACGCCCGTTGGAATTTCCTGCCCAACGAACGGTTTACCAATTCGCTCGCCGGCAGCCTGCTGCGCGTCGAGGCCGACTTCGCGTTCGGGCCGGAATTCAGTTGGACCAGCGTCCTCTACCAGCCGCACGTCCGCGACGACGCCTCGCTAAGCCTTGGCAAGTGGAACGAGTTGCGTTTCGGGGCCGAATCACGCGTGTACGCTTACAACTACGAAGCGGAAATCATCCGGCCGCCCAAGGAAGGCGAACCTTCGCTGAACATCACGTCGGAAGATACCATCACCACCAAGACCGACATCACTGCGTGGCAGTACGGCGCCTACGTGGAAGATTTCATGCACCCGGTGCGCTGGCTGCAATTGGTGCCCGGCGCGCGCGCCGAATTGCTGCCGTACATCGAGCAGTACTTTCTCGAGCCGCGCCTGACGATTAACTTCCTGGCCACCGACGCCGCCAAAATCAAACTGGCCGGCGGGCTGTATCACCAGTGGCCTTCGCCGGACGAAGTGGTCGACGATTTCGGCACGCGCGAATTGGAGCCGGAAGTCGCGTACCTCGCCTCGGGCGGCTTCGAATACGATTTCGGCGAAGGAATTCACATCGACACGCAAGGCTACTACAAGTGGCTGGACAACCTGGTCTCGCCCACCGCCGCCGGCGACGCTGAGCCATATGAAAACAGTGGCGAGGGTTTCGTGTACGGCGCCGAACTGATCGCGCGCAAAAAACTGCTCGACCGTTTGATGGGGTGGGTAAGCTACACCTACACGGTGTCCAAACGGAAGGATGATCCCGACGCCGACTGGCGTTACTTCGACGAAGACCAGCGGCACAATTTCATCATTCTGGCCAGCTACATGCTCGGCCAAAACAAGCAGTGGCGTATCGGCGCGAAATGGCAGTACTCGACGGGCCTGCCCTACACCAAGGTTGATACGGCGGTGTACAACGCCGACGCCGATTCCTACCTGCCCATTTATTCCGATCAAATCAACGGCCGGCGGCGCGGCGATTTCCACAAGCTCGACCTGCGCGCCGACAAGTTCTGGTACTTCAACCGCTGGACGCTCGCCGCGTACGTCGACATCCAGAACGTGTACTGGCAGGACCAACCCGTCGGCTATGCCTATAACTTCGATTACACCGAAGAGAAACCCGTCCAGTTCCCGACCTTCATGCCGTCGCTCGGCGTGCAGGCCCGGTTCTAAAGGAGGGTGAGGATGAAACCGCGTATCGTGTCGCTCCTTGTGCTCCTGGCCGTCGCGCTCGCCGCGCCCGGTTGCGATCTCGAATTCGACCCGGCGAGCGAAATCAAAACGCAACGCTTTCTCGGCATCATCGCCGACCCCATCGAAGCCGCGCCCGGCGAACCGATTACCTTCCGCGCCATCGTGGCCAACGGCGACGGCTCGCTCTACGAAGGGCCGATTGCGTGGGCGATCATCGGCGGCGACGCCGCGCGTCTGACCGGCGACACCGAGAACGTGGACATCAACGACTTCTACCTGCAACCCTCGCCGGATCTGCCCTTTGAGTGGATGGTGCCGGAAATTGACGAATTCGAAACCGCCTTCGGTCCGCTGCAAAGCAACGGGCAGATTCTCACCGTCGGCGCTACCGCCTTCAAAAACGGGGACCTGGAAAGCGAACCGGTCTTCGCCTACAAGCTCTTCATCGTTTCCGAGCGGGCCGAAGACGACCGCCTGCGCAACCCTGAACTCCTTGATGTCGAAGTGAAGGCCGCCGGCAACGTGCTCTCACCGAACGAAGAAGGCAGGTTTGTCACCGGCGCCAAGGAAGTGAAGCTCACGGCGCAGGTCGATCAAAAAGACGCCGACCAAACCTTCCACTGGTTCGCCACGACCGACAAGTTCGAACCCGACTTGGAAGACGAACAAACCTTCGACCCCGACGGCACCGGGCGTTTCAGCGTCTATTGCGTGGTGAGGGAAAGCTTCTTTTTCGTGCACGACGACGGCCGCCGCACGCGGGTGACCGGTCAGGATTTCTGGCGCGGCGACATTCGCTTCCAGTAGCCCGCCGCGTTACAGCGCCTCCAACTTTTTCCGGATCACGATAGGCTGGAAGCCCAGCGTGTTCTCCGGCGTCGTCGCGCGGCTGATCTCTTGTCATGCACCACGCCTTGGTTTTATGGTGATCTTCCGATGAGACACTTTTTGCCCGTTGCTTTGCTGTCCTTGGTTGTGGCGCTTGCCGCCGCGGCGGCGGGCCCGTCCGCCGAATTCGTGGTGCTGCGCGGCGCGCGAGGGCCGGTCGCCGTATCCGCGCCTGCCTCGGTCGAAACCGCTCTCGCCCTGCTCGTCGAAGGCTCGCCTCAACACGCGTCGTATTTTCCGCACGGCACGCAAATCGACGGCGTGATCGCCGCGCCCGGTGGTTACACATTGCGCGTCACCTTTCCGCCCGGCGCATTGGACGACAACGCCGACCCGATGATGCATGCCCTTGGCGTGACGATGCACTCACTGGCTCCCGGCAAGCGATGCGAGGTGATGGCCCGCTTCGCCGGGCAATCCTCATACGTGCCGATCGGGCGCCTGCTGCCGCCGCCCGCGCCGGTGCCCGATAAGCCGTACGAAGACGCCGGCAAATTCGTCGGCCCGCCCGGTTTCGGCCAGCCGCAGCCGACCGGCTTTCTCGCCGGGCGAAGTGTCTTTCTGGCGCCGGGGCACGGCTGGTACTGGAGCGACACGCTCGCCCGCTGGACGACCCAACGCGGCAACACCAACGGCCTCGTCGAAGATTTTTCCAACCCCGAACCCGTGCTGCAATATTTGCAGCCGTATCTTTGGAACGCGGGGGCGCTGGTCTACACCGTGCGCGAACGCGACATGAACACGGCGATGGACATCCTCGACAACGACGACCCGCGCGTCGAAACGACCGGTTCGTGGTTCGCATCCACCTCCGTCGGTAACTACTACGGCGACGACTACCTGGCCGCGCCCGTCGCCGCTGTGCCCGACGCCTTCGCCGCCTTTTCCGCCGACATCCCGGCCGACGGCTTCTACCATGTGTACGTGTGGTACACGGCGGCGGAAAACCGCGCCACGGATTGCCACATCACCGTGCAACACGCCGACGGCGATACGCTGATCGTCCAAAATCTGCGTCGCGATGCCTTCACGTGGAAAGACCTCGGCCGTTACTACTTCCGCACCGCCGACCGGCCCGAACGCCGCCGCGTCGTGATCTCGAACGAGGGCGACGATCCCGCAACCTACGTCGTGGCCGATGCCGTGCGCTTTGGCGGCGGCACCCACGAGGGCTCCGGCAAGCCGCGCTGGGAAATGTCCGGCATGTACTACGCGCCCTTCATGGGCTGCCCCGAGTGCGCGACGAATACCGTGACGACCATGCCGCGGCTCACCAAGTGGGAACACGAGGCGGGCTGGGAAGACGGCATCTACTTAAGCTGGCACACCAACGCCCCGAATCCCGGCACCGGCACCAGTAGTTTCGCCTACGCTTCCGGCGGCTGGGACGCGCCCTTCGACGGCGTGCCGGGCAGCCTGGATTTGCGCGCGGCGATTCACGCGGAAATCGTCGGCGACGTTCGCGCCGGGTGGGACGCGGCGTGGGTCGACCGCGGCGAACACACGAACTGGTACGGCGAGATCAACCCCAACTACAATGACGAAACGCCGGGCATCATTTTCGAGGTCGCTTTCCACGACACGCCCGGCGATGCCGAAGATCTCAAAGAACCCGCGTTTCGCAAACTGGTGGCGCGGGCGGTGTACCAGGGTGTCGTGCGGTACTACGCGGCGCGCGACGGTCTCACGCCGCACTTTTTGCCCGAATCGCCCCAAGCGCCCGCACTCCGTTGGCGCGACGGCGAGGCGTTCGTGTCCTGGAATCCATCGCCCTTCGATTTCGGCGGCCTGGCCGGCGACCCGGCCGACTCGTACCGCATCTACGTCAGCCGCACGGGAAAGGGTGTTTCCTTCGGCGTGACCAGCAATGAAACGCAAGCCGCGTTGGCGCTCGATGCGAAAGCCACGGGGGTCGTTCGTTACGGACGCATCACGGCGGTTAACGAGGGCGGCGAAAGTTTCCCGACCCAAACCCTCGCGCTGTCCACCGGCGACGGCCCGCGGGTGTTGATCGTCGACGCCTACGAGCGCCTGGATCGCCACGCGAACGTGCCCGAGGCCTTCGAAAGCGGCACCATCGAGCGCGGCTATCTCGACCGCATGAACAGCTACGATTACGTCATCGCCCACGCGCAGGCGTTGTGGAAAGCGGGTTTCGATTTCGATTCCGCCGACAGTGACGCCCTAGTCGAGGGTTTCGTCGATCTGGCCGAGTATCCGGCGGTGGTGTGGATTTGCGGGGAGGATTCCATTGCCGACATGGCGCTCTCGCCCGCCGAGCAGGATTTGATTGCCGACTACCTGGACGGCGGCGGGGCGCTGTTTATCTCGGGCTCGGAAATCGGTTGGGACCTGTGGGAATACGGGTCGGCGGCCGATCGCTTGTTCTACACCGACTACCTGCGCGCCACGTATGTCGCCGACTCCAGCGGCGTCGGCGTGGTTGATACCACAGGCATCTTCGCGGGCATCGGGCCGTTCGATTTCGATTACCTCGACTATGAAATCTACGCCGCGAACTACCCCGACGCGCTGGCCGCCTTGCCCGGCGGCTCGACAGCGATGGGTTACGTGGGCACCGATTTCGGCGCCGCCGTCACGGCCAACACCGAGACGTTTCGCGTGGTGTACCTGGGTTTTCCTTTTGAGACGATTTACCACCGGGGCGCGCGCGAACTGATCATGACCGCCGCGATGGATTTCCTGGTGCCCGGCGACGATGATGATGACGATGACGACGATGATAACGATGACGACAATGACGATGACAACGATGATAACAATGACGACACGCCGCCGGTTGATGACGACACGACGCCAATCGATGACGACACAACCGCAATCGATGACGACAACAATGACGATCAAGACACATTGGATGACGATGACACTGCGGATGACACCGATGACGAGGACACAACGGCCGCCGACGACGACGATGACGACAACAATCGCGGGGTCTGCGGCTGCTAGGAATTAAAGTATCTTTAGATTAAATATCAATAGGCTGACCACGCCGAAGAGCAAGAAAATTCTCCCGACGAATTTAAAGCCATACTGGTAGAAACGCCCAGCGTTCTCGCCATAACGCACGCCCCACAATTGATTTAGCGACTCCACCACCCACTTGGCCAACGCCTTGCTCAGCAGCAATAAAACTCAAACCGAAAACGATGATCATGATCGAGACGAAAAGGGGTATCTCCAACAAAAACCTCCCGCCCGAACGCCTGCGTAAAGCGCCCGTTTAGAAACCGCGATAAATCACGCTCGCCCCGCCTTGCCCCCACGCGAGCAGCGCCAAAAGCACGGCAAAAATACCGGTGGCGACCAAGAAGCCGAATAGCGCGTCCTGCAACCAGCTTCGCATCTCACCCTCCCCAACCGACGAGCGCCGCGGCAATACGCATCACGCCGGAGGTGTCGACGAAAAAGAACAGCCAACCGAAGGCCACGTAATGAAAGGTGAACAGCACGGCCAGCGTCCGCCGCAGCGGCCGCGGGTTGTCGTTCGGTTTGCCGCGCGCGCGTCGCCACAAGGTAAAGACCACGAGGCCGACGACGTGATAGATGCCGAACAGCGCGAAGCGCGGCGCGAGGCCGTGCCACAAGGCGATCAGCATCATCGTCGCCGACAGGTTCAACAGTTCGCGCGCAAATCCGCGCCGGTTGCCGCCCAGCGGAATGTAAATGTAGTCGCGCAGAAAACCCGTCAGGGTCATGTGCCAGTGCCGCCAGAAATCGCGGATGTTGGTTCGCAAATACGGCCAGTCGAAATTCTCCGGCACGCGGTAACCAAGCAGCCGCGCGAGCCCGATCGCGATATCCGAATAGCCTGCGAAATCGAAGTACAGCCAAAACGCCCCGGCGTACAAAAGCAGCCACGCATCGAGGGTGCGCAGCTCCGGCTGCCCGGCGAAAATCGTGACGAATTCCTGGCACGGCCACGCCAGCACGAGTACTTTCAGCAGACCCGCACCGATGCGCGGCAAGCCCGCGCGCCACCGCGTGGCGGTGCTTTCGTCGAGGCGGCGAAAATCGCCGTAGCGCTTGATCGGCCCGGCCATGACCGTCGGAAAAAACAGCAGGAAGTGAAAAAAATCAGCCAGGCCGCGCGGTTTGATTGTCCCGCGTCGCGCTTCCACGGCGAAGGAAATCGCCGAGAAGGCCAAGTACGACAGGCCCAGCGGCACCAGTGGATTCGCGATAGCTTCCA
This sequence comes from Candidatus Lernaella stagnicola, assembly GCA_030765525.1. NCBI lineage: Bacteria > Candidatus Lernaellota > Candidatus Lernaellaia > Candidatus Lernaellales > Candidatus Lernaellaceae > Candidatus Lernaella > Candidatus Lernaella stagnicola. The sequence goes on from JAVCCK010000010.1 coordinate 27,421, forward strand.
ACGGCGAGGTGCCTGCCGATGCGGCGTAGGCTTTGAACCCGACCAGCAGGCCCACCGCCAACGCAACTGCCGCGCCGGTCCACCCGCGGCGCACCAAAATGTAGACGCCCAATCCTAGAACGCCAATCGGTATCAGCGCGGTCGGCTGCACCAATAAAAACAACTCGATGCCGAAGAAGAACAGCACCCAACGCCGCGCCTTTTCATAACGCATCATCGACGCGGCTAGAACCGCGGCCCCGGCGAAAGCGGCGAACCACCAGCCGATCATGGTCCGGTCTCCGGCGAAGTGAGGTGCCACGCCGCGAGCTTTTCGCCGAACAGGCGATTACCCTCGGCGCACAGGTGATGCGAATCGACGAAAACCTCGCTGCCGACCCAATCGCGACCATCAAGGAAGACGCCGCCGCTTGCTTCTATTCGGCGGCGCACGAAACGAACGTTGTCCGCGTAGCCCGCCGCATCCCACAGCGCGTAACGATCCAGCATGGCCCGATTGACCGGCGCGTTGATCACGATGAACTCGGCGCCGGCGGCCCGCGCCGTCCGGCCAAGCGCGTCGAGCGTGCGCACCGCCTCGCGCTGCGGCCCCATCTTCGGCAGATTGAACGCCGCGCGTACCCGCCTCAGGGCGTCTTCATTCCACGCGGTATCCGACCACCGGCGGGGTGGTCCGATGCCCAAATCCCGCGCGGCGGCGTCGCGCCATCCCACCAACGAAGCGACGTAGAAAAACCGTGCCACGCCGCGATCGGGCGGGGTGCCCCACAGCGATCCGACGAGCCAGCCGCGGTTGCGAATCAGGCTGACGTGTTGGTCCAAGAAGCCCTGCAGGCGTGCTTCCACGCGCTGGGCGGCGGTTTTGTTTTCGGGGATCGCCAAGCCGAGCCGGCCCGCGTAGGCCTTGTTCCACAAGGGCCGCTGCAACGCAACGTAATTGAGCAGCAGAAACACGGTCTGCAATTTCGCGGCGGAAAGGTCCTCCACGACGCGCCGGTTCAAGTCGAGCGACGAGCCGGCGAGCCCGGCGTTGACGACGCGCACCTGGTCGCGCGTGGCCGCCGGCAGCGCCAGGTGGTAGCCATAGGGAATCGTGCCGCGGTCGCCTTCGGTCGCCCCACCCTGCAGCGCCGAATCGCCGACAAACAACACTTTGGGCCGCGTATCGCGCACGAGGTTTGCTTTCAATTCGGGGTAACCGGCCAGGCTGTGGACGAGAAAACGGAAATCCTGTCGCCCCACGCGCTCGCGCAGCGAATGGTCCAGCCACGCCTGCGCCAACGCCAAGAGGGCGACCAAGCTCACGACGGCGAAAATCGCCCGCCGCATAAATCGGGATTCGGATTGATTCACGGCCTCGAATTGTAACACGATTCCGCTTCCGGATTTGACGGGATCGACCCCGCCTTCTAAGCTGGCGTGTCTTGTTTTTGGGAGTAAATGATGAACCGTTTCTTTCTCGGATGTCTTCTGGTCGCGGCCGTGATCGCCGTCGCCGGTCCTGTTTGGGCCGAGCCGGTGAAAACCGTCGCCGAAATTTACGCGCCCGATTTCGCCACGATCGACCGCCTCGCCACGTTCGATGTCGGTTTTGAAGATCACGACCGTCCCGACTGGGTGCGCATCGTGACCTACCGCGACGAGTTGGCCGAGATCGAAAAGGCCGGCTTCGAGGTCGAAATCCTCATCGACGATTTGGACGCCTGGGTGCAGGCGCGCAACGAATCTCTGCGTTCGCGGCCCGCCGAAGCGCCGCCGGTCGACGTCGTGCTGGACCACTATGTCACCCACGCCGAGATGACAACCTTCCTCACGGAACTGGCGTCGGCACACCCGGATATCATGTCCGTGCGCGTGCTCGGCACGAGCGTCGAGGGGCGCGAACTATTCGAAATCAAGATATCCGACAACGTCGGCACCAACGAGCCGGAGCCCGCGGTTCACTTTGAGTACAACATTCACGGTGACGAAATCGCCGCTTACATGTTCGCTTTGTTCACCATCGAATGGCTCGTTACCGACTACGCCACCGATCCGGATGTGCAGGCCCTCGTGGACGGCCGGGAAATTTTCATCGAGCCGTTGACCAACCCGGACGGCAACGCCGACGATCCGGTTTGGGGCCGCAGTCGTTACAATGCCAACGGTGTAGACATGAATCGTAACTTCGGCTTCATGTGGGATCCTTACGAATGGAATTCGGGCCCGGCCCCACACAGCGAGCCGGAAACCCAAGCCTTGACCGGCTCGTGGGCGGGCGCGCAGCCCTACATGGCGGCGCTTTCCGCGCACAGCGGCACGGTGGTTTTCCTTTACCCGTGGGGATATCGCGGCGGTAACCCGGCCGACGGCGCTGAGTTCGCCTACCTGGCCGGCCAGTACATCTACCCGAATTACTGCACCGACCTCAACATGGACACGGCCGGCACGTGCTTCGGTGTGTTGTATCAAGCGGTAGGGGTGTCCAACGACGAGCAATACGGCGCCCATGGCATGTTGGGTTTTACCCCCGAGGTTAGCTACACGAAGGAATGCTCCTTCGCCACCAGCCAGCAGGTGTTCGTCGATCACCAACCCGCGATTCAGTGGTTGATCGAGCAAATGGACGAAGGCCTGCACGGCTTCGTCAAAGACGCGGGCACGAGCGACCCGATCGGCGCGTTGATCGAAGTCGAAGGCAAGTGGATGACGTTCAGCGACTATGAGGTCGGCGATTACCACAAGTACCTGCGGGCGGGAACCTACGACGTGCGGGTCTCGGCCAACGGTTATGAACCGCAAACCGCGACGATCACCATTACCGACGGCACGCCCTCCCAACGTGACTTCCTGTTGACTGCCGCCGCCGAACCCGAGACCTTTGCCTGGCGGTGGTTGATCAGTGACATGCCGAATTATTACGAATCGACCCACACGGCCAGTGATGCCTTCGGCCCGCCGGACAGCGACTACATCTCCATCGGCTTCGGCGGCGAGGTCGTGCTCGACCTGGGCCCCGACGGCATCAGCGACAGCGCCGGCACCGACCTGATGGTCTACGAAGCGGGTAGCGACGGCGACGAATCTTTCACCCTGGCGGGTTGCATCGACTCGCCGCACGGACCGTGGACCGCGCTCGGTCCGGGCTCCGGCACGACGGCCTTCGACCTTAACGGCACGGGCTTGGCAACGGTGCGCTACGTGAAGATCACCGACGCCGCCGAGTTCGCCGACGGCGCAAAAGCCAGCGACGACGGCTACGATCTCGACGCCATCGGTTCACCCGCTTTCGTCGCTTCGTTCACGGCCACGCCCACGACCGGCGAGCCGCCGTTGACGGTAACTTTCGGCGATCGCTCCACCGGCACCCCCACCGTATGGGAGTGGGATTTCGGCGACGGCGAATCGTCCACGGTGCAAAATCCGGTGCATGAGTACGACGAAATCGGCACCTATGACGTAACGTTGACCGTCACCGGAGCCGAAGGCACGCGCACGTTGACGAAGATGAATTACATCGAAGTCACCTACGCGCCGCCGGTCGCTTCGTTCACGGCCGCGCCGACTGTTGGTCAAGTGCCGTTGACCGTGAACTTCACCAACAGTTCCACCGGCACGATCGCCGAATACGCCTGGACATTCGGGGATGGCGGCACGTCCGCCGAAGAAAACCCGAGCCACGTTTATGAGGCACCCGGACGCTACTCGGTCGAATTGACCATCACCGGTCCGGGCGGGGAAGATTCCCAGTACCGCTGGCGGCTCGTACGGACCACATGCGGCCCGCCGGTCGCCGACTTCGAGGCCGACGTAACAACCGGCCCGACCCCGCTCGACGTGCAGTTCGGCAACCTCACGCAAGCCGCCGACGCCTGCCCCGCCACGTACGCCTGGCAGTTCGGCGATGGCGCCACGTCCACCGAGGAGGAGCCCGCGCATTCATACACGACGCCGGGCAGCTATACGGTGACGCTCACCGCGACCAGCGAAGGCGGCAACGACACCGAGGCCAAAAACGCTTACATCGTGGTGACCGAGCCGGGCGATGATGACGACGATGACGACACCACCCCCGGCGATGACGACACCACGCCCGCCGATGACGACGATGACGACGACAATGACGACAACGATGACGACAACGGCGATGATGACGACGACACCGGGCCCGTCGAAGGTGACGATGATGACGACGACAACGATAGCGGCTGTGGTTGCTGAGAAGGAGAACTCACATGCGCTACGCCGTCTTGTGTAGTGTTTTGTTGCTGATGGCGGTCGTCGCGCTCGTGGCGGCCTGTGCGGACGACGATGACGACGACGTGGTCGCCGATGACGATAGCGATGACAACACGCCCGACGAAGCCGACGCGACCTGCGTTGCGGCCTACGAGCAGATTTATCTTACGTGCGGGATGAGCTTCCCCGACCACACGATGGAAGAGATGATCGACGGCAACTGTTACGGAAGCCTCGACCCGATTTTCGGTGTCGACGGCCTGATCATCCAGTGCTATCAGGCGGATCCGACCTGCGAGGCGCTCATCGCCTGCGTGGCGTCGCTGTTTGACTGACGCCTCCCTCGGCCGATCGGGAGTGTTTACCGGGTGTGTCGGCGTGGCGATCGCCGCTCCGCAAACGGCGCAAACCGGGAAAAAGCGAGGGGACCATGGAAAAGAAGGCGCGCACGGCGTCACCGGACGACGCCGCTCGACTATCTCGAGATTTGGAAACCGCGCTGCAGACCGCCCATTCGGTTGCTCACGATCTCAATTCGCTGTTGGCGGTGATCGAGGGATACGCCGAGATGACGCGAGACGATGTGCCGTCCGATTCGCCTGCCGGGCCGCACATTGAACAAGTGTTGCGCGCCGTTAAGCGGGCCAAAAGCCTGGTGGCTAAGCTTCAGAAAACAGACCAAGACCTGTAGAAAACTGCGGCGAGATGAAAATATTATTATACCTTTTCGATAGGTTGGTCCTCGCCACGCCGTCGAATCACTGAAAAAGACCCTTGTTTCAACTTGCATAAAAATGGTATTTTTTATACATTACCGATGCATCTTTTGGTGGACGACGCAGGTATTATGAATACATCTTTGAAGAAAGAAATTCGCGGCGAGAAATATCGCCAAGTGTTGGCGTTGGCTTGTCGGCAGAAATCGCGTTTGCGCCTCGCGACAATCGAAGACAGTTTTCCCTATTACAGCCACATCTTGGAAACCCGCGAATCCCTCATTCTGATCGACCGTCTCGAACCGCCGCTTTCGAATGAAAACTTGCTCGTCGACATCCCGATCAGCATCGTTTTTCCGCTTACTTCGCGCGGTTACTTTGTCGGGGAGTCGGTTTTCGCGGGCGCCCGCAACGAGCCCGGCTCGCCGGTTCGGTATGCCATCACCCGGCCTTCACATTTGATGTATGTCACCGAACGCCGGGTCAAACGCGTCATTCCGCCCAAGAAGCTACCGGTCGTATGCCTATCGATTGCCGGGCGTAAAACCGCCGGGCTCATCGTGGTGCGCGATCTAAGCACCGAGGGCATTTGTCTATTGTTTCCCCAACAGGAAAACATAAAAGAAGGCGAACTGCTGCGAGATATCAAACTGAAATTGCGCGGCAGCAGCTATTTCCACGGCGACGCCATCGTGCGGCACTCGTTTGCGATGCGGGACGGCGGTTTCGCGCTGGGCATGATGTGGGTGCCGCTTTCCAAGGCCCAGTTTCAGATGATTCGCAGTTACCTGGATTTGGCCGACAAATATCAACTGCCTGAACCGGAGGCGCGGTCGAGCGAATCCCTCGCCTTGGATTTCCGTGAAGACAAAACATAGTTCCACGCCCGACGCTTTCGATCAGGTCACCCGAAAAAAATCCGCCACTTCGACGAAGTCGTCGATGATTCGCGTGGCGCCCACCGCCTTGAGATCCGCGACGGTGTCGATGCCGTAGCTTACCGCCACCGCGACGCCGCCGGCAGCCGAGGCAGCCCGCACGTCCATGGTTGTATCCCCCACGATCAGCGCCGCTTCCGGCGGCACTTCCAGAGCCAGACAAGCGCGGCGGATCACCGTGGGGTCGGGTTTGGCGGGGAAGTTGTCGGTGCCCTGAATGTGGTCGAACCATTCGGCCAGGTCCAACACTTGGCAAACACGGCGCGCCATGAAGGTCATTTTGGTGGTGGCCACGGCGGTGCGCACGCCTCCCCGGCGCAGGCGCGTCAAGGTCTCACGCACGCCGGGAAACACGACCGTGTAGTCGGCGCAATGACGAAAAAAGATGTCCTTGTACGTCGCCACGGCCCGAGCCAGCGCGGCCTCGTCGCTACCGGGGGCCAATTGCCGCATCATGCTGATCAACGGACGGCCGATGAGTGCCGCGGCGTCGCGTTCGGTTGCCGCCACGCCCAATTCAACCTGCATGGCGCGTACGAGGGCCGCAGCGATGTCGCGACGCGAGTCGATCAACGTCATATCCAGGTCACAGATCAGTGCTTGTAGGCCGGCCATTGCGTATTTATCCTTTCGCGGTAACATGCCGAATCTACAGGTGAGCCGCAAGTTGTCGTCTTCGATTTTCTTCACGACTACCAAATGATCTTCCACGCGGTTTCTGTGGTACGGCCGCGAAGGCAAATATGTGATGGGGCTGCGGCACCCCACTCAGGCGGGTGGATGGACAGGACAGGCGACATACTCATCGCGGAAGACGACCGCTCCCTGCGGCGATTGATCAGCTACACTCTCGAGCGGTTGGGGTACAGCGTCACCGGCGTGGACAACGGCGCTCTGGCCGCCGACGCGATGAAAGATCGCCCCTTCGACGTGGTGCTCACCGACGTGCGCATGCCGGAAATGGACGGCATCGAGTTGCTGCGCTTCATCAAGGAATTCGACCCGGCCATCGACGTGCTCGTGCTCACCGGTCATTCCTCGATCACCGACGCTGTCGAAGCCATCAAGCTCGGCGCGTACGACTACCTCGAGAAACCCGTGCACGCGGAAAAGCTCGCCGCCGTCATCGACCGCATATTCGAACGCAAATCGTTACGCCAAAAGGCCGACGCGCTCGAACGCCGGGAACGACGCGACTTCGAATATTTCGGCATGCTCGGCCGCAGCGCCGCGATGAACCGACTCTTTCAAAACATCGGCCGCATCGCTCGCTACAACAACCCGGTGCTGATCAGCGGTGAATCCGGAACGGGCAAGGAATTGGTGGCCGTGGCGCTGCATCACGCAGGCCCGCGCGCCGACCGTCCCTTCGTGGCTTTCAACGGCGCGGGCATCGTGGACAGCCTTTTCGAAAGCCAACTATTCGGCCACCAGCGCGGCGCTTTCACCGGCGCGGTGCGGGACCAAACCGGTCTCATGGAGCAAGCCGACGGCGGCACGTTATTCATCGATGAAGTGGGGGAAATTTCCTCGCCCAACCAAGCCAAGCTGTTACGCGCCTTGGAAACGATGGAGGTTCGGCCGGTCGGGGCCGGCCGCGCGAAGCGTGTCGACATCCGCATCGTGGCGGCGACGAACAAGGACCTAAAACGCGCCATGGAGGAGGGACGCTTCCGCGAAGACCTTTACTACCGTCTACGCGGTTTCACGCTGAACCTTGTGCCGCTCCGCGAGCGACCGGACGACATCGAACTGCTCGCCGATTTCTTCCTGCGGGAAGCGCGTCGCGAAAACAACCTCCAAGTGGAGGGCTTCGCGCCAAAGACCCGTGAATTTTTCGACCGATACCCGTGGCCGGGCAATGTCCGCGAATTGCGCCACGTTGTCGCGACCGCCGCCGCGTTGACCAACGACTCGCTGATCTCTATGAACGACCTGCCGTCGGATATGGTTTCGCGCACTGTCGAAAGCGGTGATGACAGGGCGCCGTCGCCCCTGGACGCGGCGCCGCTCGCCCACAACGCCCAGCCTCCGGCGCTCGAGGAAATGACCCGGCGACATGTGAGGCTCGTGATGGAATTCGCTCACGAAAACAAAAGCGAAGCGGCGCGCATTCTGGGCGTATCGCGCCACGTTCTGTACCGCATGCTGAAAAAGTATTCCCTCTGATCGATGAGGTTGAATCCATGCATACGCTCTTAGAAAAACAGCTCGCCCAATTGCGGATTGCCGCCCAAACACCCCCCGATGCGGAGCAATGGGCCGCGTTGCTCAACGAAATCAGTCGCGCCTACGAGGCGCTGTTGGGCGAAAACCCCCAGCCGCCCGCCGAAGGGTCCGCCGAGCACCTGCGGCACGAACTGAAAACCCCGCTCGCGTCGGTGCGCGGTTTCGCGGACGTCATTCTCAACGATACGGATCTCGACGACGCCACGCGTCGTGAATTCCTGCAGTTGATCGTCAAGGAAACCGACCGCGTGATTACCCTCGTCGATCGCCACATCCGCTAGTTTCCGCCCATCAAAAATTTCATGAAATTCGCGACACGGGTCGCATCGGGCCGCCCGCCGACTTATAATATTTGGCTCAACATGGAGAATGGTGATGCACCAACGATGTCTCATCACGTTGTTGCTCGTCGCGACATTGATTGTCGGCGCATGTTCCGACGCCCAAGACGGCAACCATCTAAATGGTACCACCTTTGGCGATGCGGTCGATGATCATGACAGCGACGATGGCAACAACGACAACAACCTTGACGGCGACACGACGATCGACGACCAGTATGCCCTCCCGGCCGCCACTTGCGCCGTGGAAGTGCAACCGGCTTCCGATCTCAACCCCCTGTATCGGGAATTGAAGATCTCGTGCCCGGGTGACGTGGCCGTCACAGGCTTCGTCACCGCGGGGGGCGAACCCGGCCGTGGCTGGTCCACACCTCGCCGCAGCGAAGCGGCGCGCGAACACCGCCTTCGTTTCTACGGCCTGCTCGGCAACAAGACGTTCCAATACGCTCTTTTCGACGCCGATAGCGGCGACGCAGTTGCGCGGGGCGAATTCACCGTGCCGCCACTGCCGCTATGGATGCCGTGGCTCAACGTCAGCCAATTTGACCCGCGTACGCGCCGAGGCTTGTGGTTCGCCGCCACGATCACTTCGCCCCGCGTCAGCGAACTGGGCGTTTATTTCTTGCGGGCGGTGGCCGTCTTCGACCGTCGCGGTCGCGTTCGCTTCTTCCACGAGGTCGAACACGCACTCGGCGAAGTTTACGAGCCCTTGCAAGGCGTCATTCCGTTCAGCAACGGCGAGATGGTCGTTTCCGACGTACACGATTTGCTGGCCATTCGGCCCGACGGCACCGAATACATCATGTTCGACCTTGAGGTGCTCGACGGCGCATTTCAGGAGGCGCATCACCAATCGTTCGTGGCCGACTGGGATGCCGAAGTCGCCGTCGTTCTGTTCGACGAACTCGGGCCCGGCCTGCTGTGCGATCTCGACACTCCCACTGAAAAAGCGCTTGGCGACGGAATTGCGGTCATCAACCGCAACGGCAACGAACTGTGGCGGTGGTCTGTGTTCGACCATCAGCAAGCGGTCGCGCCCTATCAGATGAATCAATGCATGTGTCGCTCTTCCCACTACGGGAAAGACGTCATCGACTGGACTCACGGCAATGCCGTCTGGCCGATCCCGGAGGAAGACGCGATTTTGCTATCGCTCCGCAACGCCATGCAAATCGTCAAGATCGACGTCAGCACCGGGAACGTGATGTGGCAAATGGGGCCGGGCCTCGACTTCACCTGGATTGGCGAAGACGAGGACGAAGACGTCTGGTTCCGGCTGCAACACGGTCCCATCCGCCTGCCCAACGGCAACCTGTTGTTGTTTGATAACGGCAACGGCCGCTACGGCATGGATTGCCGCCTCGGGTCCTGGAGCCGGGCGCTGGAGCTAGAGGTCGACGAAGACGCTATGACCGTCGAGCCCGTCTGGGAGCATCGGGTCCCCTTCTCGCAGGCGATGGGCAACGTCGAGCGCCTGCCGACCGGCGAAACATTCATCTACAACGGCTGGATGGGCGACGCTGTTGAAGTAACGCCGGATCACGACGAGATTTGGGCCGCGAAATTTCCGCGGATGGTGAAGGCCTTCACGTTGCGCTACATGAAGAGCAACTGGAGCTACGAACTCTAAGCGCCGCGACGGGCGCAACGGACTGGCGGCGGGTCATGATCAGCGCTTTGGCCCCCGTTGTAGGGTCGGCCTTGTACAGCGACAAGTCACTGCCCACCCCCTTGCCGACCCGCTCGAAATCCGCCTGCGACGACCATGGATGGAAGGGGTTGAGTACAAGGTACACTTCATGGCTCGATTCGTGTTCGGCGATGACACTGCGCAGGTAGTCAGCGTCGGTAGAATCCAGGAAACCCAACCAGATCGTGTGACCCACGTTTTCGCTTTGCTGAAAATATCGCAACACCGAATACGACGCCGCGTCGCACAACAACACCGAATTGCGGGGCACCTCGTCGAACACCCGCCGCGCGAACTCGTAGGCCGCGCGATCGCCGCGCCGGCTCGGATTGAACAGCATGCGATAGTACGCCTCGGCGTTTGCCCGCTTGGCCGGTAGTACGTTGGTGTCGGCCAAGATGCGCGGCGTCACGGCATAAGTGAGAATCGGCGTGGCCGCGAGGACGACCAACATCACCGGCACGGCCCAGCGCCGGAAGGGCTTTTCACGAGCCTGCAATCGGCGCAACCACGCGTCGGCCCCCTGCGCCACCCAAACGACGAACACCGCGTAGACCGGCAGGAAGAAAACCCATTGATCCTCGACGTTGTAATCCAGTCCAAACGCCATGTTTACCGCGGCCAAGGAAACAAACAACCACGTCTCGGGCGTGCGTCGCCGCCAGGCCGACACGAAGCCCGCCGCCCCGAAGATCAACGCCGCGCCGACGAAGTTGTAGACAAAAAACAACGCGAACAGCAGCGCGCTCTTGCCGAATTTGGTCGGCGAAACGTCCTGCATCACGGTGCGCCAATTGGGGATTCCGGAAAAAAAGTACGCGTTGAAAAACTCGCCCACCGTGTGGCCGCTCCAGAGGTAGTACGCCGCCCACGACGCGAGCGGCAGCAGGCCGACAAGAAATACCCCGAAGCTCCGCCGCCGCACTCCCGGGGTCAACTCGGCGCGCCGCAGCCACACGTACAAACCCAGCGGCGCCAGAGCGAGCCACATCAAACGATGATGCCCCATACCCAAACCGAGCAAAAACGCCGCGCCGTACAGTGACTGCGGGCGTTCGCGCGACCAGCGCACGACCGCCGCCAGCATACCGAACAACAACAGGGCGAACAGCGTGTACACTTCGGTGATGACGCTTACGTACCACACCGTGTGGGCCACCGTGTATGCCACGCAACCGGCCAGCGCCGCCGGTGCCGATATGCGCAAGCGCGTCAGCAGCTCGAACAACCAGTACACCGCCAGGCAACCGAACGCCGCCGTCAGGGCGTTGAGCCCCCAAGCAGCGTTGACCGGCGAAAGCGCCAGCGTCAACAAGCGCGCCATGAAGATATACAGTGGGTACTGCCGGGCGTCCGGCGACCACTGAAACGCCTCCAAGGCGCGTACCTGCAACTGAGCGCTGTCGAGCCAGAAAGTCGTGGGCGCCAGCGACCAGGAATACAACACCAACGCAAACGCGACCGCCGACCACTGCCACCGGCGCACCCGCTGTATCTGAAAAGGATCTTGCATGTACGCTTCGTCGTTCATGGTCCCACGCCTTCGCGCCGACGATAGAGTTTGAACGCGCCGGCTTCCCGTACCGGCTCGTAACGATCCATCCCTGCATTAGGCGGCGGCACGCCGCGCACGAGCAACCATTCGATATCGGTGTAGCGGCCGTCGTAATTCAGCTCTTCAAGAAAATCCACGTATGCGGGCAACAGCTTTGCGTCACCGCGACGTCTCACCGCGCCGAAGCGGTAATCAACCACGCGGCTCAACGCCAACCCGCGGCGCCATACGGTGAAGTAGCTGGGGAAGTGGTTGTATACCGGGCGTCCTCGATAACGCGCGTCGGTGATAAAGCCCGCCAGGCGCCCCGCATCGGCCGCCGGAAAAAACTCCGGACCGAAATCCGCATTTTCGCGGTCGAAGGCCACGTGATAGTGGGCCCATAACGCGGCGTGTGCCGCAGCCAGCACAACCAATACGGCAACCAGGCTGCGCGGCGCGCGAGAGGCAAAACAACGAGCCGCCGCCAGCAGCAGCGCCAGCAACAGAAACACCGAGAACCGCTGGAAGATCGCCCAGTGTCCCGGCATATACGCAGGCAGCAGAAAAAAGCAAAACGCCGCGAAACCCAGAAATGCCGTCAGGGGCGCACCGAGCGCCGCCACGAGTCGCCGCCGAACCCGAAACATCCCGACAGCCGCCGGCGCCACAATGCCCAGCGCGAACAGCGCCGCGACGATGTATCCCGCAGGCCGGGGGAAGAGCCGGTAATTGTCGAACACCAAGAACCCGAGCCGCTTTTCCGCCGTCCGCCAAAACGGACCGGTGTAGTAATCCGCCAGCGATTGCCCCATTGACGGACCGGGCGCCGTGGGTTGGCCCAGCCACCAAAACGCCAACAACAGCCCCGCGGGGACGACCGCCAACGCCGGGCCCAGCCAAGCGCGAGGCCGACGCGGGTCGCGCAGCAACGTGGCCAGCGCGAAATATCCCAGCGCGAACAGCAGGGCGATCACGTGTACGTAAAAGAGCCACACCAACAGCGCCGCGGCGACGGTTAAGCGGCTGGGGCGCAATCGCTCCTCCTCCGCCGTCACCACGAAAAACAACAACACGAGAGGTACCGCGAGCGTAAAGCCCACGAAACCCCAGGTGACGTTGAAGTTGTACAGCAGCAGGAATCCGCCGATCGCCAGCCAACGGTTGCCGCCGAGCCGCCGAATCGCCGCCAACACGCTCAGGGGCAGCAACAAGGCGTAGAGAATATAGTACCAACGGGCGGCGGCGCTCACGTCTGTGAAACAGGATAGACGGCAAAAATTCCAAAAGTAGCTGTTGGCCTTGCCGCGCAGGTCGACGACGACGGCCTCGGCCAGGGGCGATTGGTCCGCGTGCCGCACGGCGGTGGCGATGGCCAAATGGTTGGGCAGGTCGGTATAGGGAAGCAGGCGGCGTGATCCGATCAAACTCGCGTGGAATACGAGTAAGGTGATGAAAATCAGCCAAAACAGGCGTTTGTTCATGCTTCTCCGGAATGGGCCGTTGTTTGACCCTTTATAGCTTTTCACATAGGGTGAGCCAAGCGTTAGCAATCCCTTTTTACGGTGTGCCTTCATGACCAACACGGAACGTCGCCTCCTAGGCCGCGCCTTGTTCGCCACCAATCTCCTGCTGTTGGTCGCCGGCCTGGCCTCGCAAGTCGTCAAGTACGTGTTCCATCACGATTACGCCCACGGCCTCATCCCGCTCTTTGACCTCAACGCCGAGGCAAACCTGCCGACCTGGTACTCGTCGATGCTGCTGTTCGCCGCCGCGCTGGTCGCCGGTCGCTACGCGGCCCGTATCGGCACGCCGCGCCGCCGCCAATGGGCGATGCTCTCGGCAGTGTTGCTCGCTTTTTCCGTCGAGGAAATCGCCTCGTTGCACGAACAGGGCTCGGAAGCGATGCAAGCGGCGTTGGGATTGTCCGGCGTCTTTTTCTACGCCTGGGTCATCCCCGGGATGGCAGTGGTCGCCTTGCTGGCGGTCGTGTTTTTCACTTTCTTCCGCGACATGGAACCCAAACTGCGCCGCGGATTGATTTTGGGTTCGCTGGTGTTTTTCGGCGGCGCACTCGGCTTGGAAATGGTCGGCGGCGCGCTGGAATCGGCAGCCGGCACGCGCGAAACGCTCACCTATGCGATCTGGGCCGCGGCGGAGGAAAGCTGCGAAATGTTCGGGTCGACGATTTGGCTGCTGACATTGCTCGGTGGAGAAAAGAACAACGATGTCGACTGATTGTGCCGATCGATCCTTGGGCGCCTGGGCCGCGTTTGCCTTGATCACCCTGTACACCGCGCTGATGATCGGCGCGGCGCTCGCCTTACCGGCGGAGAAGGTCCGCTACTTTTTCACCGACATCAACGGCCCCGCGCACCTGTCGCATTGGGTATTCTACGGCATCAACACGACCCTCGCCGTGTTCCTTGAATGGACGACCGCGCTGCTGTTTGCCGTTCGCCTGTTCATGCTCGGCGACGATGACGACACGCGCCGCGCCACGCGTTTCTTTCTCGGCCAAATCGTGCTCTTCGCCTTTCTCGGCGCCGACGACCGCTTCCTGATCCACGAACGGCTCGAGGAGCTGTACGGCATCGACGACTTCCTCACCCTCGGAGCCTTGGGGGCCGTCGAACTGCTGCTGCTGGCCACGTGGGGACGCGAGCAATGGCGACCGCGCCCGGCCCGCAACAGCCTGGTGGCCGCGGGCGGTTTCTTCGCGGTGATGCTGCTGGTCGACAAATTCGGCCCCGACGCCTCGTCGCTACGCTTGGCGATCGAAGACCTGTGCAAGCTTTGGTCGGCCTTCTTCCTGGCCCGCTTCGCTTGGCTGGTTTGCCGCTCGACGCTTTCACACCGTCGTTCGAACGCGCAAACTTGACGCTCTCGCCCGCATCGCCGAAGATGGCGCAACAATATTGGGGGAACCTCCTTGCGTGCCGCTATCCTGGAAGAAATCGGGCGCATCTCGGTGCTCGACAAGCCGAATCCGCAACCTTCGCCGGGCGGCGTCGTCGTTGAAGTGCGCGCCGCGTTAACGTGCGGCACCGACGTGAAGGCTTTCCAGCGCGGTCATCCGAAAATTCCGCTGCCTTCCCCCATGGGCCACGAATACAGCGGCGTGATCGCGGCATGCGGCGACCAGGTGCGCAACTTCCAGGTCGGTGACGCCGTCATGGGCGTACACTCCGCACCCTGCGGCCGGTGTTTCTATTGCGGCAAGGGATTGTTCAATCTGTGCGAAACCATCATGGACACAAAGGTGATGGGCGCGTTCGCCGAGCGCCTGGCGCTGCCTGAGGCGATCGTACGTCAAAACCTCTTCCCGATGCCCGCGGGCCTGTCGCACGAAAGCGCCGCGTTTCTCGAACCGCTGGCCTGTGTCATGCACGGCATGCATGTGAGCCGCGCCGCGGAAACAACCGACGTGGTCATCTTTGGCGCCGGACCCATCGGCCTGCTGTTCCTGCTGGCGCTTCGGCGACACGGCTGCCGCGTGGTGGTCGTCGAACCACAGCCCGGACGCCGCGAAACCGCGCTACGGCTGGGCGCTGAGGCGGCCCTACCCGCCGATGAACACACGCGCGAGGCCGTGATGGAATGCACCGGCGGCCACGGCGTTGATCTGGCCGTGGAATGCACGGGCCGCACCGACGTGTGGGCTGCATCGGTTGATTACGTCCGGCGCGGCGGCGCGGTGTTGCTTTTTGGCGGCACGCCGCCGGATACCCAGGTGTGTTTTGACACCGCGCGCTTACACTACGATCAGATCTCGGTCCTCGGCTGTTTTCACTTCCGGCCCGCCGACGTGCGCGCCGCCGCCGATTTGCTTGCCACCGGCGAACTCGACCCCAGCCCGCTGATCTCCGGCGAAACCGATTTGGACGGACTGCCCGACATCATGGGTCGCCTTGCGGCCGGCGACGGCATCAAGTATGTGGTGCGGCCATGAGTGAAATGCGCGCCGCCGTCGTTCACACCTTCGACGATGTTCGCGTCGAGAGCGTGCCCCGGCCCACCGCGCCGCCGGGCGGCCTGTTGGTCCACACCCACGCCTGCGGCATCTGCTCCGGCGACGTCATGCCCTGGTATATCGAACGCAAAGCGCCGCTGGTGCTCGGTCACGAAATGGCCGGCACCGTTGTCGAAGTGGGTGAAGGCGCGCCCTTTGCCGTCGGCGACCGCGTGTTCGCCCACCATCACGCGCCTTGCATGGAGTGCGCCTACTGCAATCGCGGCCACTACGTGCAGTGCGCCACGTGGAAGGAGCCCGCGGTGGACCCCGGCGGTTGCGCGGAATACTTCGCGGTCACCGCCAACGGCACGGAAAACGATACCTTGCTCGTACCGCCGTCGTTGTCGCTGGAGCATGCCTGTTTGATCGAACCTCTGGCGTGCGCCGTCAAGGCGTTGCGGCGCGTGCCGCCGATCGCGCGGGGGGGGGTTGTGGCCATCTTGGGGTTGGGCGCCATGGGGATTATTCTCACCGCCCTGGCCAAATACTTCGGCGCTTGGCAGGTAATCGGGATCGACCGCATTCCCTACCGTCTGAATTTGGCGGCGGACATCGGCGCGGACCATCTCATCGATTTTTCACGGCAGGACGTCGTGGCCACGGTGCGGCAGATCACCAGCGGCATGGGCGCCGACTTGGTCATCGTCGGCCCGCCAAGCGTGGAGGCGATGCGTACCGGCCTTGAGTGCGCCGGCAAAGCCGCCACGGTGCTTTTTTTCTCCCCGGCCGAGCCGGACCAAACCTTCGCCTACGACCCCAATCGCCCCTATTTCGACGAAATCTCCTTCGTGACCTCCTATTCCTGCGGTCCGCCGGATACCCGCGAGGCCCTTTCCTTACTGGCAGATGGCGTGCTACGCGTCGACAAGATCATTACCCACCGTTTTCCCCTCGACCAAGCGCCCACGGCTTATCGCTTGACCGCAAGCGGCGGCGAGTCTTCCAAGGTGCTGGTTACCCTCGAATAGGCTCATTCGTTTGACATCGCTCACGGCGCCACCTATGTTTTGAGCCCGCGGATTTTGATGGTTTTCGCGGCGCAAGGAGAACAACTTGGGCATCGTTTTTGGTCCCGTGCCCAGCCGCCGGCTGGGTTACAGCTTGGGCATTGATGTGTTGCCGCCGGCTGACAAAATGTGCACGCTCAACTGCGTGTATTGCCAGGTGGGTCACACCAAAGTTCAGACCATCAAGCGCGGCATTCCGCTGGATTCCACCCTGATTAATCAGGCGATCGACGAACATCTGCCGATGGCCGACATCGATGTCGTCACCTTTTCCGGCTCGGGCGAGCCGACGTTGCACCGCTACCTGGGCCAGTTCATCGAACGCGTCAAGAACCGTTGCGACACGCCCGTAGCCGTGCTGACAAATTCCACGCTGATCGACAAACCCGACGTACGCCGCGATCTGGCCCTGGCCGATATCGTCGTGCCCAGCCTCGACGCGGCCACGCAGGAAACCTTCGAACGCATCAATCGACCCCATCGGTCCTTGCGCGTCGATTCCATCATCGAGGGCTTGATCGCTTTCCGAGACGAATTTTCCGGCAAGTTTTTCCTGGAAATCATGCTGGTCAAAGGGTTCAACGACGACCCGTCGGAACTGCTCGCCATCAAAAAAATTGTCGACCGGATTCGTCCCGACCAAGTCCACCTCAACACCGTCACGCGGCCGGGGGCGGAACCCGACGCGCGGCCCCTCGCGCAAAACGAATTGGAGCGGATCGCCGCGATTTTCGGGCCTGACACCTTTCCCATCGGCACCGGCCCCGCGGTGGGCCGAGTGGCCGACGTCCGAGAGTTGGAAGCCGCCGTGCTGGATTTGGTGCAGCGCCGCGGCGTCACCTTAAGCGACCTGGTCAAGAGCTTGGGGCTGGAGCGGGCTCGCGCTCTGGAAGTTCTCAACAACTTGGCGCAGCAAAATAAGGTCAAAAAAGTGGTACACGGGGAAGTAACTTACTACCGTGAGTACTATTGAACCTAACGCTTTGGGGCGTTAGAACAATACGGGCAGGCGATAACCTTCCTGGCGGGTGTGGGAGACAGTATGGTTGTTACCAAAATATTGATTATTGAGTTTAACGCGATGGAGGCCAACACCATCGCCGAGGGACTCTACCAACAAGGTTTCGCCACGGTGATCGCCAACTCCGGTCACGACGGCCTCCGGATGTTTTTCGAAGAGACGCCCGACCTGGTGCTCGTCAATCTGGTCATGCCCGACATCCAGGGCACGGAAATCGTCTCCCGGATCCGTGAAAACGCCGAAGACATTCCCATCATCGCGATCAGCCAATTCAGCGGTTCCCCCTCGTCCATCGGCAAAAAAGTCGGCGCGACGGACGAAATTCACAAACCCATCGACCACAAGCGGCTCCATGCGATGATCACGCGGCACGTCGGCGAACCCAGCCTGCCCCCCGGCGCCCGACCGCCTCGCCCGGCATTGGCCCGCACCCAACAGCGTCATGCTTCGGCGGCGGCACCGGAAGAGGGTATGCCGCCGAAAGGTTCGCTCAAAAACAACCCGTTCCATCAGTTGCTGGCCAAAGCCTTTCGTCACAAGGCAACCGGCGTGCTCAATGTCCGAGATTCGCTCGGCGATATTCGCGTGTCTTTCCAACGCGGCATTCCCGTGTTCGTCCAAACCGAAGGTTTCGCCCGCCGACTAGCCCGCGACCGCCGTGTCGTCGATGTGAAGGCCCGCGAAATCCGCCGCTATGCCGCCAATCACGAAGTGCCCGAGCAAGAGGCTGCCGAAAAGCTCGAGGTGCTGCCCCCCGAGGAACTGGCAGACGCCGTGCGCGGCTTTCATTACAGCATCCTGCGCGACCTGTGCCGGCCCAGCGGTGAACACTTCCTTTGGGAGCAAGGCGATCCGCGAATAGGCGAACCCCTCGACCCCGCCATCATTATCTCCTTGGCGGCCAAGCGGCATTTGGATCCGCAACGTGTTCGCGGTCAACTCGAAGCCAAAGGCCGCATGGAAAAAGAAATGTACCTGGCCACCGATCCCGAACGTCTGCCGGATTTGGCCAGGAATTCCGTAGCGGTGGCGGTCATCGAATCGGCGAAACAGGGTCGCGTGCTGCGCGACGTCCTGCACTCCGGCGAGTTTCCCGTCGAACGCCTCGAGCACATTGTGTACGCCCTGGGCATATTGAAAGTCATCACTTTCAATCCCGACGATAAATGGCAAGCGCCGGCCGCGCCCGAACCGGAGCCCGAACCCGCCCCCGAGCCGACGCCGGAACCCGTTGCCGCCGCGCCCCAACGACAAGCCGTGGCGAAACCCAAGCCCGCCGCCGCGAAAAAAACGCCGACTCGATATATCGAGGAAAAAGGCCCCGCTCACGTACCCATCATCGAACCCAAGCCGCCGCAACAAAAAGCACCGACCGCGAAAGACAACGGCGACGAATCCGTGGCGGAGGCGAGTCACGAACCCATGTCGGATCGCTCGCTGCTGCGAATGGGCCGCAAACTGCTCAAAAGCCGTACGTACAGCAAGGCGCAGCGCTGTTTCAAGGAATTGTTGGTCCGCAACGGCGACGAACCGCAAATCCTAGTCCTCTTCGCCCAAGCTGCCTCGCGCAACCGGTTTATCGATCCGTACGACGGCTTGCTCGACAGCATCGACGCCCTGCGCCGGGCCCTGGAACTGCACCCCCAACACACCGAGGCGCGTTTGGAACTGGCGCGGATCTTCGAAGAACAGGGCGAAATGGAACTCGCCATTGCGGAGTTGGAGGCGGGCCTACTCGCCGACCCGAAACATACCGACTTCCAGCGACAACTCCGCAGTCTGCAACGCCGTCTGGCGCGCCGCGACGAGGAAAACAACGCCAACGAGTCCGAGTCAGACGCGACCTGATTGATGCACCTCCGCTACACGCAAATCGACCGCGAAACGACGCCGCTTGGTGAACTGACGCTGCGACGCTACGAAGCCGAAACCGGCGAAACCGGTTATGAAATCCTTATCGACGGCAACTTCCTCATGGCCACCCACGGTGCTCACAGCGAAAAAGCCATGGCCGATCTGGCACACCGCCGCCTCCAACGCTCCGCCACCCAACTCACCGTACTGGTCGGTGGCCTGGGCGCCGGTCACACGCTGCGCGCCGCGCTTGATCTACCGGGCGTGACGCGCGTGGTAGTCGCAGAAATCGGGGCGAAGGTCGTGGAATGGAATCGCCGCTACTTCGGTGAAGCCAACGGCGCGGCCGTCGAGGATCCCCGCGTGGAAATCCGCATCGCCGACCTCGCTGACGTGCTGCGCGAGGCCGAAGCGGCGTTCGACCTGCTGTTGCTCGATGTGGACAACGGCCCAGGTTGGCTCGCCGCGCCGGGTAATGCCGAGTTGTACGAAACCGCCGGCGTGGAGGCCTGCCGCCGCGCCCTGCTGCCCGGCGGCGTGCTGGCGGTGTGGTCGCCGCAACCCAACCCGCGCTTTCTCGCCGCGCTGAAGCAGGTCTTTTCCGTCATCGAGGAAATCGACACGACAGCTATCGGCAAGCCCATCGCCGAGCCGGGCGATACCGTTTATGTAGCGGTGAAAAAAGATTAGAAAAACGCGCCGCGCTTCGCTTACAGTTCCAGCTTGAACTCGCCGTAGTAGCCGGTGGGCGGCAGGTCGTTGTCGCCGTCGCCTTCCTTGTCCCAGTTGTAGCCCAGCCAGTTCTCGACTCGGAAGCCCAGTTCGACGTGGCGACCGAGGGTCTTGTACAGCCGCGCGTTGGTCAAATAGCGTTCGTCGGCGGTGTACCAAAGCCCGCCCATGCCAATGTAGTCGCGCTGCGATTGAAACACCGCGCCGACCATCCCGCCCAGCCCCCACGGCGTGTAGTCCACGAACAACCGCGTGCCGGCGTTGTGTTCCGGCACAGTGCCCAGCGCTTCGTCCTCGTCCAAATCGAAGGTCTTGGTGTAGGTGTAATCGAGCGACCACCGCACCATGTCGTGAGGCGTGAGAACAACCTGGCCCTCGACGCCCTGAATGCGCGCACGCTTCAGATTGACGTAACTCATCAGCGGGAAGCCGCCCTTGAAGTTGTCGTCGACGATGGCCGGATAAATCATGTCGTACAGCTCGTACTGAAAATAGCCCGCCGTCACCGCGGCGAATTCGACGATTCCCTGCTCCACCTCGCCGTTGAAACCCAGCGCCGTTTCCGGCTCGAGGTCTTCGTCCCCCACGAGGAAGTACCCGCTGTGCCGAAAGATCGGCCGGTACAATTGCGAGAGCGTGGGTTCGCGGAAGGCCCGGCCCACGCTGGCCCGCAACGCGGTATTGGTCGGCAGACGCACAAGCGTGGACAGCTTCGGGTTGACCGTCGTGCCCCACACTTCGTGGTTGTCGACCCGCACACCCGGCACGATCGACCACACGCCGTCAAAGAAGAACAACTCATCCTGCACAAAGGCGGAAAGCACCGTCTGAAAGGCGCTGTACGCTTGGTCCGAATCGGTTAACGAACTTTGCTCGAACGCCTCGTAATCCAGCTTCTCGTGCCGCCACGACACGCCGCCGGTCAGCAGGTTCCAGTTCGCGGCGGCCACGCTGGCCACGAGTTCGGCGTTGAGATCGTCACCGATCGTCGTGTTGCCTTTGTTGACCAGGCCGCGAATCAAGTCGGGCGGCGGCAGGGGATTGATCGTGTACGTGGTGGAAAACTCGCGATACCGGAACGTGCGGTGAAAGTACGACGCCATCGCCGTCATCGACAGGCGGCCGTACTCCAACTCGCCGCGCAGTGTCCCGGAAAGCCGCGTTTTGTCGTCGCTCACGGCCCGGTCATCCTCGTCGGAAAATTGATTGTCTTCCCAGTGATAGCGGGCCTGCGTCGTCCACCGCAAATACGGCCCGGTGCGCACGGTGAACTTTCCGAAAAGGTCGTTGGCTTCATACGGGTGGCCGGCGTCGTTTTCAAATGGAATGGTGTCGACGACGCCCTCCCCGATGCGAATTTTCGACCGGGCGGCGTTCGGGTCGATCCAGCCGCCGGACTGTTTGCGATTGAAATTGACGACCCAACCCACCGGCCCCGCGCCCCACGCATGGAAGGCGTTGCCGCCGAAGGTGGCGAAACTCCCGCCCCACAAATTGAGTTCCGCGCTGGGATCGGCCGTCGGCTCGCGCGTCATGATATTGATCACGCCGCCGATGGCGTCCGAACCGTAAAGCGAACTGCTCGGTCCCTTGATGACTTCAATGCGCCGCACCAACTGCGCGGGAATCAGTTCCAGATCCGGCGCCCGCATGGTCATCGGCACCCGCATGCCGTCGATCAACAGCAACACGCGGTCCGTGGGCAAACCTTGGATATTCACGCCGCTGCCCGGTCCGCCGCGACCCGCCGACTCCCACTCGTCGACAAATACGCCCGCCACATTCTCCAGGGCGTCGCCCACATCGTCCGAGCCGCTCTTGGCCATTTCGTCAGCGGTGACGACCGAGACCGCAATCGGCGCGGTGGACACCGAGTGCTTGGTGCGTGTGCCGGTCACGACGACTTCGTCCCCGGCGTGTATGGGCGCTTCGTCGTCGGCTTCCTTATCGTCTTGGGCATCGGCGGCGACGTCGATTGCGGGCGGCGGATCATCCTTCGGCGGTTCGGGCTCCGGGGTCGGGGTGGAGTCGGTGTCCTCGTCGTCGTCTGGGTCGGCCGCAGCGGCAACCGGCAGGCACAGCACGGCCGTCACGCATAAAAGCAGCAACCCAATCCATAACCTTCGCCGCATTCCCCGCACCACGTACTCCGTGAAAGAAAGGGGCCCGCCGAGGCACAAGAAGACCCCGGCGGACCAATAGGGTAGTTAGAGGATTTTCACTTTGGGTCCTCTAAAGTAATGTCGTATGTCGTCAGCGCGCCGTCCTGGATCGTGATGGGCGACATCGTCAGGGACCAGTTGTTCGGGTCCACCGCGAAATTGATGCTTTCCCCGTCGTTGGGGTCCACATCCAAAAACGCCACGACGCGATAGTCGCCCGTGAAGGATGTTTCCACCACGTAGTCGAAGGGAAATCCGCCCACCGGCACATCGAACTCGGCGCTCTCATCCGGCGGCCCGGCGGGCAGGCCCGTCCAGAAGCCGAACACGACCTTGTCGCCTTCTTTGCTGCCGGCGTAGGTCAACGTTCCGGCGATGCCGGTTTGCGGCGCGGTGTCGTCGTCGCCCGCGGTATCGTTGTCATCGTCGTTATCATCGTCGTCGTCGTCTCCGCCGATGTCCTCAGGATCCACGAGCACGAAGTTGACGCCGTCGTTTTCGCCTTCCTGCAACGTCACCGAGGCCGTCGGCACCGCCAACGGATCGACGTTCACGTTCATGCCGAACAGGTCGTCCGGGTCGACATCTAAGGCCGCCAACGGAAAAAACTCGCCGCTATGTTCAAAGCCGACGCGATATTCCATCGGAAACCCGCTTTCCGGGATGTCGATGTACACGAATTCCGTGGGCGCGCCGCTCATCGGCCAAAAGTCGACGATCGCAACCAGCATTTTGGAATCCGCGAGCAGCTTATCGCCATCATAGGAAATCGTGCCGCTCATGCGCACCGGGTAGTCATCGGGGTTGTGTACGTCGCCTTCATTGTTGTCATCGTCGTCGTCGTCATCGTCGTCGTCGTCGCAAGCGGCGGCGAGCACCACGAGTCCCAACGCGAGCACCAATGCAAAAGTCAAAAAGATTTTCCACTTCATTCGGTCTCTCCTTTTAAAGTCACGCGGCCGCCTACTCGCCGTCCACCCACCACCAGTCGACATCCTCCGGGTCCAACAGCACGAAATCGCGCACGATGATTCCCGGTTCGATCACCAGTGGTTCTTCATCTTCGTCGGGCAGGTCGAGCGGATCGACTTCCGCGTTCATCATCAAATTGACGTCGTTTTCATCCACGTCCAGAAAAGCCGCTAGGTAGTAGGCTTTTCCTTCCAGGTATTCGTCCAAATCGAATTGGTAGGTCACGGGGAAGCTGCCGGTGAATCCGGGAACGTCCCAAAAACGCACCGGTGGTCCCGTCATGGGCCACTGGTTGATCATGCCGACGACCAACCGCGCGCCGGTCCGGTCGCCGCTGTAGTTAATGACGCCGGTCAGCGTGGCGATGATCTCCCCGCCCTCTTCGATTTCGTCCTCTTTCTCCACGTCGTACCCACTGCCGCACGCCGGCCCGAGCACCAACATACAAAGAGCCATCAACCAAACCGCCGACCCGCTGATAACTTTGATGTGTTTGGGCAGTTGCAAAAAAGCGGCTCCCTAAGCTATGGTTCGTTTCGGTTTTGGCGGCCCCGCGAAACCCCGTGAATCGTGGGCGCGATCATCACAGGAGGCGGTATCGGTCGCCTCAAAGAGGACCGATTTTAATTCTAACTATCTTATAAGACAAGGCATTTAATCAATAGGACGCACTTTTTGGAACCTCGCGAAGACCAAATTTGGCAAGATCTTGTTTATAAAGGGAAAGCTGCGCATGTGCGCGGGCCGAAAATCGTCCGCTGGACCACCAAAAGTTACTTTATCAACACTTTCTTGAGATTAGATGCCGGCCATCGCGTCCTGGATATCGGCTGCGGACTGGGTGAATTCACCATACTGGCCGCCCGGCGCGCCCGCGAGGTCGTCGGCGTCGACGCCGCCGAAACCGCGGTGACCGCCGCCCGACTCGCCGCCTCGCGTCTTGGCGTCGACAACGTCGAATTTGCAGTCGGCAATGCCTACGAGTTGGTCGGCGTGGTGGGCGAACCGGAATCCTTCGACCGAGTCCTCTGCCTCGACTTGATCGAACACGTCAGCGAACCGCAAAAAGTCATGGCGCAAATTCATGCGTTGCTGCGCCCCGGCGGACGCGCCCTCGTGTACACCAATTGCTACGGCCGCTTTTCGTGGGTTTATCTAAAAGAGTGTTGGCGCACCCGCGGCCGGCCCGGTCGTCTGTGGGCGTCGGATGCGCGCGACCATCATTTGCATCGCTTTACCCTTCCCGAATTGCGCGAGTTGACCGCCCCGTTTCACACACGCCTGGTCTTCAAAAACCATTTTCTGATTCCTTTCGCTTCATGGCTGACCAGGCGGTTGAACATGCTGTTGGCGCCCACGCCGCCGGCCGGAGAGCCGGCTTCTTCGCCCGAGGCCTCATCGAAAACCGCCGTCACGGTGCAGGAAACGATGCGCGCGCCGCGACGGGTGGCGGAGGTCGTGAAATGGGCGTTGAGCATCGCGGAGATGGAAACGCTCGGACGCTTTTTGCCCTCCGCCGGCGCTTATTTGCTGCTGGAGAAGCGCTAATTCGCTTTTCAAATCGGTCCAGTGTGCTACAAACGAAAGCTCATGGTTAGCGAATCCACCCCGCCGCCGCTTGTTCGGCAACGATGTTTTCTTGCGCTCGCCGCGTTCGTGTTTTTGACGCGCCTGGCGTTTTGGTTGCTGACCGATCACGTTCTGGACGGCGAGGAAAACTTCCGCATCCTTTTCGCGATCGAGCCCGAACCGTGGCGCTATTCGATGATCGGCCCGCTGCATCTCATGCTTCTCAAAATAATGATTAGCCTGTTCGACCATCCGCTGCTGGTGGGGCCGCTGGTGACGTTTCTATGTTCCTTCGGCGTCTTTTGGCTCGGCACGGCGCTGGCGTGGCGACTCTATCACGACGAAAAGGCCGCTGCCGCCACGGCGCTGTTTCTCGGATTCGGACCGATTTTCCTTCGCTATTCAACCCTCGCCAAAGTCGAACCGATTTACACCTTCGCCCTGATGCTTTGCCTGTGGTTTTTGACAAGTCACCCACGACGCGTGGGGCATCTTCTCGCCGCCGCCGGCGCCCTGGCGGCTGCCACGGCGCTTCGCTTTGAGTCCTGGGCGCTGGTGCCGATTTTGACGGCGGTGATTTGGTTGCGTCCGCGGGACATGTCTCGCTGGTTGGCGGCGCTGGTTTTTGGCCTTCCGGCGGTAGTGTTCCCGATTATTTGGTTGGTGTTGCGTTATTTCCTGGATGGGAATCCGCTGGATTCCTATCAATTGATCTCCGAGGCGGGGGTGGCATCGTTTTCCTGGAGCGAGTGGACGCGCACCTTTTTCCCGGCGGCGACCTTCGCGTTTCTGGCGGCGGCCGGTTTGGGCGCGGTGACGCGGCGACCCCGCTGGCCGGTTGCTTTTGGCGTCTTGCTTATGGTGTTGGTGCTGGTGCCGGTGGTTCGCTTCGGCCTGCCGTCTTACGACATGAAGTACATGTTTGCGCCCCTGGCTTTCTTGTCATTGGCGGCTGGCGCCGGCGTTGCCTGGCTGGGCGACCGCGCGCGACCGCGAGTCATCAAGCATGCGGTTGCGGTGTTGATGTTGGTTTTCTTGGTAGAGAGTTTCGCGGGATTTCATCGGGCGATGAACGAGCAACAAGTTCCCGAAAATGCGCCCGCGGTTTTGGATTACGTGAGGCGGGCGCCGGGCGAATGCACTGTGGTGGTGAATTCGATTGCGAACCGGTATCGGTCTTATTTCGAGGTGCTGGCCCGCGGCGGATGCCGGTTTGTTGAGCCGAACACGCCTTCGGCCGCCGCCGCCATGTTTACCCTCGGCTTGGACAAAGGCCTTGGTATGGACTGCCCGGCAAGCACGTCTGCTGTCCCCTTTCTTCCTTGGTATCTATGCGAAAAACCGGCCGCTCCGTGACGAAAACCGGCCTAATCACTTACATTCGGTAACACATAAGAGCAAAAGCTTCCAATACTACCGCAATTGGGGACAGGCACCAACTTCTTACATTCGGTAACACATAAGAGCAAAAGCTTCCAATACTACCGCAATTGGGGACAGGCACCAACTTGTTACAATCGGTAACGAATGGAGGGGAAAGCTTTCGAAAATTCCGGAATCGGGGACAGGCACCGAAGTGTCGATCAGCCAGAGGCGGGGGCCTTGGTCATTCGTTTCGATACCGCGTTGATGATCGAAAGAATCACGCCCAACGCGATAAATGCGCCCGGCGGCAAAATCATTACGATCACCTGCTTGAAGTCCCAGCCGATAGCGCCGATCAACGAGCTGAGTATCGGCACGCCCAACACCGAGCCGCTGCCCAGCAGTTCCCGCGTCGATCCCAATACGAACAGCGCCAGCGTGAAACCAATGCCCATCCCCAGGCCGTCGGCAATCGCCGGCGTCACCTTGTTCTTGCTGGCAAAAGCTTCGGCGCGGCCCAGGATAATGCAATTGACCACAATCAGCGGAATAAACAGCCCCAACGCTTTGTGCAATTGGTGGAAGTACGCGTTCATCGTCAAATCGACGACCGTCACGAACGAAGCGATGATCACAATAAACGCCGGAATGCGCACCTTCGCCGGAATCACGTTGCGCAGCAGCGACACCAGCACGTTCGAACACACGAGCACAAAGGTCGACGCCAGGCCCATGCCGATGCCGTTTTCGGCCGAGGTCGTCACCGCCAGCGTCGGGCACATGCCAAGCACGAGCTTAAACACCGGGTTTTCTCTCAACAGACCCTTGGTGAATTCCTGCACGTGCGACATCGCCTTACTCCGTCAACGTCTTTTCGGTAAAGGGCGGCGGCGTTTTTTCCACCTTCGGCAGCGCGACGGCCGCCGGCAACTTCTGATCGACCACGCCACCTTCCTCCAACTTCGGATTCGGCGTCGGCGGACCCGCATCTTGCGCCTCGACCGGATTCGGCGACACCGTCCCGGTCAGCTCCGCCCGATGCTCGGCAAACCACTCCAGCCCAGCCTTGATGGATCCCGTCACGGCCCGCGGACTGATCGTCGCGCCGGTGAGCGCGTCAATGTCGCCGCCGTCTTTTTTCACCCGCCAATCCGTGTTCTTCGAATCAAGCGTGCGGCGCTCGCCGTCGGGACAAAATACCAGTTGCTTCAACCACGCTTCGTTGGTTTGGATATGCGATCCCAATCCGGGCGTTTCGGAGTGCTGCACGACTTTGTATCCCAGCACCCGACCCTCGGTATCGACCCCGAGCATGCCGCCGATGTCGCCCGCGTAGCCCTTGTGCGACACCACAGGAAACGCGAAGCCCTGCGGCTGCCCGTCCTTGACCGCCACGTACAACGCCGCGCCGTCCGGACCGCCCGCGCGCTTATCGACCGCCGCGCCGTCCGACAACACCGGCCCCAGCACCGTGGCCGCCGCTTCCTTGGCCTCGGCCTCCAGCGCCACCGCAATCGGCTCTTTGGTGACGCGGTACACCTGCGATAACGCCACGGCCGCCACGACGCAGATCAACGTCAACACCAGCGTCATTTTGAGCAGGTCGTTCATCCCACGGCCCCCACTTCTTCCTTTTGCGGCGGCACGTAGCCGAATTTTTTCGGCACCGTGAAGCGATCGATCAGCGGCACCGTGGCGTTCATGATCAAAATCGCAAACGAAACGCCTTCGGGATACGCGCCGAACAAGCGGATCACCACCGTCAACACGCCGCAGCCCAAGCCGAAGATGAGTTGCCCCTTCCCCGTGAGCGGCGAGGTGACCATGTCCGTAGCCATAAATAGCGCGCCGAGCATCAACCCGCCGGCCATTACGTGTACCTGGCCGCTCGGAAAGAGTTCCGGCTTCGTCAGGTGCAGCAAGTGCCCGAGCACAAACACCGTGCCGATGTAACTGACCGGCGTGTGCCACGTGATGTAGCCCCGGTACAGCAAAAACAGCGCCCCAATCATCAGCGCGACCGCCGATATCTCGCCCATGCTGCCCGGGATATTGCCCAAGGCCATATCCGTCCACGACGCCATGCCGTCGAGCATCTCCGGCTTGTCCCTCAAGATCGCTTCGTTGATCCGCCCCAGCGGCGTGGCGCCCGTGAGCGCATCCAACGAACGGAAGCGGCCCGCGCCCATCGGCAGCGGCCAGGAAGTCATCTGCACCGGGAAACTAATCAGCAAAAACACCCGCGCGACCAACGCCGGGTTGAAGATGTTTTGTCCCAGGCCGCCAAACGCCCACTTCGCCAGGCCGACCGCCACCAGGCAGCCAATCAAGGTCATCCACCACGGCGCGTTGGCGGGCAGATTCAACGCCAGCAGCAAGCCGGTCACCGCCGCCGAGCCGTCGGTGATGGTCAGCGGCCGCTTGAGAAGCCGGGCGAATAAGGCCTCGGCCATCACGCAGCCCGCCACGGCCCACAGCACCGTCAGCGCCGCGCCCAACCCGAAGGTATAGATCGACAGCGCGGTGGCCGGCACCAAGGCGGCCACGACCGACCACATGATTTTCGGGACCGAATCGGGCCCGTGCACGTGCGGGCTGGAACTGACAATCAGGCGTCTGGCGTCACTCATGACATCTTCTTCTTTCGCGCCATCACTTCGGCTTTGCCCAAACGAATCCACTGCACCAGCTTGATGCGCGACGGACAACCGAAGGCGCAGGAGCCGCATTCGATGCAGTCCATCACGCCCAATCGGTCGGCTTCGTCGAATTTATTGTTTTCCACCAACCGCACCAGGTCGGTCGGCAGCAACCCGGCCGGGCAGACGCCCACGCACGCGCCGCAACGAATGCACGGGGCCGGCGGGGAGACGTCGACCAGTTCCGGCGGCAGGCACAGCACACCGCTCGAGCCTTTGATGATCGGCACGTTCTGCACGTGTTGCGCCAGCCCCATCATCGGGCCGCCGCTGATGATTTTCGCCGCGTCGCCGTTCAATCCGCCCGCGGCTTCGATCAAGAGCCGCAGCGGCGTGCCCACGCGCACCAGCAGATTCTTCGGTGTGGTCACGGCTTCGCCGGTAACCGTCACGACGCGCTCGAATAAGGGCTTACCCTTGACCACGGCGTCGCGTATCGCCGCCAACGTACTCACGTTTTGCACGACCACGCCCACGGCCATCGGTAACCCGCCCGAGGGCACTTCGCGCCCGGTGCAGGCGTAGATCAACTGTTTCTCGGCCCCTTGCGGGTAGCGCACCTGCAGCGGCACGACTTCGATTTCGTCCACCGTGCGCGCCTTTTGCGTCATCAGTTCAATGGCGTCGGGCTTGTTCATCTCGATGCCGAGGAAACCCCGCTTGACGCCCAGGATGCGCATGACGATCCGCATGCCCTCGAGAATCTTGGCCGGATGTTCGAGCATCATGCGGTGATCGGCGGTGAGGTAGGGTTCGCACTCGACGCCATTGGCAATGACGGTGTCGATGTGAAAATTCGGCGGCGGCTTGAGCTTGACGTGGGTCGGGAAGGTCGCGCCGCCCATGCCGACGATGCCCGCCTTGAATACCGCGTCGAGCAATTCCTCCGGCGCAGTTTCCTCCCAGCGCACCAGCGGCGTGAAATCGACGGTCTCGTCCGCGCCGTCGTTGTCGATGATCACGCACGGCAACGGCCGGCCCAGCGGGTGATCGCGTGGTTCGATCTTGCGCACGGTGCCCGACACCGGGCTGTGGATGTAAGCGCTGACGAAGCCGCCCGGCTCGCCCAGCACCTGCCCGACCTTCACCTCGTCGCCGCCCTGTACCACCGGCTTGGCCGGGGCACCGATGTGCATCGACAGCGGCACGACCATTTCGCCCGGCACCGGCAAAACTTCAATGGCGCGCTCGGCCGAGAATTTCTTCTCAGGTGGATGCACGCCGCCGTAGAAGCGCCGGGGTTTCACGATGTCGCCTCCGCTCTTTTCTTGGTCTTTTTCGGACGGGGTTCCATGCGGATCGCGCCGTCTTCATCGACCATTTCGATCGCCTCGAAGTCGCAAGTCGCGTAACACTTATCGCAGCGAACGCACTTTTTCGGGTCGACTTCGTGCCGACTCTTACGTTCTCCGGCGATTGCGTCGGCGGGGCAGACCGGCGCGCAAAGCGTGCAGCCGGTGCAGTTTTCGTTGATGCGGGCAATCCAGTGCGGCCCGGCCTCGTCGAGAATCGAATGCGTCGGGCACACCCGCGCGCACTGGCCGCACAAGATGCATTTGTCGGCGTCGATCACCGGCAGCAGGTTGTCCATGGTGATCGCTTCGGTCGGACACGCCTTCACGCAGCGGCCGCAACCGATGCATCCGACTTTGCAGTTCACCGACACCGCTTTGCCGCGCCCGTGAGTGCTGCAGTTGACCAACACCTTCTGGTGCGCCGGCTGCAGGTCGATCAGGTCACGCGGACATGCCGCCACACACTGGCCGCACGAAGTGCAGCGCTCCGGCAGGATCCGCGCCACGCCGTCTTCGATCACGATGGCGTCGAATAGGCACACCGCGAGGCAGTCGCCGTAGCCCAGGCAACCGTAGCGACAGCCCAGTGGACCGCCGAGCATGTGCGCCGCTTTGCACGTCTGAATACCGGCGTACTCGAAAATATCCTTGGCATGTTCGCGAGTGCCGCCGCAATGTACGAAGGCCACGTCGCGCACCGTTTCGGAAAATTCCAGATGCAGCAGGTCGGCGATGGCTCGGCGATTATCGGCGCTGCACACCGGGCAATCGTTGACGTCGGCTTTGCCCGCCGCCAACAATTCCGCGTACCCGTGGCAGCCCGGATTCCCGCATGCGCCGCAGTTGACGCCGGGCAGCAGTTCGTTGATCTGCTCGACGACCGGGTCGACCTCCACGGCGAACACGCGGCTGGCCACACCTAAGCCTACGGCCGCCACCAGGGCCACGCTCGCTAATATGAGAATCGCCGTGAGCATCAACTCTCCTTAACCCAGCCCGGCAAAACCCATGAAGGCCAAACTAAGCAAGCCGGCGGCGATCAGCACGATCGCCGTGCCGCGCATGGAATCGGGCACGTCGGCAAATTCCAACCGCTCGCGAATGCCCGCCAGCAGCACCAGCGCCAACGTGAAGCCCACGCCGGCCGCCACCGAAAACACAAGCATCTCGAGGAACGGAGTTTCTTTTTGCACGTTGAGCACTGCCAGGCCGAGAATCGCGCAGTTGGTGGTGATCAGCGGCAGGTAGATGCCCAGCGCCTGATACAACACCGGGCTGACTTTCTGCATCACCATCTCCACGAACTGCACCAGCGCGGCGATCACAAGAATGAATACGATGGTTTGCAGGTACTCAACCGAGAAAGGCTTAAGCACGAGACTATGCAGCGACCACGTGACAACGCCCGCCACCGTCATCACAAAAATCACCGCCATGCCCATGCCCAACGCTGTCTCGATGCGTTTGGATACGCCCAGAAACGGGCAGATGCCAAGGAATCTCGATAACACAAAGTTGTTGACCAACACGGCGGATACGGCGAGCAAAAGCAGGTTGATCATGTGGCGTCATCTCCCTCGGCGTAGCGCGGCCTGCGCAATCCCTGGCCGGGGTCGGCGGCCGCGAGAGGCACGCCGATTGTACACACGTATCGCAGCACGTCAACCGCCGTTTTGCCGCCGGCACAGCCTCGTACTGAACTCCGAACCCATTGGAAATGCTAAATAAATACGATCATCGCCGTACTGAATTATCCCACTTTCCCCGGTCACTGGCCAAACTGGGACTCTCCCGCTTTGGATTTTATCCGCCCGGCTCTTTTCGTGGCAGCCGTTGGCGCGACGCCCGCGCTCTTGACCGGTGACCGCGGCTCAATCTGCGCGGCCGGGAAATCGGCTTTCGCAGCCGGCGAGCCCCGTGACTCATGTCATCGCGGCTTGCCATCGCGTCGACAATCCCTATCCTTTCCGTCAACAAAGGGATCGAGAAGCTCGGTAAAGGAAACGATGTGATGTGGCGCAAAGTATTCATGTTCGCATTACTGATTCTCATCTCGGCGTCGCCCGTGCTTGCCCAAGATGTTCCCGAAACGACAGAGGACGACGACCCATCCAAGGTGACCTTCATCCCCATCCCAGTCGTGTTCTACACGCCCGAAACCAACTTCGGATTCGGCGCCAGCGGCGTGTTGCTCTATCGCCTGCCCGGCGAGCCGGCCGCGTCGCGTACGTCACAATTCAGCGGCGTCGCTTTCTACACGCTCAAGAAGCAGTACTCGGTGATCCTGTCGCCGAAGATGTACTTCGCCAACGAAGATTACTACCTCGACTTGGTCCTCGGGATGTCTCACTACCCCTCGCAGTTCTACGGCATGGGCAACAACACGCGCTTGGCGGACGAGGAAACCTTCACGGCCGATTCCTTCCGCGGCGATCTCGACTTCCTGCGGCGGGTGTACAAAGACTTCTACGCGGGCGTCGCCTATCGCTTCGAACATTTCGACATCACGGATGTAGAAGACGACGGCTTGATCGCCAATCAGGACCTAACCGGTGACGACGCCGGTACGGTTTCTCAACTCGGCGCGGTCCTGCTTTGGGATTCGCGTGACTCGGCGCTGTCCAGCCGCAGCGGATCGCTCTATCAACTCACGGCGCTGCTGGCCGACCCGGGCGTCGGCAGCGACTTCGTTTACAACGATTACCTAATCGAAATTCGCCACTTCATACCGCTGTTCGAGCGCCACGCTTTTGGCGTGCAGTTGTTGTCGCAAATCATGACCGGCGATCCGCCCTTCGACGAAATGGCTACGATCGGCGGCTCCGACCGCTTGCGTGGCGTTGAGCAGGGACGCTTTCGCGACAAGGCTGCGCTGGTGGCGCAAATGGAATACCGCTTTCCGATCTACTGGCGCTTTTCCGGCGCGGCCTTTCTCGGCGGCGGCGCGGTGGAAGAGCGTTTCAACTTTATCAATTTGAATGAAGCCCACGTTTCGGCGGGCGGCGGCTTGCGCTTTCGCTTGACGAAAGACGAGCCTCTTCATCTGCGGCTCGACCTCGGTTTCAGCGAAGACGATACCGGCGTGTATTTCGTATTCGGGGAAGCCTTCTAGCGGCCGAACAGCGCACTCCACAGGAAACCGAAGGCGGCCCGCAGCAGCACGCGGCGTCCGGAAGGTTCGCGCAGCCGTCGCAGGTATTGGCGGATCACGCCGGGGCGCAGATAGAACCGTCGGTACAAGCGGCGGCGAAATCGGCGCAGCGACTTGGCCGTCAGGCCGTTGGGTACGAACGTCACCCGGTGTTCGCTCATCTCCGCGAATGTGCCGATGATCTCGCCGCGCCAGTCGATACCCTTAAGCAGCTCGATGCCCGGGAAGGGCGTGAAAAAGCCGATCATCACATCGTCGATCGGCGCGCTGAGCACCAACTCGCGGGTTTCCTGCAGCGTCTCTTTCGTTTCGCCCGGACAACCCAGCATGATGAACGCCTTCGTGGCGATACCCGCCTCGCGCATAGTCGCCAGCGCCTCGTGGGCTCGGGCGACCGTCGTGCCTTTGCCCAGAATGCGCAGGATCTCATCGCTGCCCGACTCCAACCCGAACGACATCTGCCAGCAGCCTGCCTTGGCCAATTCCCGCAAGGCGAAAGACGACAGTTTCTGATCGACGCGCCCCTGTCCCGAAAACGAGATCGGTAGGCCGCTGCGTTGAATGTAGCGGCACAATTCCACCAGCCGCCCTTCGTGAATCAACAGGCTCTCATCGTGGAAGGCGAAATCAATGATGCCGTAATGGCGATACAGGTGCTCCATCATCTCCCACACGCGCTTGGCGCTGTGCAGGCGCAGCGAGCGACCGAACACGCTGCGATCGCAGAAAGTGCATCCGTAAGGGCAGCCGCGCGCGGTGAACAAAATGGTCGAGGGCAGGCGGTAAATCGACTGCGGGCTCGGCGCATAGGTCGCGGCCAGATCCGGCAGCAAATCCCATGCGGGCAGCGGCAGTTCATCCAGGTCGTCGATGAGATCCCGCGGCCCCGTGCGGCGAATCAAGCCGTCTTCGCGATACACGACGCCTGCGATGGACGCCGCCGACCCACCGCCGGTGATGGCGTCGAACAAGTCCACCGCCGTCAACTCGGCCTCGCCCATCACGCCGAAATCGAAGCCCGGATACTCGGCCAGCGTTTGCTCCGGCCGGCTGGTGACGTGAGCGCCGCCGACGATCATGGCGCAGGCGGGCAGGCGCTCCTTGACCGCCGCCGCGATTTGACCCGCCACGTCCACGGCCAGCGTGGAAGCCGTGACGCCGCACACGCGCGGCGCCAATTCCTGCACGGCCGCCGCGGTCTGGTCGACCGAGTAGTTCATCGCCGCCGCGTCCACGATCGCCGTTTCGATACCCTGGTCGCGCAAAAACGCCGCCAGGTACGCGAGCCCCAGGTTGGGCAGGCGATTGCCCACCGAAGCCAGTGAGCCGTAACGGGCCCGGGCCGACAGCGGCGGATTCACGAGAACGAAATCGCTCATGTCGCTCCCATCGGCGGACTGCACGCGCAAGCGCCGGCCGACAGATAAAATTCTCGTTCCAGTTCGCACAAGCGGCGAAGCTGCTCGCCTGCTTCGTCGAAACCGCCGGGCGTTTCCCGCTCGGAGATTTCACGCAGATCATAAGCGAGTTTTGTCCAGGCCGCGGCGATGTTTTTCATTCGGTCGGCCAGTTCAAGGCGCTCGACATCCCCGCAATACGCCGCCGCCTCACGCAAAAACGCGGCGTAGAGATTCCGAAAATTGCCGCCGCCGGTGCCGCGCTTTTCCAGCACCTGGTAACCGAATCGCGCACACCAGCGCCAATCTTCCGCCGCGCCCCACCCCGGCAACTCCGCCGCCGCCTTCGCCATGCCCGCCATGCCGAAATGCTCCCCGCGATCGCCTTGCATGCGCTCGGCCAGTGCCGCAATCGCTTCGGGGACGATTTCCTCCAGCGGCCGCAGTTGCGAGGGCACTTCGAGTTCGAACCAGTCGTTTTCCAGCATCCACGGCGGCGCCGAGCACGCCCGCGCCTTCGCCAGACCCGCCAGCGGGATTTCCTGCACGTCGGCGAATTCGCTGTCGCTGATCCGCGCCGTTTGCCGCTCGTCGTCATAGCCGACCACGACGATCTTATGCCCGCCGAAATGGGTCTTGGTGTTGTAGTAGTCGAGCCAACGGATATCCACCTGCACCATGGCCGGGCGTCCGGCGTCCAACTCATCCTTGACCCACCGCCACGCCTCGGCTTCGTCCTGGGTTTGCCGCACGCGCACCGTCGCGCCCAGCCGCGTGAAGCCGTCGTACTCCAACAGCGGTTGGCGGCCGCCCCAGAAATGCGACGGGCTCATGTTCGGTGAACTCATGTAGAAAAAGTCGAGACCCGCGGCCAGGCCGATGCACATCGCTTCGGAAAACTCGTGTCCGTAAAAACGAAGCATGCCGCTGACGGAAGTCGTCCCGCAGTGCTTACCCGTCGTGTGCCGGTATCCCTCGATGACCCTGCGCATGCGTCCTCCGCCCGTGTCACGTGTTGCCGCATCGTAGGACGCGGGCGCGCCCCCGGTCAAGGAAAGCGCGTTGCCGCCGCGGCTCGAGGGCGTTATCTTGGGCGGCAGGAGGAAGCATGCGCGTTTTTCTGGGCAACGGACCCTGGAGCAAAACCGGATACTACGGCGTGCGGGCCGGCAGCCGCTGGCCGCATTTCGAGGACCAGAACCTCGAATACATGCCCTTCCCGTTTTTTCTGGCTTACGCCGCCGCGTTGCTCGAGCGCGAGGAGGTGCCGGTCCTGCTCGTCGACGCGCTGGCCGAGAAGATCGACCGACCCGCCTTCTTGGAACGGATCGACGCCTTCACGCCGGATGTGATCGTTCTGGAGGTGAGCACCATCTCCATCGAAACCGACCTGGCCACGGCCCGCGAAATCAAGGAACGCTTTCCCGATGCAAAGCTTGTCTTCGCCGGGCTGCACGCCTACATGTATGAGCCGGGTTGGCTGGACGAACACGCCGACATCGATTTCGTGCTCGTCGGCGAGTACGAAGACACGCTGCTCGAATTGATCAAACGCCTGGACGAGGGCGTTTCACCCGCCGGCTGCCAAGGCCTGTTGTGGCGCGCGGCGGACGGCGTGCACGACGAAGGACGACGGCCGCTGCGCGAAGACCTCGACAGCCTGCCGTGGCCCGCGCGTCATTTTCTGCCGCTGCACGAATACCACGACGAGCCCGGTTCGATTCCGCGCCCCTCGGTGCAAATGTGGGCCAGCCGCGGCTGCCCCTTCGGTTGCGTGTTCTGCGCGTGGCCGCAGATCATGTACAATTCCTCAAAGTACCGCGTGCGTGGCGTGCGCGACACCGTCGACGAAATGGAATGGCTGGTGGGCGAATACGGCTTTCGCTCGGTCTATTTCGACGACGACACTTTCAATGTGAAAAAAGACCGCACTCTTGCCTTGGCCCGCGAGATCAAGGCCCGCAACCTCGGCGTGCCCTGGGCGATCATGGCCCGCGCCGATCTGATGGACCGCGAAACCCTCGAGGAACTCCAGGACGCGGGTTTGTACGCGCTCAAGTACGGGGTGGAGTCGTCCGACGCCGAGCTGCTGGAGCAAATGAACAAGTCGCTGGATATCGACAAAGTGCGCAAGATCATCGCCATCACGCGCGAGCTCGGCATCAAGATGCACCTCACGTTCCTGTTCGGCATGCCCGGCGAAACCCGCGAAACCGCGAGTGCGACGATCGAGATGGCGCTGGCGTCCGGCGCCGAATCGGTACAGTTCACCATCGCCACGCCCTTCCCCGGTAGCCGCTACTACTATGACTTAAGCAAGAAGGGACGCATCATCACCGACGATTTCGAGCGCTACGACGGTTTCCGCAGCGCGGTGATCAAAACCGATCACCTCGAACCCCATGAGTTGGAGGAAATCGTCGCCGAGGCCAACCGCCGTTGGCAGGAACACCGCTGGGGCACGCTGAATCCCGATACGCGCACGGTCGCCAAGAAGGCCGTCGACCTAGCCCGCGATCCCCGCCGCATCCCCGATAGTCTGCGCCGCCTTTTGCGACGCTGAGCCACACCGGCCCGATCGCCTTGCCTTTCGATACCTCAGTTTTTTGATAACGTTCGCGTACTTACGCCGGTTTTTTGAGGCTTGATTCACCGCCGCGAACGTCGCCTGCTTTGCCGCGTGAGGCTGAGACCCTGTCGTTATTGGCTTTGAAGAAGGTTATCGATTGGCGGCCCGATTTGGCACTGCCTTTGCAGAGTTAAGCGAGCAGTTCACGGGATTGTTTAGTTTATCATGGAATGAATAACCTTGCCGAAGACCAGAGGATCTGCCCCTCCTCTGGTCTCCCCTTTTAAGGGCCAATATTCGAGTTTCGCCGACGCTTGTGATATACTTACTGGGCATTTCTTACCTCTGGACAAACGTGTGACGGATACAACATTCGAAACATTTCGGCGGGAGTTCATGGCCGCGATTCGACTCTCGCGTCTGCCGGGTGTCGGGGCGAAACGCTATCGCGAACTGCTCGACCAATGCGGCACACCGGAAAGGGCCTTGGCGCTCATGGGCGGCGACGACCAAGACGTCGCCGACGGGAAAGCCCGCCTGGACCATGCCGTGGCGCGCGTCGTCGCCTATTGTGATCGCGGCGGCCGCGGTACGTACTACGGCGCGAGCGATTATCCGGCACCGCTGCACGAGTTGACCGAACCCCCGCCGTACCTGTTTCGCAGCGGTCCGTTGTGGCCGCTCGACAAGCGTTCCATCGCCATTGTCGGAGCACGCGACCCGAGTCCGGAAGGGCGGCGTTTTGCCTTTGAGTTGGCCGGGGCGATGGCAGCGCGCGGCTACACCATCATCAGCGGCGGGGCACGCGGCGTCGACGCCGCCGCCCACGAAGGCGCTTTGGCCGCGGGCGGTCGCACGGTGTTGGTAACCGCCACGGGTATCGACCGTCACTATCCGCCCGAAAACACGTACTTGTTCGGAAAGATGCGGGAGCGTGGATTGATCTTGACCGAGCTGCTGCCCGGTACGCCGCCGCGGCGTGATTTTTTCCCGACGCGCAACCGCATCATCACCGGTTTGTCCCAGGCATTGCTGGTGGTCTGCGGTCGTCGACGCAGCGGCACGTATTCTTCGTATCGTCACATGTGCAAATTGGCGCGGCCTATTGTGGTGTGGTCGGGCGCGCGGGGTGAAAACGCGGAGATCGTCAGTATGGCCAAGCAAGAAGGTGTTCCGGACCTGGCCGACCCCGACCCAGACGCATTAGAGAAAATGTTGACCGGGTAACTTACGCTCGGTCCATGTCCCGCGACAACGGTTCGTGGGCTTTGCGACCGTAAACCTTCGCGTAGGCCTTGCAGTTGGGGCAGAGCCCGCCCTCGATTGTTTTTACGAACCAAAACGCGAGACCTCGCTGCTTGTCCCGGGCGCGTTGGCACACCGGGCACGCCATACAACGCTTTGCCAATTCGCGGTCTTTGTCGGTGACAACCTCGGCCATTCCCGCCTCCTTTTTCATTGCGCATAAAGTTACCTGAAAACGCTTACGTTTGCACGTGTCGACGAGATCTTCTCAGCCCACACCGGCACGTTCAGACTTGACCTCGCGGCCGAAAAGCGGGCAATATCTCAGTGTTTGAATACTCCCGAAGGGGATATGTATTTGGGTTCCCCCCCACGATCGTGGCGGGTTTGGAGGCGACCATGAAAAAATATTGGCTAATCGTATTCGCCCTCGTTGTGTTTCTGGCTTTGTTCGTCGCGTGCAGTTCCGGCGGCGATGAAGACCAGGGACGCCTTGGAACGGGGGGCGACGATGACTCGGCTATCGCCGACGACGACGCGACCGACGACGACGCGACCGACGACGATCTCGTCGACGACGACGATGACGACTCCGCGGTAGATGACGACTCGTCCGTAGATGACGACTCGTCGGTGGATGACGACTCGTCGGTGGACGACGACTCCTCTGTCGACGATGACGACAACGACGATGACGACGATACCGTCCAGCCCGGCGAAGTCTCCGGCGTTCTCCGCGACGGCCAGAGCAGCAATCCGATCGCTAACGCCACCGTCGAATTGATCGATAACAACTCCGGCACGCCCTTCACGCCGCCGGTGACGACACTGACCAATGTTGACGGCGTGTTCACGATTCCCGTGCCCAATGTGCCGGATAAAGGTGTGCCCGACGAAGTCGGCTTGATATTCAGCAAAACCGATTACGTCGACACCTATTGGTACTACGTGCCCACCGGCGCAACCGGTGTCGAGTTCTACTCGGTTACCGCGGCGATACTGGAAACTTTCGCCGACGACGTGGGCGTAACGCTCGACCCCGGCAAAGCGACGATCACCGGCAACGCGATGTGGGAAGGCAGCACGACCTTCGAGTCGGTCGGCTGCGCCGACGTGTTTGTCTCGCCACCGCCGAGCAGCACGTTCTATTTCGACGACAGCTACAACATCACGACCCAACGCGACACAACCAATCCGAACAACGGCGTGTACCTGCTTTTCAATACTGACCCCGGGCTGCAGATCCTCAACGGCGTCGTGGACGAAACCAAAGACGCTTCCGTGCAATTGACCATTCCCGATCTGCCTGCCGGTGCGTTGGCCTTCGCCAACTTGTTATATCCGTTCAGCCAATTCCCGGCGAATCCCACGCCCGGCGATTGCACCGGTACTCCGGGCGATGACGACGACGACGATGACGACGACGATGACGACGACGATGATGACGACGACGACGATGACGACGACGATGATGACGACGACGACGATGATGACGACGACGATGATGACGATGACGATGATGACGATGATGATGACGACGACGATGACGATGACGACGATGATGATGACGACGACGACGATGACGACGATGACGATGATGACGACGACGACGATGACGATGACGACGACGACGACGATGACGATACCGCGCCAGGCCTGGAGCAAGGCGACTTGCTGATCACCGAAATCATGAAGAACCCCCTTGCCGTCGACGACGCCCTCGGCGAGTGGATTGAAATCTATAACACGACCGCAGCGCCGATCGACTTGCAGGGCTTCGTGCTGAGCGACGCGGGCATTGACTCACACACCATCTCTTTGTCGGTCGTCGTGCCGCCCTCCGATTTTGTTGTGCTGGCCCGTAACACCGCCGCAACCGCCGGTGCGGATTACATTTACGCCGGCTTTATCCTTGCCAACGGCGACGACGAAGTCATTCTCACCGAACCCGTCACCGGCGACGCGGCCGGCAAGGTCATCGCGCAGGTTTACTACAACGACACAGCGTTCCCGGATACCGAGGGCGCATCGTTGAATCTGGCCCCTGACTCTTTCACGTATGAACTC
This sequence comes from Candidatus Lernaella stagnicola, assembly GCA_030765525.1. Lineage (NCBI taxonomy): Bacteria > Candidatus Lernaellota > Candidatus Lernaellaia > Candidatus Lernaellales > Candidatus Lernaellaceae > Candidatus Lernaella > Candidatus Lernaella stagnicola. The sequence goes on from JAVCCK010000010.1 coordinate 68,207, forward strand.
GCCCTAAACGGCGCTAACTGGTGTGACGCGTCGGTCGTTTTCGATACGGGCGACTTGGGTACGCCGGGCGCGGGCAATTCCATTTGCGTCGGCGGCGACGATGATGATGACGACGACGACGATGATGACGACGACGATGATGACGATGATGACGACGACGACGATGACGACGATGATGACGACGACGACGATGATGATGATGACGACGATGATGACGACGACGACGACGATGACGACGATGACGATGACGACGACGACGACGATGACGACGATGATGACGACACCACCGGCGGCGATGTCATCCTGGAAGAAGACTGGTCAACTCACACGCCGGGTTCGGCCCCGAACCCGCCCTGGGAAACCCTTACCTCGGCCAACGCCGGTGTGGAGATCACCACGGTCAAAGGTGGCGCGAGCGGCAACGTCGTTCGCCTTTATGCCGACGATCCGGGCTATGCGTACCTGAGTTGGGATTACGGCTCGGATTTCGCCACGAGCGGCTCGGCGCTTGCGGAATGGGAAGTCATCGTGGACAGCGGCACGTCGTTCCATACCGAAATGGTGGACGATCAAAATAACGTGCAATTCGTCGTTCAGTTCCTGGAAGGCGCTGTGAAACTCGTGCATCAAGGCGGCTCCAGCACCTGCAACATATACACGAACGGCGAGTGGTACCCCATCAATGTCGAGGCCGACCTCGGCGCCGAAACCGTGACAGTGGAAGTCGGCGGCCAAACCGGTGATTGCGTCGACCAGCCTTGGATTCTGCAAGGATCGGGCACCGGCGGCTTGCGCCGTTTCCGCAGCTACGTTGGTATCGGGTTCGTCGCCGACGCCCGCATGGACAACCTCTTGATTGAAGTAATCGGCGGTTCCGGCGACGACGATGATGATGACGACGATAACGATAACGATGACGATAACGATGATGACGATAATGACGATGATACCGCTGGGATCAACGACATCGACTGGTGCGGCATCCACTTCCCCGACGGCCTGACCGCTCCGCTCAGCACCGCCAGCGATCCGATTTATGCGCAGGTCTACATCGAGGGGGAAACAGGGACGGGCGGTGAATTGCTCTACCTCGACGTCGAACTCGGCACCGGCTCGCCCTTGGATGATCCAAGCGGGAATCCCGATCTCTTCACCTGGCAAACGATGGACTTCAACGCCGGGCACACCGGCGACGACAACGACGAGTATTGGAAGACGGTAACTCTGGACATCGCCTTCACCTACGCCTACGCCGCCCGAGTCCGCACCGAAGGCGGCGACTGGGTCTACTGTGACACCGGCGTGGGCTCCACGAACGGCTTCCAGACCGCCGAGATGGGCCGTCTCTATGTCTACAACGACCACATCGATTGGTGCAGTCTCCAGTACCCGGAGACGACTACCTCCGCGGCGGGAGCCGACACCGAACTGATCTATGGCCAGGTCTACATTAACGGCGTTACCGGCACCGGAACCCCGGCCCCCACGTTGGTAGCCACCGTCGGCTTCGGGCCGGTCGGCGTCGATCCGCGGCTTTATCCGGATCAATACATCTGGCTCGGCGCTGATTTCAACGAGCTTCATACCGGCGACCCCAACGACGAGTTCCAACGCGTGATGAGTTCGCCGACCGAGGCCACGTACTCCTACGCGTACCGCTTCTCGTACGACAGCGGTTTCTCGTGGACCTATTGCGATTTCGACCCCGGCCTCTCCGACGGCTTCTCGGTCGACGACCTGGGAACCTGGACCGTGACGCCATAACGCGAAACTGTCGCAACAAAAGCCCGCTACATCCGTGTGGCGGGCTTTTTTTGCGCGTTTTTCGCTTCGCGCCCGCTCGACAGCCCCAACCGCCCTTGTTAGAATTTGCGCCGCAATACAACAGGGGTTTCAGCAGTCGGATTCGCCCCTTCCATCGCGCTCTCCATCCGCGGCCGATCGGTGGCGCGTATCGTATCCGGCGCTGTGCAAAGCGAGACTTCCTTCCCCTGCGGGCCGATGATGTTTGGTGAATGATGGGCGGCAATATTCTGCTTTCGGTTCTCGAACATGTGCGCCGGCGCACCGCCGAGCGGCCCCTCGTGATTTTCGACCTCGACAGCACGTTGTTCAGCACCCGCCATCGCAGCTATCAAATACTTCTCGAGGCCGGGAGATTGCATCCCGCGCTAGCCGAAGCCGTGGCCAAGCTGAGGCCGGACGAGCTGGGCTGGTGGTTTCACGAAGATGTACGGGAAGCCGGCGTCGCCGACGAAAACCTGCTGGACCAATTGCTCGCGTTTTGGCAGGAGCGTTTCTTCACCAACGAATACTTGGCCTACGACCAGCCGATGCCCGGCGCCGTGGACTATGTGCGGCGCGTGTTCGACGCCGGCGCCACGATCTGCTACCTGACCGGCCGCGACTACCCGAACATGAAAGAGGGGACCGTCGCCGGTCTCCTGCGCCATCAGTTCCCCTATGAGGACACCCGTGTCGCGCTGATCATGAAAGAGAAATTCGAAACGCCCGACGAAGAACACAAGCGAAACGCCGTGGAATGCATTCGCGGCCTCGGCGAAGTGGTGGCCGCCTTCGACAACGAACCCGAACTAGTCAACTTAATGGCCGATAGTTTTCCTGAGGCGGTGATCGTGTGGTTCCATTCGATCCACAGCCCCACGGACATCGTTCCCTACCCGTCGGTAAAGCGTATTGCCTCGTTCGAAATGGACGGCACATGATTAACACGCCAAACCGGGGCGTTTTTTCCGCGCCGGTGGATTGCATTGAGGTTCTGGGAAGATGACACTGTATGCATCGAGGACGCGGCCGATGGCGGCACCGACCGCAAAGGATTCGATCTTCCACATACCACGAGAGAAAACGTCATGACGAGTAATCGGCGGAAGTTCACCGGCTTACTGGCGGCGGGGCTGCTGGTAATTGTCGCCTTTATGGCGACTTGCGCGTACATCGGACCCGACGTCGACATCTCCGGCCAAGACGTCCGCCTTACGCTCCTGCACACGTCTGATATCCACAGTCGCATCTTCCCCTACGACTACAAACCCTTGTACACGGAGCGCATGCTCGGCATGTCCGAAGACCGCGCGCCCTTCGGCGGCATCGCCCAAATCGCGACGGTCATCAAACGCGAGCGTCATAAGGCGCAACGCAGCCTGTGGCTCGATTCCGGCGACATTTTCCAGGGAGCGCCCGTGTTCAATTTGTTCAACGGTGAGCCGGAGATCCGCGCGATGTCGGCAGCCGGCGTGGACGCGCAGGCGCTGGGCAACCACGAATTCGACAAGGGTCCGCTCAACGCCGCCCAACAGCTTTCCAACTGGGCGAACTACCCCGTGCTCGCGGCCAACTACCGTTGGGAGATTCCCAAACCGCACACCGAAATGATGAAGAGGACGCTGCAGCCCTTCGTCGTTCGCAATCTCGACGGCCTGCGCGTGGGCATTATCGGCATGGCCAACACCTCCTCGATGTATTCGCTGGGCGAGGCCGACAACTCCCTGGGCGTACAGCCCATCGACCACCTCCAAGTTTCTCAGGAACTGGTCGATACACTGCGCGGCGACGTCGATGTCGTCATTCTGCTGAGCCATTTGGGTTTGACCGACGATTTCGAAGTCGCCCGCAACGTCTGCGGCATCGACGTGATTATGGGCGGCCACCACCATGTGGCGCTCGACCCGCCCTCGGTCGTCCCCTACGACCCGGTGCCCGAAGAGGTCGCGCATCTGGATGGTTTCCGCTACCGCTCCGAATGCAAAAATCACGACACGATCGTCGCCCACCCCCACGCCTTCGCCAAGTTTGTCGGTCGCCTGGACCTCTTGGTGCGCGACGGCAAGGTCAAATCCCACGACTTCGAACTCATTCCAGTCGACTCCACCGTCGCGCCGGACGCCGATGTGTGGGAAGTGCTGGAGCCGTATTACATCGAGCTCAACCGCACGTTGGATCTCGACCGCGTCCTCGGCCGCGCGCTGATCGACCTCAAGCGCTTCGGCACCAGCGGCGGCGATTCCATGCTCGGCAATTTCGTCGCCGAAGCCATGCAGTTTCGGCCGGGCGTCGAAACCGATTTCTGCGTGACCAACTCGCTGGGCATCCGCACCGACATTCAGGAAGGCGACATCCTGCTGGAGCACCTGTTCAACGTCCTGCCCTTCGAAAACACGATCACCACCATGTTCCTCTCCGGGCGTGAGGTGCAGGAAGTGCTCGACTACTCCACGCACCGCAGCGCCGGCCGCGGCTGCTCCACGCAAATCCAGGTGTCGGGCATCACCTTCACGATGAACTGCCGCACGGGCCGCGCCGAGGACATTCTCATCAACGGCTCGCCGCTCAACCCCGGCGGCGTGTACGAAATGGCGACCAACAACTACATGGCCGGCGGCGGCTCCGGCTTTGAAATGCTGGCCCGCAACACGACCCAAACCGACACCGGCATCAGCATGCGCGCCGCGGTGATCGACTACCTGGCCGACCATCCGGAACTGCCCGCGTGTGACAATTCCACCGAAGACCTCGAAAATTGCACGAGCGGTATCGCCATCGCCGATGGCCGCATCAACACGGTGTTTTAGTCATGAGAAAATACGCCCTCACCGCCGGCTTGATCCTGACCCTCGCCCTGGCCGCCTGCGTTACCGAATTCGACAGCGACGGCGGCCTCAGCAGCTTCGCCATTCGCATCGCGGACGGTGAAATCGGCTCACCGGGCAGCCCGCAAGCTTTTCCCGACGAGCCCCTGCGCTACGTCCTGCAAATCCGCGCCTTGGATGAAAACGGCGACTTCCTGTCCACCTACGCCGGTAAGCTCGCCTTCCGCGTCGAACCGGTCGGGCACTTCGCCGCAGGCCAGCAAAGCCGCGTGGAAATCGAAAACGGCACGGCCGACGCTGTGGAACTGTACGTCGAAGCCTGCCACGGCGACGTGACCATTTGGGTCGAAGACGCCGGCGGCCTCGACCAAAGCGGCACCTACGCCGCGGGCGCCACGCCGATGCTTTACTTCGAAGACCCGACGCTCACCCAAGTGCAGCGCACCGACAACTTCGAAAGCTCCGGCCTCTTCGGCGACTTCGTCGAAGTGCGCGTCGCCGACCGCAACGTCGTGGTGACCAACGTGCGACGCGACGGCTTCTATTGCCAAGACCTCGACGAACCCGGCGGCTCCTGGGCCGGCATGTTCGTCTACACCCACAACCGCCCCGAGGTGGAAACCGGCATGCGGCTGACCGCCCTGCGCGGCCAGGTCGACGAGTACTTCGGCTTCACGGAACTGGGTTTCCCCGATTACCTTGCCGAACCTACCGACGAAACGGTTGACCCCTTCACGATCACGCCGTCGCTGATGGCCAACGACATCGCCATGGAAGAGCTGGAGTCCAGCCTCGTGCAAGTCGAGGACATCACCGTCTGCCCCGTCGATGAAACATTCTACGCGTACGACCAGTGGCGGGTCAGCTTCAGCGGCCTGAGCGGCTGCGGCGAGGAAAGCAACACGATTCTCGTGGCCGAAACGGCCGTATTCGACGAAATCGACCCGCCTTCCATGGAAGGCAAAACCTTCGTGCGCGTTACCGGAAACCTTCGCTACCATTACCTGGCAAACCCGGGCTGGATGGTCATCCCCCGGCGAGCCGGCGATTTCGAATGAGGTCCGCATCGATGAAACGAAGCGCCATCTATCTGTTCCTGTTGATTCTTATCGCGGCCCTGGCCTGTCTGCTCGCCTGCGCCACGACCAACAACGCCGACGACGATGACGACGACGACACGACCGGCGATGACGACAACGTCGCGATCGACACCACGATCTACGAAGTCCAACAAGGCGACTTCGATGAAGGCACGCGCGTCCAACTCAGCCACGTCATCGTCACCAGCCAAAAGACGGCCGACGGCGAGGGCTTCTTCGTGCAAGAGCCCGAAGGCGGCCCCTTTAGCGGCGTGTACATCTACATTAACAAGGGCATCGTGGACGAGATCAGCGTCACGATCGGCGACGTCCTCAACCTGGCCGGCGAGTACACCGAGTACTACGACTTCACCGAAATCACGATCGCCAACACGAGCGATCTCGAGATCGTCGATTCCGTCGACCCGCTCGACCCGGAAGTCGTGGACACGGCGGATATCGAGCCGACCAACGAAGACGCCGAACAGTGGGAAGGCGTGCTCGTGGCCATCGAAGACGTCACCGTCGAGGAGGCCATCAACAACTACGGCGAGTTCATCGCCGACGGCGTCAAGGTCGACGATCTTTTCTACGGCTCCGCGCCCAACCCGCCCGCCGACACGGCGTTTAACGTCATCGCCGGCCTGATCAGCTTCAACTTTGACGAATACAAACTCTGCCCGCGCCAAGCCGCCGACTACGACAGCGACGAGTGGGACGCGCTGGATCCCGACACCGGCGGTGGTGGTGGCGAAGACGCTACGATTTACGAAGTGCGGGAGGGCGATTACGGCCCGGGTGACGTTGTTACCGTCACCGGCGTGGTTACTTCACCGCTGGACTTCATCGGCGAAACCTTCTTCCTGCAGGACGCCGACGGCGGCCAGTACAGCGGCGTCGCGGTGTACATGTACAGCGAAGTCGTCGAGGCGTACGCCGCCGATTTGGAGATGGGCTTGGAGTTGCGCGTAACCGCCGAAGTCCAGGATTACTGGGATCTGACCGAGTTGGTCGTCAAAGATCCGGCGGACCTGGAGATCCTCGGCACGACCGACATTCCCGACGCCGAAGTGATCGACGCCGGTGATTTAGGCGAACCGTGGGAAAGCGTTCTCGTGCAAATCGACGACGTCACGGTTTCCGGCGAACTCAACAACCACGGTGAATTTACCGCCGACAGCGGCGGCGACAGTTTTATCGTCGACGATCTCTTTTTCGAGCAGAACCATTTCGAGGGTTTGGGCATCGGTGACGGCGACGAATTCGCATTCATTCGCGGCATCGTGTATTTCGGCTTCGGCGAATTCAAACTCGAGCCGCGTACCGACAACGATTTGAACGATTGAGGGAGAAATCCATGTTGCGCAATCGGCTATTTCTGGCGGCGATGTTTTTGCTTCTTATTGCTTTCATACTAACTGCTGCGTGCGCGACTGGCGGCGGCGATGATGACGACGACGATGACGGCGGCGTCTGGGATGACGATGACGACGCCGGCGATGATGACGACGACGATGACGCGATGAGCGTCGCCGACGCGCGTGATGAATCCGAAGGATCCGTCGTCACCGTCGAAGGCGTGGTGATTTCTCCGCTGAATTGGAGCGGTGATTTGTTCTTCATTCAGGATGAAGACAGCAAAGACGACAGCAGCGGCATCGCCGTGTACATGTGGGACCAGATCGCCGACGGTTACGATGGTGAGATCGGTGATGTCGTCCGCGTCACGGGCCAAATCGCCGTGTTTTACGACCTCATGGAAATCGTCTGCGAAAACGAAGGCGGCAGCGTGGAAGTCGTCGGCAGCGGCGCCGAACCCGACCCCACCACGATCGACATCGACGAGGTTGGCGATGACTACGAGGGCATGCTCGTGGAAATCACCGACGTGGACGTCATCGCTGATCCGGATGAATACGGCGAGTTCACCGTGGAAGATGGCAACAGCGACCAGTTGAACGTTGACGACCTTTTCTTCGAAAAAGACCACTGGGCCGACGAAGGCATCGGCAGCGGCGATTCCTACAGCTCGATCGTCGGCGTCCTGAATTACGACTACGGCGCGTGGAAAATTGAACCGCGCTCGAATTCCGACTTGACCGAATAGGGGGAAGGGATATGAACGCCAAACGCTACTTCTGGCTGATCGGGATACTCCTGATCGCCCTCGCGTTTTTCGTCGCTTGCGCCACGACCAGCGGCGACGATGACGACGACGACGACGATACCGTGCCCTTCGACGATGATGACGACGACGCCACCGACGATGACGATGATGACGATAACAATGACGACGACGATAACGATACCACCGACGACGCTACCACCGGCGACAACACCACAGACGGCGATACCACCGGCGACGACGACACCACCGTCCCCGACGTCAACCAAGGCGATTTGTTGATCACCGAAATCATGATCAACCCCGCCGCGCTGGATGATACGGCCGGCGAATGGGTAGAAATCTACAACACCACCGGCGCTGACATCGATATCCAAGGCCTCGTGTTGAAAGACGCCGCGAAGGAAAGCCACACCATCGAAAGCAGTGTGGTCGTGACCGCCGGCGGTTATGCCGTGCTGGCCCGCTCCGAAACGGCGGTGGGCGCGGGCGTCGACTATGTCTACGCCTCCTTCCAGTTGAGTAACACCGAAGACGAAGTGATCCTCGCCACGCCCGCTGACGACGTCATCGCGCAGGTGGTTTACAACGAAACCGATTTCCCGATCCTGCCCGGTGCGTCGATGAATCTGGACCCCGACGCCTTCGACTTCACCGACGCGCAGAATGCCGCCAACTGGTGCGCCGCCACGATCGCCTACGACACCGGCGACCTGGGCTCGCCCGGCGCGGCCAACGAAGATTGCGCCGGCGGCGACGATGATGACGACGATGATGACAATGACAATGACAATGACGATGATGACAATGACGATGACGATTCCACCCCGAGCGGCGAGATCTACTTCAGCGAATACATCGAGGGCAGCTCGGAAAATAAAGCCATCGAGATCTACAACGACGATACCGGCACCGCGACCCTGACCGGTTGCGCCGTCGTCTTGTATCGCAACGGCAGCGCCACCCCCAGCGCCACGACCGATATCTCCGCAGAGACGATCGCCGCCGGTGACGTGCTGGTCGTTTGCGACCCGGATTCCGACCCCGCGATCCTCGCCGAGTGCGACGTCACCACGAACAACGCCAACTGGAACGGCAACGATGCCATCGAACTTGCGTGCAGTGCCGTGACGCTCGACGTGTTCGGCAAAATCGGCGAAGAACCCGCCGCGGGTTTCTGGGGCACCGGCGATAACATCACCGAAAACCGAACCCTAGTGCGCGACCCGACGATTCGCGCGGGAGACCCGAACGGCGGCGACGCCTTCGATCCCGCTGACGAATGGGACTGGCACGCCCAGGACACGTTCACGTTCCTCGGCGCTCACACGGTTTCCGACTAAGCGAATAAGCCTGGACGGTGCGGCGGTTGCGCCAAGGATCGCCGCACCCTGATAAAATTCGGAGGTTCCATTGAAAGCCACAGTGAGATTATTGGGCGTCGTCTTCTGCCTCTGCCTGCTGGCGGGTACCGCGGTCGCCGGAGACTTTATGGACACCTGGGTGACCTTCGCGTTCTCCGACGACAACTTGTTCGCCGGGGCCGAAGACCGCAGCCCGCGCGCCGGGTTCCACTACACCGGCAACGAAACCTTCTTCGACAACTACAACAGCGCCATGACCGGGTACGAAACCCTCGCCCATCTCGTGCTGTACAAGAAAATGCAAAGCTACTTCGAGCGGCTCGAACTCGAGGCGGCCTTGGTGATCCAACTCGAGAACGTCACCGACGAAGTCACGTGGGAGACCGATACCCAACTGCGCGACGACGGCTCGTACATCAAGTTCAATTACCTGCTCTCGCCCGACGCCAACCGCGACATGGTCGCCTTGACGCTCTTTCCCATCGACTCTGACCGCTTCCGCCTCGGCTATAGCTACGACATCAGTTGGGGCGGCGACGAAACCTGGCCCAGCACCGACAACCCCGCGCCCGGCCTGCGCTTGCAGTGGGATTGGGGCACCGGGTCGAGCGACACCTTCGGCGGCTACCTCTTCGGCGGCGCCAAAGCCATGCGCATGCTCAACGAAGACATCAACGAAGCTGAAACCTTCTACGGCGCGCTCGGCGGCTTCGGCCTCGATTTCGGCAAATCGCTGCTGTGGGAAGTCAACGGCGGCATCTTCGAAAAAGGCGTGTTCCCGCCGCAAAGCTACGACAGCGAAATCGCCGGCGAGACCATCGAAGCCCACGGCGTATCAACCCGTGTGACGTGGCGGCGCGGCCTGTCCATCGGCGACAGTGTGGATTTCCGCCTGTATCGCCGCGATGTGGAGAAAGCCCGCGAGGCCGCCGCGCCCGAGCAATACGGCGAAGGTTTCTCGCACATGCTCTCTTCGGAAGTCACCTACCGCGAGCAACTCATGCTCGACTGGGACGACCCCGAAACCACGCTCTACCAACCGGCCCTGGCCGGCGACGTCAACGCCAAGCTGAAGTTCGGGCACTGGCGCGTGCACACCGACCTCGTGTTCCGGCAACTGGCCTACGTACTGTTCGACGTGCCCGGCCTCGCGCCCTTCTACGCACTGCCGACCGACGCGACGATCACCGACGAATACTTCGTCGCCGCGGGCTTCGACTACCACATTGAGGCCGCCCACCTTACCCTCGGTATCATCGGCGGCTACAAGCACCCGGCCACGTACCAGGGCCCGACCGACGTGCCCGGCATCGCTAACAAGCAGAACATCATCGTCGTGCGCGACGTGGGCGACCTGGAAATCCTCCCGGCCGGGGAAGACGCGATGGACATCATTGCCATCAAGCCGACCTTTAAGCTGGAGCTGGCCGAGGGCTTCGCCGTGCTCGGCGAAGTGCAGTACGTGATCGACGAAAACCTGACGAAGTACGAAGACAACGAAAACGGCATCGCCGAACGCGTCTTCGAGGAAGACAAAATCACGCACATCCTGGGCTTCAACCTTCTAGTGCAGGCCCGTTTCTAAATCGACGCACCTCCGAATCGCACCCACCGGGGTCGCCGCGCGCGGCCCCGTTTTTTTGTCCGCCCGGGCCGGTTGTTGAAAAACCCGCGCGGCACTTTTTCGGCACCCTGCTAGAGTCGCTCCGCGCCCTGCCGTATACTTCCCGTCATGAATCAACCGCGCCGCCGCTACGAGAGCTTCCGCAATCCGCTGTTTCAAATCGCGCTGCTCGTCTGTCTGCTCGCGGCGGTCGCCCTGACGATCAAAGACGGTTTCTCGCCCACTGGCCCGATTCGCTTTTACACGACCGACAACCCCATCCCGCCCGACAACGAGGGCCGCGAGGTTGTGCAGCTCCTGCTTTACATGCTGGCCTTCGCGATCGGTCTGGGCTTGGCCGTCTACCACAAGCAACGACGATGGTTCTTCCTTTTCTACGGCCTGTACTTCTTCGTGTTCGCCATGGAGGAAAGCGACTGGCTGCAGCAAATCCTCCATTACCCCACGCCCGAATTCTTCCGGGAGCACAACACCCGCGAAGCGGTGAACATCCACAACTTCGCCCTCGGCGGCCGACGTATCGTGGGGCAACTGCTCTCGCGCCTGATCCTCGGCGCGCCGGTCGTCGTATTCCTGATCGCCGCCCTCGTACGCGCCGTCAAAAAGCAATTCCTCGGAAAACTGGTCTGGGCCGCGCTGGCGCTGTCGATCTTCCTCGACTTCTTTCCCCGCCACGCCGTGTTCCAACTGTTCTTTGCCGTGTTTGTTGTCGCCTATCCGCTCATCGTCGTGTCGGTCGACTACGAACGCGAGGAACTCGCCGACAGCGAGCGACCACCGCCCGCCGAAGACGAAACGCCGCCCGCCGAGCGCGCTTGACGCATATCAACTACCGTGTTGTCCGCGCGCCGCTCGCGGCGTAAAGTATCGCGGTTGATTTTCCCCTGTACGAAAAGGAGCGCATCATGTCGCAAGGCCGAGTCACCCTGCCGAAAAAAGGCCTGGGCAAAAAGAAGATTCTCGAAACCATGCAATCGTTCCGCGCCGAGGACCCCAACTACAAAGACGGCGAAACATGGAGCCTCGTGTACTACCTCGGTGAGGAGCACACGAAATTCCTGCAACAGGCCCACTCGCTGTACTTCTCCGAAAACGGCCTCAACCCCATGGCCTTTCGCAGCCTGAAACGCTTCGAGACCGAAGTCGTGCAGATGACCGCCGCGATGCTTCACGGCGACGAACAAACCGTCGGCACCATGACCTCCGGCGGCACCGAAAGCTGCCTGCTGGCCGTCAAAACCTATCGCGACATGGCCCGCGACCAACGCCTGCTGTTGGGCACGCCGGAAATGATCGTCCCCGAAACAATCCACGTCGCCTTCGAAAAAGCCGCCGAGTACTTCGGCGTTAAAGCCGTGCACGCGCCGGTCGGCAAGGACTTTCGCGTCAACGTCAAAGCCGTCAAAAAGCTCATCAACCGCAACACGATCCTGCTGGTGGGCAGCGCCCCGGCCTACCCCCACGGCGTGGTCGACCCCATCGAAGAACTCGGCCGCCTCGCCCTGAAAAAGAAACTGCCGCTGCACGTCGACTCCTGCCTCGGCGGCTTCCTGCTGCCGTGGGTGGAAAAGCTCGGCTACAACGTGCCGCCCTTCGACTTCCGCGTGCCCGGCGTCACGTCCATCACCGCCGACGTGCACAAGTACGGCTTCTCCGCCAAGGGCGCCTCGACGATCCTCTACCGCAGCATCGACATCCTCAAATACCAACTGTTCGTGTACGAAAACTGGCCCGGCGGCATCTTCGCCTCGCCCGCCCTGCTGGGCACCCGCCCCGGCGGTTCCATCGCCGCGGCCTGGGCCGCCATGACCGCCCTGGGTGAAGACGGCTACCTGAAGATCGCCAAGGAAATCATGGAAACGACCCAGCGACTGCAAAGCGGCGTCAACGCGATCCCCGGCCTGCGCGTGCTGGGCGACCCGCACGCCAGCGTGTTCGCCTACGGTTCGACCGAGCGCGAGGTGAACATCTTCGCCGTGGCCGACCAGATGGAAAAATGCAGTTGGCACATCGACCGCCTGCAGCGGCCCGACGCCCTGCATGCCATGGTCACCCCGGCCCACAGCGCCGCCGTCGACCGCTACCTGGACGACCTGCGCGAGGCCGTGGCCGTCGTGCGCGCCCACCCCGAACTGGCCCGCCAGGGCGGCGCGGCCACCTACGGCATGATCTCCGCCGTCCCCTTGCGCGGCATGATCAAGAAGAACGTCCTGAAAATGATGATGGACTTCTACGGCCCCGCCGGCGCCGCGCCTCCGCTGGACAACCCGGAAGACGCCGACGACCTGGGCACGAAGCTCGGCCTGCTCTTTTTGGAATGGAAGGACAAGCTGACCAAACGCTTCGGCAACTAGACGACTTTCGCGGCGCGACGCGCTCACGTGGCGGAAAACGGCGGCGGCCGTCCCGCCCGGTCTTTTATTTTGCGTTCCACCGACTTACCATTCCCGAGGCCCCAACCCAAAGGAATGACGATGCCCGTGGATATCCAAACGCGCTGCGCCGAGTTGATCGAGTTGTTCGACCACGCGCCCATCAAGCACCATTTCGGCATGATCTTCAGCTACGACGAGCACGGCAACGCGATCTTCGACCTGCCGTACAATCCGCATTTGAACCATGCCTTCGGCGACGTGCACGGCGGCGCCTTGGCGACGATTTTCGACAACGCCGGCTGGTTCACCGTCGCCACGCGTTACGACATGTGGGTCGCCACTGCCGACCTGCATATGCGCCTGCTGGATCAAGTGCACCGCGCCGACCTGCGGGCCACCGGTCGCTTGGTGCGCGCCGGAAAGAAACTAGCGGTCGCCGAGATGGAAATACGCTCCGCGGACGACCGCCTGATCGCCGTGGGTACCGGCGGTTTCGCGGTTACGAATCAGCCCTTCGATATCGAGAATGTGCGGCGGCGCTGGGCGCAACCAAGCGACACTTAGCATTTTGCGGCGATCAGCGAAACGGACCCTTGTCACCGCGTATCGGGTCACACAGCCTCCCATTTTGCAACGCAAGTCGTCGTTTCGTGGTTATGTTCAGTTATGAAAAATAAAATCGTGTGGTTGGCCGCCCTGTTTATTTCACTGAGCGCTGTTACTGCTTTAGCGGGGGGTGGTATCTTTGGCTTGGGCCTTGTGGCCGGTTCGCCAACGGGTATCACGGCCAAAATTTTTCTTTCTGATTCCAACGCTCTCGATTTCGATGCCGCCTGGGACTTTTACCACGGGGGCTTCGGCGCCACAGGGGACTACTTATTCCATTTCCGCGATGTGGCCGGTGCGAAGGCCTTTGCCCTGAGACCCTATATCGGTGGAGGCGGCGCGTTCGGCTTGCGGCGAGAACACCCACAAGACCATGACGATGACATCCGTACCGGGTTGGCCGCTCGCGCCACCGGGGGACTCGCGATGCGTTTTCGGGAAGTACCGGTGGAGCTTAGCCTCGACCTTTCACCCGGTGTATGGATCATTCCAACCACGGATCTGTACCTGGGCGGGACACTAGGCTGTAAATACTTCTTTTAAGATAACCGCTGAGAATCACGACGCCTTAGAACAACACCAACAAGTTCGTGCGTTGACTTACTGCTCGTTGACGAGCACCACGACCTGTCCGCGTTGGGCCGGGTCGAACGTATCCCACAAAATGCAATCGCTTTTGCCGTCGGCGTTCACATCGGCCAGCAACAAGTGTTCGCGCGGCGACAGGTTGTACTGCATCATCGACGTACCGCCGAATTTCAGCCCGCCCTCGTTGCGATACACGCCGAAGCCGTCGCCGCTTTCCATCAGCAGGTCATTGAGGCCGTCGCCGTCGAAGTCGCCATTGAAGTTGGGCGGGTAGCCGCGAAAATCCATGCCCCGTTCCGTCGTCACGTGGAAGGTCGCCGACCGCGAAAGGGTCGGCTTGTCGGCGTACAGACCGGCCGCGCCCCGATAGATCTGCGCCTTCAACTTCACCTTTTTCGTGGTCAGCATGCGGACCAACTGCGCCAGCCCGAAATCAGCGTAGGGCAGATACATTTCCTTGTTGCCGTCGCCGTCCAAATCGCGGAAATGAACCATGGACGCGAACCCGTCGCTCTCGAAAGAAAACGCCGGCGTCTCGGCGAAACCGGTCGGCGTCCCGGCGTACACGCGCACCGCGCTCCGGAAGGTCGAAAGCCCGCCGCCGATTTTGTTGAGCATCAAGTCCGGATACCCGTCGCCGTTAAGATCGTCCGTGCGGCTGATCACCGACATGTTGCCCGCCTGGCGCTCCTGTTCGGTGAGGAATTCAAAGCGCTGCGTTTTGCCCTGTTTGGCGAACACGCCTTGCTCGGTCAGCGCGTGCCGCGTCACGGCCTCGTCTTTGACCAAGAACAATTCGTGACCCCGGCCGGTGGGTACGGTGAAGATTTGCGGCAGTTCCAGCCCGGCCACGATCCGCTCGCCCGACGCCGCCTGCCCCGGGTCGGATTCCACGCGCATCCAGCCGTCGACCGGCAACGTCACCGTGAACGCCCGCTTGAAGGATGCGCCGTCCGCACGCAGAAACACCAGCGCGCCGTAATCGGGGACGACGATTTCCCACGTCCCGTCGCCGGTCCAATCGCGCGCGAAATCCATCGTTCCCACGGCACCGTCGTCGGGCGGAAACAACACGCCGGTGCCCTGCTTGGCCAGCGTGGTCCAGGTGGCCGCCTCGGTTTTGGCCAGGGGCCGGGAAACGACCGACCACTTGCGCAGCACGATGAGTTCGGCGATGCCGTCCCCGTTCACATCGGCGGTGTCCCACAGGCAGGCGTCGGCCGGCAAGGCGATGTCCAGGCGCGGCGCCGCGAAGCCGTCTCCGGCCATCACCACCGCGATGCGGGCCGCGGCACGCCGACGGTCGTTTTTCGCATAGGCGATCAGCAAATCCTTGGCGTCGTCGCCATTCACGTCCACGGCGACGACTTGGTGGATCTTCCCGTCGACCGTCAGGTCGTGGCGTACGAACCCGCCCGCCCACGCCGTACCGTAAGCCGTCATCAAAACCAAGATCGCAATGCACAACACACGTTTCATCGTCGATACTCCCGGCGCAAACGAAATTTCGAGTGTGTGATTATGACGGATGGGAAATGCTACAACAACCTGGCCGACTGATCTTCGCGCTCGTCGGCCTCGTCGTCTTCCGGGGCGAGCGCGGCTTCCGCATGCTCCTGCGCCTCTTCCAACAAAAGCTCGACGGGCCGCGTGGTCACCAGCGCCTGCGCCAACACTTCGTCCATGTTTTCCACGAGGACGATTTCCAGCTTACGCCTGACCGCAGGGGGAATTTCCTTGAGATCCTTCTCGTTCTCGAGCGGCACCAGCACCTTGCTCACACCGGCGCGCATCGCGGCGATCAACTTCTCTTTGAGCCCGCCGATACCCAGCACGCGCCCGCGCAACGTCACCTCGCCGGTCATCGCCACGCTGCAACGCACCGGGATCTTGATCAGCGCGCTGGCGATCGCGGTCGCCATCACGATCCCCGCCGATGGGCCGTCCTTGGGTACCGCACCTTCCGGTACGTGGACGTGGATATCGAGCTTCTCGTAGAAGTCCGGCTCCAAGCCCAGCATCGGCCCGCGCCGCCGCACGTAGCTCAACGCCGCTTTGGCGCTTTCCTGCATGACCTCGCCCAGTTTGCCGGTAACGATCAAATTGCCCTTGCCGGGCATGACCGCCACTTCCACGGCCAGCAGTTCGCCGCCGCTTTCGGTCCAGGCCAACCCGTTGGCAATGCCGATCATGTCGCGCTCTTCGCGCTGTTGCTCCCGAAAGCGCGGTACGCCCAGATACTTCGGCATCTGTTTCTCGGTGACGCGAATGCGATCGTCCTCGTGTCCTTCGCGCGCAATCTGCCGCGCCGCCTTGCGGCATATCGAGGCAATCTCGCGCTCCAGGTTACGGACGCCCGCCTCGCGGGTGTAACGCCGGATCATCAACAGCAGCGCGCCATCGGTGATGGCGAAATCCTTCATCTTCAAGCCGTTCGCCTCGACCTGCTTGGGCATGAGAAAGCGCTTGGCGATCGCCAGCTTTTCCGGCTCGGTGTAGCCCGGCAGGCGAATGATCTCCATCCGATCCCGCAGGGCCGGTGGGATTTGATGCAGCACGTTGGCGGTGGCGATGAACAACACGTCGGACAAATCGTAATCGACGTCCAGGTAGTGGTCGTTGAACGAGTGGTTTTGTTCGGGGTCGAGCACCTCGAGCAGTGCGCTGGTCGGGTCGCCGCGGAAATCGCTGCTCATCTTGTCGACTTCGTCGAGCAGAAACACCGGATTATTCACCTTCGCGCGCTTGATCTGCGTGATGATCTTGCCCGGCATCGAGCCGATGTACGTGCGCCGGTGCCCGCGAATTTCCGCCTCGTCCCGCACGCCGCCCAGGCTCATGCGAATGAACTCGCGCGCCGACGCCCGCGCCACCGACTTGCCTACCGACGTTTTGCCGACACCCGGAGGGCCGACCAGGCAAAGGATCGGGCCGCGCAACTTGCCCACCAGCTTATGCACGGCGAGGTACTCCAAAATGCGCTCTTTGACCTTCGTCAGGCCGTAGTGATCCTCGTCGAGGATCCGCTCCGCCTCGTCGAGGTCGACCTCGTCCTCGCTCATTTCAAACCACGGCAGCGAAATCATCGTCTCGATGTAGTTGCGCACGACCGCGGCTTCAGCCGAAAGCGGGCTCATCATCCGTAGTTTCTTGAACTCGGTGCGAACCATCTCCGTGGCCTCCCGGCTCATTTTCTTTTTGCGCATCTTCGTTTGCAGTTCACGCAATTCGTTTTTGAACTCGTCGCGCTCGCCGCCGAGCTCCTTCTGAATGGCGCTCATCTGCTCTTTCAGGTAGGCCTCTTTTTGCGACGACGCCACCTGCCGCTTAACCCGCGAACGCAGCTTGCGCTGCACCTGCATGACTTCGATTTCGCCGCTGATCAAGTCAAATATCTTTTCCAGCCGCTCCTTGAGCGACACCATTTCGAGCAAGGCCTGCTTTTGCTGCACCTTCAGCGTCAGATGACTGGCCACGATATCCGACCACCGCCCGCCGTCTTCCACGGCGGCCAACGTGTCGAGCGCGTCTTTCGGAATGCGCCGGTGAACCTTGACCAGCGAATCGAATTCCTTCCGCGCCGCGCGCAGCAAGGCCTCGATTTCCACCGTTTGCTCCTCGTCCTCCGCGACTTCCTCGGCATGCGCCAGAAAAAACGAGGTGTTCGGCAGGCACTCCGTCACCCGCGCCCTCACCTGCCCTTCCACCAGCACCTTCACCGTGCCGTCGGGTAGGCGCAGCAATTGCACGATGCGCGAAATGGTACCCATGCTGTGGATTTCGTCTTCTTCGGGCTCGGTGACCGAGGAATCGATTTGCGCCGCGAGCAAAATGAGCTTGTCCTTACCCATCGCTTCGTCGAGAGCGGCGATCGAACGGGTGCGTCCCACGAAAAGCGGCACGACCATGCCGGGAAAAATCACGACATCGCGTAGAGGAAGCAGCGGCAACAAGCTTCGCCGCCCTTCCTGGGGCTGATCTCCAGAGAAAGACGATTTCATTTTCTATTCCACACCGCGCTCCGGCCCTCAGTTAGGCCGGCTCGGCTTGTTTTTCATAGACGACCAATGGCTGTTCGCGGCTGGTTATCACTTCTTCGTTGATGACCACTTCGCTCACATTCGACTGACTCGGGATTTCGTACATGACGTCGAGCATCACTTCTTCGAGGATCGATCGCAGCCCCCGGGCGCCCGATTTACGGTTGACCGCTTCCCGCGAAATGGCGCGTAGGGCGCCTTCGGAGAAAGACAGTTTGACGTTTTCCATATCAAACAGCTTGGTGTACTGGCGCACCAAGGCGTTTTTCGGTTCTGTGAGCACCCGCACCAAGGCCGCTTCGTCCAATTCGTGCAGGCTGACGACCACCGGCAAGCGGCCGATGAATTCGGGAATCAAGCCGTACTGCAGCAAATCCTGGGGTTGCGCCATGGTGAGAATCTCGCCGATTTTGAGCTCTTTTTGGCTGCGAATATCGGCCCCGAAACCCATCACCGCTTTGCCTACGCGGCGCATGATGACATCTTCCAACCCGTGGAAAGCGCCGCCGCAAATGAACAGGATGTTGGTCGTGTCAATATGCAGGAAATCCTGCTGCGGATGCTTGCGCCCGCCCTTGGGCGGCACGTGGGCGATGGTGCCCTCGATGATTTTGAGCAGCGCCTGCTGCACGCCCTCGCCGGAAACGTCGCGCGTAATCGACGGGCTGTCGGACTTGCGGCTGATTTTGTCGATTTCGTCGATGTAGATGATGCCGCGCTTGGTTTTTTCCAGGTCGAAGTCGGCGTTTTGCAGCAACGCCAAGATGATGTTCTCGACATCCTCCCCGACGTAGCCGGCTTCGGTCAGTGTCGTGGCATCGGCAATGGCGAAGGGAACGTTGAGCACCTTGGCCAAGGTGCGCGCCAACAGCGTTTTGCCGCTACCGGTGGGCCCGACCATCAAGATGTTGCTTTTTTCCAGTTCCACATCGCCGGCGCGGCCGCGGTAGAACATGCGCTTGTAGTGGTTGTGTACCGCCACCGCCAACGCTCTTTTGGCGCGCGGCTGGCCGATCACATAGTCGTCGAGCGCTTCGGCGATTTCCCGGGGTTTGGGAATCTGGGAAGTGTCGGTGCTTTCTTCCTCGATCTGGCTTTCTTCGTCGATGATGTCGTTGCACAGATCGATGCACTCGTCGCAAATGTACACGTTCGGGCCGGCAATCAGTTTGCGCACGTCCTTCTGGCTTTTGCCGCAGAACGAGCAAAACAGATTGTGGGTTCCTTCGCCTTCGCCTCGTTTTCTCATAACTTTATCCGTCTTTCGCCGCCGAGGTCATTCCCGCGCGGCTTTCCATAACCTTATCTATAAGACCGTAATCCTTCGCTTCGGCTGCGGTCAAGTAAAAGTCGCGGTCGGTGTCTTTTGAGACACGTTCCACACTTTGGCCGGTATGCTTGGCGATGATGCCGTTGATCACCTGCCGCAACGCGTCCATTTGCCGCGCATGAATTTCCAAATCCGTCGCCTGACCGCGAAATCCGCCCGCCGGCTGGTGAATCAACATCCGGCTGTGCGGCAGCGCAAAACGCTTGCCCTGCTCTCCGGCCGCCAACAGCAAGCCCGCCATCGAACTGGCCTGCCCGAGGCAAATCGTGCTCACCGGAGACTTGATGAACTGCATCGTGTCGTAAATCGCCAACGCCGCGGTTACGTGGCCGCCCGGGCTGTTGATGTACAATGCGATATCCGTGTCCGGATCTTCCGATTCCAAAAAAAGCAACTGGCTGATGATCAGGTTGGCGATCGTGTCGTCCACGCCCTGCCCAAGAATGATGATGCGATCTTTGAGAAGCCGGCTGTAAATGTCGTAAGAACGCTCGCCGCGACTCGTCTGTTCAATAACCATCGGAACCAGCATGATGGAGCCCAACCTTCCTGCAAAAAGAAGTCAAAACGACACAACAAACAAAGGCCGTCCCTGCGACGACCGAAAGGTTACTCTTCGGTTTCGTTGCCGGCGGGCTCGTCGGTGGATTCGGGCTCGATATCGGCGTCGACAACGTCGTCTTCCGCCGGCTTTTCAGTCGGATCTTCCCACGTGATTTTCGCACGCTCGAGTAAAAAGTCCACCACCTTTTCGTCCAGGATGTCTTCCTTGAGGGATTCCGCGAGGTTGTCCTTCTGATGCTGGGCGGCGACCTCGGCGACTTCCCGTCCCTGTTGCTCGGCCATCTCCTGGAACCGCGCTTCCAGATCCTTTTCCGTGACCTCCAACTCCTCGGCCTCGGCGATGGCGCGGAAAATGAAGTAGGACTGCACTTCCTGCTTCGCCTTCGGAGCCAAGTGCGCCTTGAGCGCTTCATCGGCGGCCGGATCGTCTTGGATCGGCATGCCCGCCATGGCCATCTCGATCTTCTGCGAACGAATCGAGTATTCGAGCTGCCGCTCGATCATCGCTTGCGGCACTTCGATGGGGTGCATTTCAACCAGCTTTTCCACCAAGGCGCGTCGCGCCCCGCGGCGGGTGCGGCCTTCCTCGGCCTTCTCGATCTGGTCGTGAATCGTCTGCCGCAGTTCCTCAATGGTCTCGGCCATCTGCGTATCTTTGGCGAATTCGTCATCCAATTCAGGAATCTCGCGCTGGTTGATGGCCTTGAGGGTGACCTCGAATTCCACCATCTGCCCGGCCAAATCTTCGCGGCTGTCCGCTTCCGGGAAGACGACTTCGATCTTCGTCGCTTCGCCCACTTTCAGGCCGATTACGCCGTCTTCAAAACCGGGAATGAAGGTCTGCGAGCCCAGTTCCAACTGGTAATCTTCGGCGGTGCCGCCCTGAAACGCCTCGCCATTTTTGCGGCCGATGAAATCGATCCGCGCCACGTCGCCGGTTTCGCACACGTCGCGGTCTTCGATCTCGCGCATCGTCCCGTGCTGCCGCTGCATGGCCTCCAAGCGGGCCTCCACCGCCGCATCGAGCACGGTGACCTTTTCACGCGTGATTTCAATGCCCTCGTATTCACCGAGTTGCACTTCAGGCATGGTTTCGACCAGCGTTATAATCGTCAGCGAACCGTCTTCGTTGAACTCGATTTTTTCCAACTCGGGCTGCGCGGCGACTTTGATGTTTTCCTCGTCGATCGCCGCGGCCAGCGTTTCGCCCATCAGGTTTTGCTTGACTTCCTCGTCGATGTACTCGCCGTACTGCTTGCGAATCATCCCCAGCGGCGCTTTGCCCGGACGAAAACCGCGCACCTGCGATTCCTTGCGCACGACGGCAAGAACCTTGTCCCGCTCGGCGGTAACGGTCTCGGCGTCGATCGTGACGGTTAGCCTCTTTTTAATCTCACTGACGTTCTCGACTTGGACAGTCATGGCAATCCCCGACTTTTCGGCGTTTTCATAATGGTATACGGGCCTAAACCCCTAAGAAAGAAGTGAGTTTATAACTCCCCGACCGGCCCGGGTCAAGCCGTAATGTCGCCCCGTATCCGAAAGCAAAGACCCCGCGCTGGACGCCGGGTACGCCAAGCGGATATATAGGAGTCGTGTTCCACGGAGGGCTCATGGCGGAACTGGCCGTGCAAATCGTTACCTACAATAGCGCGTCGGACATCGAAGCGTGCCTGGAGGCGCTTCGCGACGCCGACCTCGACATGGAAATACATGTCTGGGACAACGCCTCACGCGACGCGACCGTCCAGACCGTCCGCAGCCACGCCGAAGTGAGCCTGCACACCTCGGAAATCAACCTCGGCTACTGCACCGCCAACAATCGCCTATTGCGGAAATCAACGGCGGAATTCGTTTTGTTTTTGAACCCGGATGCCCAAATCGGCAGCCGATGCCTACCCCGTTTGCTGCAAACATTGCGCGAATCGCCGCAAAATACCGCCGCTGTTGGTCCGAAGATGCTCAAACCGGGCGGCCGGGTCATCGACTCGGCCGGTATCGACTTGACGACTAGCCGCCTCGCCCCCCGCGACCTCGGCGCGGGCGAAATCGACCGCAACCAATACGACACCCCCGGTCCATCCGCCGGATCCAGCTTCGCCTGTGCGCTTTGGCGGCGCGAGGCCGTGGAAGCGGTGACGCTCAACGACGAGTTCCTGGATGAGGATTTCTTCGCTTATTTCGAGGATGTAGACGTCTGCCGGCGGGCTCACCGTCTCGGCTGGAGCTTCCTATACGAGCCGCGCGCCGTATGCGAGCACCGGCGCGGCCACCCCGCAGACCACGGCCCGACGCTCGAGGCGCGGGCGTTTGTCAACCGCCTTCTGGTCTTCCTTGTGAACGAAAACATACGAAATAACTGGCTTTATTTGCTTTTCGCCCTGCCCCTTGAGTTCGCCCGGCTCGTGTGGCGAAGCGTGCAAACGCCCGGCTTTGGTGTCGCTTGGCGCATGTTGGTCCAATCCTGGCCCAAGGCGAGGCGGAAACACCGCGCATTATCCACCGCAGTCTCAAAAATCTGAGCTTTTTGCTCGCCCCGGTAATCTTTTTTTTCGCTTCTATATCAACATGTTCGGGAAATATGTCGATTTCTTTGAACCAAGGCATGGGCATTGCAAGTCCAAGAACAAACGGGTCGGTAAGCGCGATGGCGCGAACCGGCCCTGCTATTGATAGAGGGGGCGAGAAGGAAAAGAACTATGGGTAAGTGGCTTTTCACCATATATGTGATCGTTATTGCGACGTTTTTCCAGACTCTGGCCAACGAAGCCTGCGCAAAAACAACGTACGGGCAGGCCCTCGACGGTTACCAGACCGCCGATTTCCTCGGTGCGCCGGAAATTACGGAAAAACAAGCACTTATCATTCTTCTGCGCCCGGAAGGCAAGCTGGCCGGCGCTCCCTACCGCGTCAAGATGGAAGGCGAACTCGCCGGATACGTTCAGGGCGGGCGCTTCATCTACGCCTACGTGAACCCGGGGGAGACCCGCATCAACGCCGACGGCGCAATGCTGCAATTCGACGTGTGGGGCGGCCGCGTCTACTACGTGGCGCTCCAAATCAAGCTCGATCACGGCAAGGCCTACACCCACCTGCGGGTTGTGTCGGCTGACGAAGCGTTTTCGCTTTTGGACAAACCGGATTTTCGGGTCATGAACGACCCGCGCCTTTTCGTGCCGCCAACCGCTCGCCGAGCAGCGCGGGCCGGAACCGTGGCTCACCGCCCCACCGCGTTAACCGACCGGTCGCGTTAGAGGTGGCGAGCCAATTCGCGGGCGATGATCGCATGCCCCGCGGCAGTGGGGTGGACATCATCCAAGAAGAGTTCCGCGGGAGATTTACCCGCCGCGAGAAAGGCTTCGCGCAGGGGGACGAATTCCGCCTCCCATGACCGCGTTCGGTTCCACGGCGCGATGCAAACGCCCGGCTCGCCCGGCCCGTCGCAACGCACGAGATACTCGGCCACCAGCAACCGCGCGCCGATGCGTTCACACGCCAGACGAAGCCGCAGCAAATTGGCGCTTTGCCTGCCCGCCACGGCGTCGGGCCGCACGTCGGGCGCGGCGTCTCGCAAGGGCACAATCACCCGCCTCAACAAATGGTATGACCGCAGTGCGAACAGCCCCTCCCGAAGCGTGTTAACCAGCACTGAGCGCGACTCACGCTCGACCCTCTTTGGCAGTTCGTCACCGGTGACGTCCAGTTCGATCGCCTTGTCCGATGTGTCGAAGGCGTTGGCGTAGACGATCAGGACGTCGGGCTCGTAACCCACCAACTCGCTTTCGAAGAAATCGGCGATCTGCAGCAATTGATAACCGTTGACCCCGGCGTTGAGCACTTCAAACTCGTGGATCGGCGCCCGGCTCCGCAATTGCAGGATTCGTTCGAGTTGCGCCGCGTAGGTTTGGTCCGCCGCCACCCCGGCCCCGCGCGTGCAACTGTCGCCCATGCAGATGATGCGCACGGCACTCGGTTGCTTGGTGCGCGACACGTCGCGACGTCCGCGAAACGAGCCCGGGTCGGCCTGGGTCCACCCGCGTGTTTCGTGAAAACGCACGGCCGCCTGCGGATCCACCTGCGGTCGGAAGAAAGCGCGCGAATGCACAAACGCCGCCAGGCCCAAGCGCAGGACAAGCTCCAACACGACTAACAAGGCGAACGCGGTGATCGCGGTGTAGGCAAGCGCGCGGCGGCGGGAGATGCGGCGCGGCATGGCTCAAGCCGTCGGCGGTGGCCGCAACATCACTTGGCCCCGGTCAGGGAAGAAAGAGGTCGGCGATTCGCAGGATCGTCACCAAGGTGTCGCGCAGCGACGTGGGGTCGACGTCCTGGTACGCGGCGCCGAAATCGATGACCAACAAATCGCTGTCCGGAATCAGCCCGGGTATGCCGAAGGCGCGCAAGATCGGGTTGAGATACGCCAGCCGGAAGGGTTCGGGCGTGCCGGGCGTCGAGTCGTACTCGCTGTAATCCAGGAAGCTCGCCGCCATTTGACCGAAGAGCACACGGAAAGCGTCGGCGGCTTGCATTTCGTCTTGGTCGAGTTCGCCCCAGGGCTGTACGACGAGCGACTCGCCGGGCTGCCAGATGCCGTCGTCGTTGAGGTCGGCGAAGCCCAGCACTTCGTTTTCCTGACCGCCCGTTTCGGCCACGAGCAGCGCGAAGACTTCCTCGGCGTGTTGGAACCCGAGGCCGACTTTCGCGCCGGCGTCGACAAAGAGTTGGCCGTCGTCTTTCAACGTGAAGAAATCGGGATAGAAGGGGTTGTCGAACAAGCGCAGGAGGTAGTCGACGATCGTGCCGATGACCTCGATGATGTCGTCATCGAAATTCAGCTCGGTCAGTTCGAACACCAGTCCCAAATCAAAGTCGAGATTCAGGGCCGGAAGATGCCCCAACAAGCCGGGCACAATGCCGGCCCACGCTTCGGCGGCGACCGCATCGGGCAGGTCGAAGTCGCCGTGCGCATCGCACACTTCCTCAAAATTGAGGATGATCGGCATGCGATCCAGCGGGTAGACCACATCGGGCGCGTTCAGGCGCAGCCATTCGACGTTGGCGATGGTTTCGTCCGAGGCGTCTATCAGCAAGCCGTCGAGCAGGCGGTTGAGAAGCTCATCCAAGAAAGCCTGCCCGGTCTGCGGCCAGTCGTCGTCCGCCGCGGCCGGGGGCTGATAGCCGAGGAACATTTCGACATACGCATAAATGATCGAATACGTGTCGAATTGATGAAGAGTGTCGGCCAATACCAGGCCGTAACGGCAGTCCAGCGCGTCTTCGTCGAGTTCGAGGCCCGCACGGAATTGCAGCGCGGCCAGCGGTCCGGCCCCGGCGCGCAACAATTGTTTGCCCTCTTCGCAATACGGGTCGGCGGGCGATGTCGTATCGTCGTCGCCTGTGTCGTCGTCGGTGGTATCGTCGTCATCGGCAGTATCGTCATCGCCGGTCGTATCGTCGTCGGTCGGCGATTGATCGTCGTTGTCGTCATCGTCGTCATCGTCATCGTCGCCGCCGCAGCCGACTACGACGAAAACCAACAACACCAACACCAGCAACCAAGCCAACCGTATCGAAAAAAAGCCGCGTCTGCTCACAAGAAGCCTCCTGGGAAAAACCCGAACCCCCGCAGATTATCACAGTCAAACCCTAAGTGACGAGACCGTCTCGTGCAACCGATTTGCAGCGTCCAAAGCGGCTTAGTCAGGCAGCTTCTGCCGGAGGTCGGCCAAGTCGCGGGTAACGCGCACCAATCGATTTTCCAAGAGTTCCCATGACGCATCCATGCGATCGCTTTCGTCGGTTTCACCCGTCGTGGCGGCCAGGATGGCGTGAAAGCGTCGCTGCAAAACCTCGTCGGCTTTTAACAAGTGGTTGTGCAAGGCGGGATATAGCGTATCGATGCCGGGCTTGGCCAGGCGCGTTTTGTGGCGATTGTCCCAATACAAGCGGTACCAGCGCGCGAGACCTTTGTGGGTCGTCTCTATCTCCCGCAGTTGTCCCGCAAAACGGGCGAGCACGTCACTGGCTTCACCCAATGCCGCCAAGCGATAACGCAGATGTTGCCGCTCTTGTTCCGGCGTGCCGAGACGGTGCGAAACCTGCCGGTAAATCTCCCAGTCGTCTTTGGCTTCGCGCACCCGCAGTTCGGGATCGGCGAACGACGGCGCTGCGGCCGGCAACGCAACGTGCCGGTTGTAGCGCGGTGACACCGCCACCTCGACGCGGTACAGAAGCGGGTCGTACACGCCCACGTCGGCGTAATAGCGACCGGCCACGACCGGTGTCAGGACGGCGGTTTCCAGATGCGCGCCGTAGGCTTCGCCGCCCACCGCATGAACCAGCACTTGCACGCCGTCAGCCAGGGCGCACTCGCCCAAGACCAACAGCGAACCGGCGGGTCCGACGGCGGTTTCGACCGTGAAGGCGTCCAGTTCGGCGGTCTTTTCGCACGCGCCGACGAACGCACCGGTCACGATCAACAAAACGATGAGGATGAAGCGAACATGCATCAAGGGCATTTATAAAGCTTTGCGATAGGCTTGGCCAGGGGCGGCGGATGAAAAGCGACTTGGCAGCCGCGGGCATCGTCACTACGTTGTAATCGATCAACAGAAAACGAGGTTGGCGATGGCTAAAAGCGTTCGCGAAGTCACGCGCGTGATTCGCCCGCAACCGACTCTGGAAGGCGCCGGAGTTCGCTTGCAGCGCACCATTGGGTCGCCCGCGTTGGACTACCTGGATCCCTTCCTGTTACTCGACGAATTCAAATCCGACCTACCCGCGGATTACCTCGCCGGCTTTCCCGAACACCCGCATCGCGGCATCGAAACGGTGACCTACCTCTTGGACGGGCGGGTGGCACACCGGGACAGCATCGGCAATGCGGGCCTCATCAAGCCCGGCGACGCCCAATGGATGACTGCGGGTCGCGGCATTCTCCATTCCGAAATGCCCCAAGGCGTCGACAACCGGTTGTGGGGCTATCAACTCTGGGTGAACCTGCCCGCGAAAGAGAAAATGACCGCGCCCCGCTACCAGGAATTCGCCGCGGCGGGCATCCCGGAGGTCTCGGCCGAATCGGGGGCGCGCGTGCGCGTGCTGACCGGCCGCTTTGGCGACACCGTCGGTCCGGTGCGGGACGTGGCGGCCGACCCGACGTTCCTGGACGTGACCGTGCCGCCGGGTGTGCTCTTCACCTACGAAACGAATCCCGACTACACGGCCTTCGCGCATATCGTCGTCGGCGACGGAGTGTTCGGCGATCAAGCGCGCCCGCCGGCGCCGATATCCCACATGGTCGTGCTGGGTCCCGGCGAAGTCGTGCATGCTCGTTCCGATCGCGACACGCTGCGTTTCCTGCTGGTGGTCGGCCGGCCGTTCCACGAGCCCGTCGCCCGTTGGGGGCCGTTTGTCATGAACACGCGTGAGCAAATCCAACAAACCCTCGCGGAATTGCGGGCGGGCACCTTTATTCGCGATTGAATCGGTCGTTGCTTACAACTGCGGCAGCAGTTCCTGCTCGAGCGCCGCAAGGGGGCGCGCGCCGATCACCTGATGTACGACGCGGCCTTGTTTGAAAAGGAGCATGGCGGGTATCGAGCGTATGTCGTAAGGCGCGGCGGCGCGGGGGTTCTCTTCCGTGTTGAGCTTGACGACCTTGATGCGGCCGGCGTGCTTGGCGGCCAGTTGTCGCAACACCGGCGCCATCATCTTGCAGGGGCCGCACCACGGCGCCCAGAAGTCGACCAACACCGGCAGTTCACTTTCCAGTACGTCGTCGTGGAAACGGCGGTCGTCGGTATCAATGGGTTGGGACGGCATCGCGAGCGCAGTCTTGCACTTGCCGCAGCGCGCTTTCTCGTTTTCCAGCGCGGCCAACGGCGCCCGGTTCATCGTCCCACATTGTTCGCAGCGAATTAATTCGGCCATGAAACACCCCCGAACCCAAGGTTAATCACGACTGCCCGTCAGGCAACGGCGCGGCTTGCGCTTGGCCATCCTCTTTGCGGACGCGTATCGCTTTTCGATAAAGGCGCTCGTACTTCTTGATGATCTTGGGCCAGGAATAGTCAGTCGCCATGGCGGCGTCCACAAGCTTGCGCCAGCGTGTCCCGTCCTCGAAAAGCATCGCGGCGTCGGCCAAGACCTTCAGCAATGCCTCGGGGTTCTTGTCAACGAATTTGAAGCCGTTGGCGCCGCGCGAGCCCTTCCGCCACCCCTTGACGGTGTCGTCGAGGCCGCCGGTGGCGCGCACGACCGGCAGCGTGCCGTACTTTTGGGAGTACATCTGCGAAAGGCCGCAAGGTTCGTACAGGCTGGGCAGCAGCAGTAGGTCGGCGCCGGCTTCGATCTTGTGCGCCAACTCCTCGGAGAAGCCGAGATGCACGCCGACACTTTCGGGAAACAGTTCCTGCAATTGCCGCAAGTTGGTTTCGTATTTCTTCTCGCCTTCGCCAAGAAAAATCAGAATGTAGCCGTGGGCGACGATGTCCTCGACGATCGGCATGATCAGGTCGAGACCCTTTTGTTCCACCAAGCGGCCGATAAACGCGATCACGGGTTTGCGCGCCCATTCCTTGGCGATGCCGAAGGTGGCCAGCAAATCCAACTTGCATTCTTGCTTGCCCTCCAGCTGGGCGGCGCTGTAGGTGGCAACGATGTACGGGTCGCTTTCCGGGTTCCACTCTGTGTAATCGACGCCGTGCGTAATGCCCACGAGCCGGTCGGCGCGCGCGGCGAGCAAATCTTCCATCCCGAAGCCAAGCTCCGGCGTTTGAATCTCGCGGGCGTATTTCTCCGAAACCGTCGAGATGATATCCGCGTGGGCCAGGCCGCCCTTGAGCAAACTCCAGCGACCGTGAAATTCGCATTGATCGGCGTGGAAGGCCTCGGGCGGCAGCCCGAACACGTGCCCCGCCTCGGGTGGGAACAGCCCCATGTAACCCAAATTATGAATCGTGGCGACGGTCGCCGGCGCGGCCCATTTCGCCTCTTGATCGCCGAACAAGCGCAAATAGGAAACGACGAGTCCGCCCTGCCAATCGTGTGCATGCACCACGTCGTACTTGCTTTTCGCGGCTCGCAGATAGGCCAGCACGGCTTTGGCAAAAAACGCGAATCGTTCCGCGTTGTCGGCGTAATCAGCCCCGCGGGCCGGGTCGGTGTACAACCCCTCGCGGTCGAAATACTGGTCGTTCTCGACGGCCAGCGCCCGCCAGGGGCGATCGAGTTCGAGGCGGTGTACGGCACCGGAAACCTTGGCGTCGCCGATGGAGACCGTGAATTTTTTGAGCACGGTTTCAGCCGGGCTCGCCACGCTTTTGACGACGCGGTAGTAGGGCAGAATGACATCGACGTCATGCCCAGCTTCCGCGAGGTATTTCGGGATGGCGTCGCACACATCGGCCATACCGCCGGTTTTTGCCAGGGGCGCGACTTCGCTCGCCACAAAAAGAACTTTGAGCCCTTTGGCCATGGAAGCACTTCCTCCGCGTTGGAATGAGTATTTGAAACGCGCTTAACGTAACAACGGCCCCGCAACACGCAACACGGGGCCGTCCGATTGAGCCACGAGCAAGGCGGCGGTCAAACGCTGACCCGGAATTCCTCCCAGGCGCGTTGCTTGAGCCACCCTCGGAAATCCGGGTCGGCCACGCTGATGATGCTGCGAATGAAATCGCTTTGCGGCTGCGCGTTGACTTGCGCCACACCGTGTTCGGTGGCCAGAAAGACTTTCGCGCCGTCGCGCGTGCCGAAAAAGTCGGGCCCGATCAGGCTCAGCGGCGTGCCCACCGGTTGGAAGGGGAACACCGAGGAGCGGAGCTTGCCTTCCGGCGTGCGGTGCGTCGACTTCATGCACAAATACGCAATGCCGCCCACGATCAGGCCGCGGTTGATCATCGCCGCGCCACCAATGCCGGAGTAGTGGTTTTTGTCGCGGCCGGCGGAATTAAGGTGACCCTGAAAATCGATGCTCAGGCAGTTGTTGATTCCCAACCCGCCGTAGAACGCTTCGGGAATGACGACCCGGGAAGACGGCGCGCAAATCACGTCCCGGTTGTTGTGCATCTTCTCGTAAAAGCCGTCACCGTCGACGCCGATGCTGAAGGTGAACACGAGCTTGCCGTC
Source organism: Candidatus Lernaella stagnicola (assembly GCA_030765525.1). Lineage (NCBI taxonomy): Bacteria > Candidatus Lernaellota > Candidatus Lernaellaia > Candidatus Lernaellales > Candidatus Lernaellaceae > Candidatus Lernaella > Candidatus Lernaella stagnicola. Next base: position 98,640 of record JAVCCK010000010.1, read on the forward strand.
AAGCTGCGTGCGGGAGCCGTCCCGTTCCACGAAGTGCGAGCCGGCGATTTTGCCCGCTTCCCACAAATCCCACGTGAAGGGCTCCATCATTTCCGTGTAGCTGCGCCCGGTCCACGCGGAGTTGGCCAGCAGCTTAATCGCCAACACGCCGGTGCCGCCGAATCCCACTTGGATCGCCCGGCCGTGGGTGTCTTCGGGGTGCATTTCGATGTGATTGACCACGTTCTCGGCGATCTTCATTTCCACCGCGGCCGGGTTGTCGAAACTGCCTGCGGGCAAGGAGGGAAGCCTCGTTTCGTCCTCGACGACAAAAAGGCGGCCTTCGTTCGCGGCCCGCCGGAATTGGCTGTAATGAAAAGTGTTGGACGCATCGCCGTACCCGTAGGTGAACGGGTACTTCGCGTTCATATAGAGCACGATGTTGATCGAGGGCTTCTCGAGCGCGAACGTCATCGTTTCCCACGTAGCACCGTTGGCGATGCCCAAACTCATTTCACCCTGCGCGTTGGGAGGCGTGACGGCGGCCGCAATGAGGTTGAAGGTCGGCGTGCCGTCGTGCCGGAACGCCATACCGCCGGTGGCGTCGGGAAAGTGCACCGACTGCATATCCACGATTCCCATCCGCGACTTGTTGCGCCCGACGAATTCCGGATACAGCAGACGGGTCATGGCGTTCTTGGGAATGATCATGTTGCTCGCCGCGCCCATGAAACCCGACACGAAAACGATCCGCCGTTCCTGCAACTCACGGAAATGATCGATCAGCTTGCTCAGCCCCTCGACCTTCTTGGTGATCTCATTGGCCCGCCGAGCCAACGCGCCGATCAGCGAAGGCGTCTTCGTTCCCTCCACGATGCCGCGCAGCAATCCACCGGCGGCCAACGCATCGCCGACCAGCAGCCGGTGGGGTGCCATAAACAACGCCTGGCGAATCGTGATGTCCCGAAGGTCGTGCTTCTGGATGTGATCCCACAACCGCTCGTACACCGCGATCGGTTCGGACGTCGCGAAACCCGTAACCAAGCTTGTTCCATTGGTCACCGTAGCTTCCAGAGCCTGCTCATGTGTAACAATGCGATTGCTGAAATACTTTGGCAGTTCGACTCCGGCCATCAATGCATCCTCGCTTTTTCGGGTTAAAGTCCACAGGCCCCGGGCGGCGCCGCGACCCCAACCTCGGAATTGCCCAATATTGAGCAATCGCGCTTTTTTAGCCTGACTACGAGCTTTTGTCAACTCCCCTAACTGTTTGAAAGGATGGATTTTTATTCAAGTATTCCGTGTATTTACGCCGCAGTGCGGCGTAAACCATTCCGGAATTCGTCCAGATTCACAAAAACGCTGCGACCCGAGAATGAAACAAGACGACGACCTAAGTGGCCGATTTCCCGTACAACCCGGCGACTCCGCGCACTAGATACTCCCCGCGTGGCATCGTCGGTGATCCGCATTAACTTGTGTTGATGAGGTTCGATAGCCGGACCTGACGCCGCGGCAGCGTATGGAGGTCGAACATGAGAAAAGTAATTTGGATGTTGGCGCTCTGGTTGGCGATGGGGTTGATCCCCCTCGGTGTCCTTGCCGGCTGCGGCGATCAAAACCGCGACGGGGACCAAGAAGCGCCGGCCGACAACAATGACGGCGACGCCGATGACGACCCCAACGACGATGATGACGACCTCGACGATGACGACAATAATGACGATGACGACACAAATAGTGACGATGACACACCGACGACACTGGACGCACGTATCGAATTGCCGCCCGGATTCTCCATCGACTACTTCGCGCAGGACGTCGACAACGCGCGATCGTTGGCCCGCGGCGATCAGGGCGTCATTTTTGTAGGCAGTCGCTCGACCGGCCGCGTGCTCGCGCTGCTGGACGAAGATAACGATCACTACGTCGACCAAAGTTACGTCATTGCCTCTGGGTTGAACTCGCCTAACGGCGTGGCGTTCCGCAACGGGTCGTTGTACGTGGCCGAGGTGAGTCGTATTTCGCGTTTCGACGACATCGAAAACCGCCTCGCCGACCCGCCCGCGCCGGTCGTACTTAAGGACGACTACCCCACTGACGATCAACACGGTTGGAAGTTCATCGCCTTTGGTCCGGACGACAAACTCTATGTGCCGGTGGGCGCGCCGTGCAATGTGTGCGAAGAAAGCGACCCGATTTACGCGTCGATCACGCGGATCAATCCCGACGGCAGCGGGCTGGAGATTTTCGCGCGCGGCATTCGCAACACGGTCGGCTTCACCTGGCACCCGACGACGGGCGAAATGTGGTTCACCGACAACGGCCGCGACCTGCTCGGCGACGACCTGCCGCCCGACGAACTCAATCGCGCCCCGGCGGCGGGCTTGCACTTCGGCTTCCCCTATTGCCACGGCGGCGACTTGCTCGATCCGGATTTCGGCCCCGGCCGTAGTTGCGACGACTACACGCCGCCGGTTCAGAAACTCGGGCCGCATGTGGCCTCGCTCGGCTTGCGCTTCTACACGGGCACCCAATTTCCCGAGCAATACCACGGGCAGATATTCATCGCCGAACACGGCAGTTGGAATCGCTCGGTGCCCATCGGTTATCGCGTAACGCTCGTGCGTCTCGACACCGAGGGGAACTCGCTAGGGTATGAAACCTTCGCCGAAGGTTGGTTGAACGAAGACGGCTCGCGTTGGGGTCGGCCGGTTGATTTGCTCGTGCTGCCCGACGGTTCGATGCTTGTTTCCGACGATGAAGGCGACGCGATCTACCGCATCCGTTACGTGGGGGATGATTTCAACGGCAAGAACACGTCTGCTTCGGCGAATCGCCGGGCGGGTTGCTGCGGCTGACGGAAAAGACGCCGGGCTTAGCTCTTTCGTGACCCAATGAGTTCAAGCTGCAAGAGGCAGTAAACGACTTCCAGCGCCAGAGCGCGTTTCAGCGGCACCATTTCCAGCAGTGTACGCACGGTTCGGCGGCCGTCGATGAGCGTGACGAGCCGCTGCTCTTTGGGTTCGCTGAAGAAGCAGCAGAGATCCGTATCCGTGCTTTTGCGCACCGCGCGATCGAGATACCGCGCGACCTGTTCGCCCACGCGCTCGGCGGCGACGTTTTGGCGCATGCCCTGAATGATCAGTCGCGTCACGTCGATGCCGGCCGACGGCGCGTCGCCTTCGGCTTCAACGCCCTCTTCGAATTCGTAGCCTCCCTCCGTCCAACCGAACAGAGCCAACAACTTATTCTCGAGCTGCGACAGCAACGATTTGAACAACTCGTGCGGCGAGACGTACTGGTCGGCGACGAGCACTTCCCCGATTTGCCGCCCCTCGCCCAGCGCTTTTTCAAGGGCTTGGTCGCGTTGCCCGGGCGACAATGTGCCGCGCGCGATCAGCAGTTCCCCCAGGGCCAAGGGTCCGGGGTGGCTGGAGGTTACTTTGACCGGCACGCCGCGTTTGAAAAAGACGAGTTCTTCATGCTCGCCGCGGCGTAGCGCGAGTCGCCCGGTGGCCTGGGTTTGCAACAAGTGGAACAAATAACGCCCGAGCGGCGTTTCGGACAAGTTGCCGACATCGGCGTCTCCCTCGTCGTCCAGAATTTGTTCTTTGCCGACTGTTCGATGGCCGCTTTCGGCCTGCGCGCGGTTGGCCACGGCACCGTCGACACGCAAGAAACGGTCGCCGCCCTGGAAACGAATCACGCCGAAGAGCAAAAACAAATAGAGCACTTGAAAGGTGCGCGAGAAATTCAGATCGGCCTTGGCGATCACTTCCCCCAAGGAGGTTTCGCCGTCGACCAGTTCCAAGACCCGCCATTCCCGTTCGGTCAGGTTGAGGTTTTCCCGGGTCAACTCGGGAAAGTCGACCTTTTCCACGATCGCGCCCTTGTTTACGTAAAGCCGTTCTTCCAGCTTGGCCATGTCGTAATGTCGTTCGATGCCCGTCACGATGATCGCGAGCATGTCCTGGTCGATGGGAACAGCGTCATCGATGTGCTGCACACCGCGCGTGAAGGAATAGCTACCCTCCCGCCAACGAAACGCGGAATTGATTTTCCGCCGCGCCTGCGTCCGCAACAACGCCTCCAGATCCGCGTTGGAGAGAAAACCCTTTTCGACCAGCAGCGACCCGATCTTGCGCCCGCTTTCGCGGGCTTCCACCAAGGTTTTCTCCAGCGCCACCGGATCGATCAAACCGCGCGAGACGATGATTTGTCCCAGGGCGTCGTCGGCGATGAAATTCGTGCGAATCGACGCAGGGATGCCGTCGCGCAGTAAAATTTCGCGGCGTTCGTTCATCGCTCGCACATCCAGCAAGCCGTTGGCGTGCGACCGGTAATACTTCAGCAACAATTCGGGCAACAGGATGAGCCCCAGGATTCCTTTTTCATCCGGCTCGCGGTTCGCTTTCGGCTGAGTGACCGCCGCAGGCGCGCGTTCCGGCTTGGGTTCCGGTGCCGGTTCCGGCTCGGCCGGCGGCGCTTCGGGAATCGTCATATGGGTTGGTGTCTCGAGGCCCAATTCGGCGGCGGTGGCGCGCACGGCCTGGTCCGCCTCGCCCTGAGCAAAGGCGGTCCGGTGCATCGCCGCTTCGATGGCCGTTTGCCATTCGTTAGGATGCACGGGCAATTCGAGGTAGCCGTCGAGTCGATATTGCGCTTTGATTTCGTCGCCGTATCCCGCAGCGCGTCGGAACGAGGACAGGGCGATGGTGGTGATGACTGACGTTTCGGGATCTTGCTTAAGTTGCCGGACGAATTCGAGGCCGTTGGCGTCGGGCAGAACGATGCTCACAACCACGACGTGCGGCATGCGCCTTTCGACCAAGTCGGAGAATTCGCGGGCTGATACCAGGTGGTCGAAGACGAAATGTTCCGGCAGGCTGTGTTGCATTTCCGCGCCGACTCGCACGTCTGAAGAGAGCAGCACAACTCGTGTTTGTTTCATGACTTCTTCCCGAAAAGCGACCAGTTTTTGTCACCGCTTTTCTTGAGACGTTGCTGGGTATAATGCACGTCGCGTTTTAGATCCGGGTTGTGCGGATCCAACTCCAACGCTTTCTTGAAATACGACAGCGCTTTCTCATCGTCGCCGACTTTCGCCTTCACTTGGCCAACCAGGCGCAGCATGTCCACACGCTTGGTGTCAGAGGCCAAAACCCGCTTGGCGACGGATTCCACGTCATCCCAGGTAACGCCTGGGTCTTCCAGCAGCTTGAACATGGCCTCGGCCAACTTGGCGCGATATTCGATGTTTTTCGGATCTCCGGCCGCGGCCTTTTTCAGGGCGTCAACCGCCGCCGCGTAACGTCGCTGTTCCAAGGCGATCATGCCGTCCTGATAGTCGAGCATCGCCTGCTTCTTTTTGTCGACGGGGCTTTCCTCGGCCGCTTCGCCGCCGGCCGGTCGTTGCGGCGCCTGCTTCGAGGACGCGGCCTCGCGCTCCAGTCGGTCGGAATAGCGGCGCCGCGTTTCAGGGTCGCGCAGGTTGTGGTAAGCCCGCTGCAACCGGCGGCTGACCGTCACCGACATCTTGCGCACGCGTTTGGGTGCGGCGAGTGTGAAGGTGTCGGGATGAAATTCCTTTTGCTGCTCTAAAAAGGCGCGGTGAATCTCGTCGGCAGACGCCTCGCGCGCCACACCGAGCAAGGCGAAATCATCCAGGTCGTCCATCTGGACGAAAAACGACTTCAACCTTCGCACGCGGTTTTCCTGGCGAGGGTCGACTTCCGGCGGTTCCGGGGTCGGCGGCGGCTGGGACGCGTAAGCCTCCAACTCCGGGTCTTTGGCCACCGCGGCCAGGCGCACGACGCCCAGCAGGTCCAAGGCGCGGATCAAGCGCAGGGCGGACATTAGCCCAAGCGTGCTGTCGCCGACCGCGTCGCCCAGGGTCATCTTGCCGTCGGCCGACGCGACGACTTGCCGTTCGGGCGGTGTCAGATGCTGTCGCGCCTCGGCGACCGCCTCCTGCGAACCGAAAAAAAGGAAGTGGGCTTTGTGCTGTTCGTACCAGCTTTCCAGCGGCGCCGTGTCGATATGGTCGCGGTACCCGTCGAGCACGACGGCGAAGGGTTCGCTTTCAAAGGTCGTGGCTTCCTCGGGGTATTGGGTGTCGCGGTCGATCCGGTATGAGCCGCGAGGCCAGGCGAAGCACCGCCCAATTTTCAGTCGGGTCTGCTGCACGAGGTGATAGTACAGGTCGTCGGAGGAGATGAGCCCCATCGCCGCCACGACGGTGCCGAAGCGTTTGCCGGTTTCGGCCATTTCGACCATCGCGTCTTTGTATTGCTCTTCGTTGATCACCCGGTCGTTGACCAACATGCGGCCCAGCGTTTCTTCGGGGATGTTCGATTTGACGAATACCGGTTTGCCGTCGCGGAAAAAGATGTGTTTGGCCTGATCCTCGCTCTTCACTTCCAGCAGGCAGGACTCGTTGTCGTCGCGAAATTTGACCAGTATGCCGCCGAGGATTTCGGGACTAAGCTCACCCTCCTCGAGCAGCGGATCGGGAAGCCGCGGTTCCGGAGCCGGCGGCTCGGGGGCCGGCGGTTTCGCCGGTTTTTCCGGCTGCGGTTCGCGCGGCGGCGGCGACTTCGGGGGCGGCGATTTCGGGGGCGGCGGCGGCACGATACGGTCGGCGGCCGTCGGTTTGCCGATGAGCCCGGCGATGGCATCGAGCAGTTTCACAACGGGAAACGGCCGCGAGAAATAGGCGTTGGCGTGGTAGCGATTGATGGCGTCGTGTTCCATGGCGCGGCTTTGATACACTTTGGATACGACGATGACCTTGACGTCCCACGTTTCGCCCTGCTCCTTGGCGATCTTGCACACCTGCAACCCGTTGACGCCTGGTATGAGCACCTCGACGACGACCAAATCGTGCCGGCGTTCGGTAAACATGCGCAAGCCTTCGGTGGAATCGCCGGCGCCGTCCACGTCATAACCGATTTTCTGCAGAACGCCGACCAGTTCCTCGCGCTCATGCCGATCGGGCTCGATTAAGAGGATAGTTTTAGGCCGCACTACACGTTCTCCAACTTGGCTAATTCTTGTTTGGCGCGCGCGTTGTCGGGGTTGTAATGCAGGGCTTGCTCGAACGAACGACGGGCCGCGTCGCGGTCGCCTTCCCGCAGGTGGATCATCCCGAGAAAGGTGTAGCCGCTATCCAGGACCGGGTTGATGCTCAGCGCCTGTTCGATCAAATCGCGGCCGCTCAAGCGGGCGTTATTCTCATCGGGTGCGCCCAGAAACGTCGCCCAACCCAAATAGGCGAAGTATTCGGCCTCGTTGGGGTTGAGGTCGCGGGCTTCGGTGAAATGCGCGATGGCCTCGTCGTAGGCCTGGCGGTGCAATGCGTCCTCGCCGCTTTGAAACGCCAACTCGCTCCGGACAAGACTCGCCATGCTCTCGGTGACTTTCCCGGCTTCGGAAACCTTGCGCATGGTTTCGTCATCGCCGCCGAAATCGACCAGTTCCTGTTGCGCGTCGGTCTCGGCGCCCCCGGCCAGATCCTCACCGACATCCCATTCGATGTCCGGCGTGTCGATGTCGTCCTCGACCACCCGCTCTTCCTCGGCGATAAAATCGGCGAAGCCGACATCTTCCGAAACCGCCGCGGCCGGCTTTGCCTCCTCGGCCTCGGCCTCCTGGAAAAGATCGCCCAACCCAAGATCGTCTTCCTCGACCGCCGTCTTGTCGACGACTTCGGCTGCGACCCGTTCGGCCTCGGCCTCGGTTCGCTCCGGCTCGGCAACCGCGGCTGCCGGTGGGGCGGCAAGGTCGGGCTCGGGGATGGGACGTCCCCAAATTTTCCCGTTGTAGGCGCTTCGCCGTTCGGGATCGAACAAGGTTTCGTACGCTTCGGTCAACGCGTTGAAAACTTTGTCGCTCATGTCGCGGAGCTGTGGTTCCGCGTCTTGATACAGATCGAAGGGCCGGTACTGCTTGGCCAACGTGTGGTAAGCGCCGCGGATCTGGTCGGACGTGGCGTCGGCCGCAATCTGGAGCAGTTCGTAGTGGTTGACCGCGCCCAGCAAGTCGTAGGCCCGCGACACGGCCAGGCGGTAACGCCGGCGGCGGTCATCGAGGACCATTCCCTTGTCGTCTTTCAAGTCGCGCAACTCGTCGGTGCGGCGCTTGCGGTCGGCCAGGAACGCCGCTTGCTCTTTGACGCCGCGCTTGGCGAATCCGGGGTCGCCGACGAAGCGGATGACTTCGGCAAGCAGCAGGTAATAAAGCAGTTGGAAGGTTTCGGACAGGCTTAGGTTGCTGTGCGCGACGATCTTGCCGACGCTTCGCTTGCCGTCCACGAGTTTGAAGAACTTCGCTTCGTGCGGCGCCAGGTTCATCTCGCCCGAAGCCAGGGGCGATTTCTTGAGTCGCCGCAGCCGCTGGTTTTTGTACTCGTTGAAGTAGCGCTCCAGCCGCGTCAGGGTGTAAAAGCGCTTGGCCCCGTCCAGGATAAGTTTCAGCGTCGGGATCTCCAACTGCACCGAATCATCGAGTGTGAAACTACCGGGCCGGAACTCGTATTCGCCCTCGTCCCACGCAAAGATGCGCAGGATTTTCTCGCGGATTTGCCCTTGCAGAGCTTGGAAAAGCTCGTGGGACGTGATCACGCCCATTTCCATCAACACCGCGCCTTGCTGGCGGCCGGATTCGAGCATGCGTTGCAGGCTGTTGTTGTATTGCTCGTCGGTGATGATGCCGCGTTGCACCATGAAGCGGCCCAGAGATTCATTGGAGAGGTTGGAAGTGACGAACACGGGCTCGCCGTCGCGGAAGTAAATCACCTTGCTGATTTGTTCGTGCATGACGCGCAGCGCGCCGGTCCGCTGGTACTTGTAGAGATAAAACAACAGCCGCGGGAACGGCGTGTCGCCCAAATGTCCGTGGGTGCCCATCTTGCGCCGCCCGGCCTCGGGCTGCTGCCCGGCTTCGGGCGCGGGTCGCGGCAGCGGCGTTTCCAAATCGCCGATCAAACGATTGATCACCTTGTCCAGGTCGGCCACGTTGACCGGCTTTTCGCTGTAAGCGTCCACGCCCATCGTCCGGCGGGACTCGTATTGCTCTTTGAATTGGCGATACACTTTCGAAAGCAGAATCGTCTTGATCGCCTCGCCGCCGGGCGATTTCTTCACCTTTTGGCAAACCTTCAGCCCGGTCAGGCCGGGAATCAGCGCGTCGAGAATAACCAGGACCGGCTCCAATTGTTCGGCCGCGGTCACGGCGTCCGGGCCGGTCTTGACCCAATGCACCTCGAATCCCTTGCCGCTCAAGTAGTCGTTGAGTACGGCGAATTCGGAGTAGTTACTCTCTCCAACCAGGACTTTTCTCATTCGTCCTCCGCAGGTGACCACAATTGTCGTATCACCGCCGCCGCGATAAGCGGCACCATGATCTCGTGATGTCCGACCAAGTTGATTCCTCGCCCGCTCTGCGCCACCGGGCGGGTCACCACGTTGGTCAGCGGACGATAATGGCGAATGAAATCGAGGTTGGCGCAGGTCATGTCCTCGACCGCCGTTCCCGTATTGCGCACCGCGGTCAGCGCCTTGAGAAACACCTCGGGCATGAGCACCGCGCTGCCGATATTGACGAACACACCACCGCCCAGCCGACTCACCAGCGTGGTGAACACGCCGAAATCATGCATCAACGCCGTGCCGAGGCGGGCGGCGTGCAACGCCGGATGAAGGTGAACGACGTCGGTCCCCACCGCTACGTGAATCGTGACGGGCACTCCGGCGCGATGGCAGGCGGCAAGCACCGAGGCGTCGGCGTGGGGTAAGTCGTTCGTGGCCAGAAACTCGGCCGCGGCGTTCCCCAACCCGGTGGTTGCTTCGGCGGCGCGGTCGACGATATCCGCGAACGCCTGACCCGTTGCCTCGCTGACGCCGAAACGCCCGCTACCGAGCGTGGCGTCGACGTCCTCGCTGGTGAAGCCGACGGCGGCCACTTCGAAATCGTGAATCAAGAAGGCACCGTTGACGCTCACGGCGGTGATCACCTGGCGTTCGATCAAGTCGGCCAATACAGGGCCGAGACCGACTTTCACCACGTGCCCGCCCATCGCCAGGTGCACCGGTCGCCCGACGGTTCGCGCCGCCACGATCGCCTCGACCAACTCGCGCAGTTCGCGACCGGCCAGGATGCGCGGCAACGAAGCCCACCAATCCTCGAAGGTCGCGTCGCCGCGAACGGGCTTGGCAAAGTCGCGCACCGAGACCTTCCCACCACGGTCGGCGAGTTTTTCTCGAGTCAACCTGCTGAAATCAAACGGTACGATGGGCTCGCCCACCCAGCTTCTCCATTCTTCGCATCAACGATATGTCGAGATTTTGTGTTGCCCGGCGGTGGTACGGAACAAAACCCGTACCGCCCCCCCCAACGGTGCCAGACCATACCCCGATCAAGGTACCTTTTTGGCTCATATGTTGTCAAATGAAGTCGCGTAGTTAGCGCTCGACGAGACGACCAATGGCGAAGGTGATGCCCAGGTGAATAATGACCGTGTGCTCCAGCGAGACATCGAAATTGCCCTTGGCGTCGTCGAAGTTCATCTCGGTATCCAGCAAGGGGAAATCGGCCCGCAACTCCGTGCCGATCGCGCCGGTGCGCATCTGGTGTACGAATCCCAGGCCCGTGTTGACTCGCCAATTGGGGAAACTGGCGCTGGAGGACTCGCCGTCGCCGCCTGTTTCACTGGAAAGTTTGCCGGAAGCCCAGGCGTACCCGGCGCCGCCGAGCAAGTAAATGCGATTGGGGCCGCGAAGGAAATAGCGCAAGTAGTTGACCGAAAAACTCGCCAAGCTGAAGGCGAGGGTTGAATCGCCGCCGTAGGTGCCGACGTTGTCGCTGACATCCTGCTTCCATTTGAGCGTCAGGATTTCGTATCCCGTCTCCATGCTGATGCCGTTGTTGCCGAAGACGGGAATCAACGCCAGATGAGCCGAGAACCCGGGAATCATCGCTTGTTCCTGCCGCGTGCGGTAATTCAACCCCTCACTGACAGGCGAGGCGGTGGCGTCGAAGTCCGGCAAGCCGACCAGGCCCAGCTTAATGCTGAGAAAACCCGAGACATTCGAACCGAAGGGACTCTCATACGCATCGGGCTGGGTGACGACCTGCGCGGCCGCGGGCGCGGCAATCAAAACAACAAGAAAGAGAGCCGCCATCGCGGACATAATTCGGTTCACCAGCATTGCTCCTTGCAAAGGGAATAGGAGTGTAGCCCCGGGTTTTCGCCGCGGTCAAGCGATTGTCGCCACATTTCGAGAGGAAAAAGAGCAAAACCGTCAGCCGCCGCGTCACGGGTCCATTTCCCTCCGTGGCTTTTTACGCCGGCTCGTGTATATTCGGAGATAATCAAGTTGGACTGTGGCTTCTTCTGTATCTGAGGTATGGACGTGAATGATAACGACGACCTTTTGTCGGAAAAACTCGCCGCCCTGGCCGAGAGTCTCATGGCCCTCAAAGGCCTCGGGAGGCAACTGACCGCCGACCAGCAAAAACTGGTCGAGTTGGCGCACGCCCAACCGCGCCTGCGTCCCACCATGGCGCCGGCCGAATCCGATGCCGCTGCGCCGGCAACCGCGCCGCCCCCCCGCGAGATATCGGACGCGGCGGCGGCGGAACGGCAATCCGAGCTGGACCGTATCCGCGATCTTCTCGGCGATTGCACCCGCTGCAAGCTGCATGAGGGTCGCCAAAACATCGTGTTCGGCGCCGGCAATCCGGGGGCAGAGCTGATGTTCGTGGGTGAAGGCCCCGGGGCGGAAGAAGATCGTCAGGGCATACCCTTTGTGGGGCGCGCGGGCGACTTGCTGACCAAAATGATCGAAGCCATGGGCAAAAAGCGCGGCGATGTCTACATTGGTAATATCGTGAAATGCCGGCCGCCGGGCAACCGTGACCCGGAAGCCGACGAAGTGCAGGCGTGCATTCCGTTTCTGCACGCTCAAATCGAAGCGATTCAACCTCGGGCGATTGTATGTCTCGGGCGGGTGGCCATGCAAAACTTGTTGAACACCAAGGTGGCGGTCTCCAAATTGCGAGGCCAATGGCAGGATTTCCAGGGAATTCCCGTCATGCCGACCTATCACCCCGCGTATTTGCTGCGCAGCCCGCAAGCGAAGCGTCCCACGTGGGAAGATCTCCAGAAAGTTATCGCCCATCTGAACTGGACGGTCCCGCAACGCACGAAAGGAAAATGACTTGCGCAAAGCACGGACAATTCTATTTACCGCGTTTCTGATCTTAGGCCTGGCCTTGTGGGCGCTGGCTCAAGTTGCGGCGCCCGGTACGCCGGTGGTGCACGTACTGACCGTAGACGGCGCGATCAATCCCGGCAGCGCGGACTACATCATTCGCGCCGTCGAAACCGCGACCGCCGCCGGCGCCGCCGCCCTGCTGATTGAAATCGATACGCCTGGGGGCTTAGTCGACTCCACGCAGGACATCGTCAAGGCCATGCTTGATGCCGACGTGCCCATCATCACCTATGTAACCCCGCCCGGCGCCCACGCCGGCAGCGCGGGCGTTATGATCACCCTGGCCGGTCACGTGGCGGCCATGGCACCTTCCACCCGCATCGGCGCGGCGAGCCCCGTGTCGATGACCGGCGAGATGGACGAAACCATGCGCGCCAAAGCGACCAACGACATCGTCGGCTTCGTCGAGGCGATTGCCAAAAAGCGCGGTCGCAACGTGGAATGGGCCAAGAAAGCCGTCACCGAAGCCGCCGTGGTCACCGACGACGAAGCGCTCAAGCAAAAAGTCGTCGACCTGATCGCCAAGGACGTGGACGAACTGCTTGCCCTCGCCGACGGGATGGAAATCGTGCTCGGCCACGACAAGAAACACACCCTCGCTTTGGCCGGGGCGACGTTGGACCGCCGGTCGATGACCTGGAAGCAGAAACTGGTGTTCTACTTGGCCGATCCGAACCTCGTGTACCTGTTTATGATTATTGGTATGCTCGGTTTGTACGCGGAGTTCTCGAACCCGGGCATGATTCTGCCGGGCGTCGTCGGTGTGATTTCGCTGGTTCTGTTCGCGGTGAGCACGCAGATCCTGCCCATCAATACCGTGGGGCTGCTGCTGATCGTCGCAGGTATCGTCTTGTTTATCCTCGAGTTCAAGTTTACGAGCTTCGGGGCGCTCACCGCGGGAGGAGTCGTGTTGTTGATCGTCGGTTCGCTGTTCCTGTTCGAAAACACGCCGGACAAGGTGTTCCCCGCCGCCGAGTTCCAGTTGCAGGCCTCGCTCGGGGTGATTTTACCCACGGCGATCGCCATGGGGCTGTTCACGCTTTTCGTCGCCTACAAAGTCATTCGGGGACAGGTACAAAAAGGCCGCACGGGCCAGGAAGGCATCGTGGGCGAAACGGGCACCGCCGCTTCCGAGATCGCGCGGAAAGGTAAAGTGCTGGTGCAAGGGGTTTACTGGGAGGCCGAAAACGCCGCCGCCGCCCCCATACCGGCCGGTGCGGAAATTCGGGTCGTCGCTGCCGACGGCCTTCGTCTAAAAGTCGCAATGCTCAACGAAACGAAGGAGTCTTGATATGGCATCGCCGTTTGTAATGGGTTTATTGATCGTTATCGGCATGGCCGCGCTGGTTTTGCTGTCGGGCGTCCGGATTCTCAACGAATACGAACGCGGCGTGATTTTCCGCTTCGGTCGCATCGCGGCATCCAAACAGCCGGGCCTGCGATGGATCATTCCTTTCGTCGACCGCATGGTACGCATCTCCACGCGCATCATCGCCACGGATGTGCCGCCGCAGGACATTATTACCAAAGACAATGTGTCGGTGAAAGTGAACGCGGTGATCTACTTCAAGGTGATGGAACCAATCAAGGCGGTCATCGAAGTGGAAAACTATTTGTACGCCACCAGCCAGTTCAGCCAAACGACGCTGCGTTCGGTGCTGGGTCAAAGCGAACTGGATGAACTGCTTTCCGAACGCGACAAGATCAACATGGAACTGCAAGCCGTCATCGACAAACACACCGATCCCTGGGGCGTCAAAGTCACCGCCGTGGAAGTCAAACACGTCGACCTGCCCCACGAAATGCAGCGCGCCATGGCCCGTCAGGCCGAAGCCGAGCGCGAGCGACGCGCCAAAGTCATCGCCGCCGAAGGCGAATATCAAGCCGCCACGAAGCTCAATGAAGCCGCGCAGATTCTCGGCGAGAATCCGATGTCGCTGCAATTGCGCTACCTGCAAACCCTGCGGGAAGTGGCCACCGAGAACAATTCGACGACCTTGTTCCCGATTCCGATCGATTTGCTCACGCCGTTTATGAAGACCCTGGCAAGCGCGGCCGAGAAATAGTAGCTCCGATCATGGCCGAAAAGACATCTGAGGGTACCCGCATCCGCGAGGCCGAACAGAACGCCCGCATTGCGGAACTGGAAGCGGAAGTCGAGCGCTTACGCCGACTCAACAAGGACCTGTCGGAACGAACGCTCGAACTTTTCAGCCTCTTTGAACTTGCCTACTCGCTGGGCGGCGCGCGTTTTGATCGCCTGCACGACGGAACGCTGGATTTCATCGGCGAATTGATGGGCATCGATCTGTTTAGCCTGATGCTCTACGACAACGAAGAAGGCGTGCTGCGCATCAAAGCCGCCCTGGGCCTTTCCGATGAAGTCCGCGAAAACTTTTCCGTGCGGCCGCCGGAGGGAATCGCCGGGTATGTGTTTGCCAGCGCGCAGGCGATGTATGTGCCCGATGTCGATGTCGAACCGCGATACAAGCAGTTGCAGGACCACGGCGTCGACGAGGGGAGTTTGTTGGCGATTCCCTTGCTCGATGACGATCATTCGCCCTTCGGCGTGCTCAACATTTCCAAGCCGGAAAAAAACGCGTTCTCCGAAAGCGATCAGGGGTTATACAGCACCGTCGCACTGCAAATCGCGACGATGATCCAAAACTACACGACCTACCGCCAACTCAAAGAACTGTCCCTGACCGACGAACTGACCGGCGTGGGCAACCGGAGGCACTTTTTCCAAACCCTGGAAGACGAGCATATGCGGCATAAACGCTCCGCGTTGCCGTATACGCTTCTCCTGATCGACGTCGATTATTTCAAGCAATTCAACGACACCCACGGCCATTTGGAAGGCGACATCGCACTGGTGGAGTTGGCGCAGATATTCCGTTCCCGTTGCCGAAATTCCGACCTTGTGGCGCGCTACGGCGGCGAGGAATTCGCCGTCTGCGCCGTACGCACGTCGAAACAAGACGCCTTCAATCTAGCGCAGGCGCTGCGGCGCGGCGTGGACGAAAACATCTTTCGATTGCGCGATGGATCGTCCGCGTCGCAGCTTTCGATCACCATCGGCGTGGCGAGCTTTCCCGAAGACGGCCGTACCTACCAAGACGTGCTCGAGCACGCCGATCAGGCGCTGTACTTCGGCAAGTCACGTGGCCGCAACACGGTGATCGCCTATCCGGTGCCGCTGCCTGAAGGGTCCCAAGCCCGTGGCGCCAAAGGAGACACGCCCGGCCGCCGCGGCAAGGTTGACGCTTGACCAAACAAGGTCCGGCCCCGCCTCCCATTCAGCCCCACCGGGGCGACATCCTTTTGCCCAGCGCGTGAGCCCTGGGGCCGACTTCGGCCACTTCCGCCTCATTCACACCAAAGTTCAGCTCTTTTGGCATAAGTGGTTGAATGTTTTGACGTCTGAGCGTAGAATATGCCGTCAATCTCGCCAATCTTCATGTGTTTTGGCGTGTTATTTGAGGCTTTTAGGAACTTAAGAACAACGGAAGGAAATGGATCATGGCCGAAAAAGCTTTTGACATCATCGTGATCGGTGGCAGCGCGGCGGGCCTTACCGCAGCGATCACCGCGCACCGCCAGTATCCGGAGAAAAAAGTCTTGTTGATCCGCATGGAGAAACAGGTCCTCATCCCCTGCGGGATTCCGTATGTATTCGGCACCGTCGGCACGCCGCAAAAGAACCTCATTCCCGATACGGCGTTGGACAAAAACAATATCGAATTGCTCCTCGGTGAAGTGGAGACCGTCGATACCGCTGGCCACCTCGTCAAGCTGCTGGACGGCGCGGAAATCAGCTACGAGCGCCTTATCATCGCCACCGGGTCGCTGCCGGCCATGCCGCCGATTCCGGGTTTCGATAAGCAAAACGTCTGGGCCGTGTACAAAGACGTCGCCATGCTCGAAGAACTGCAAGCCAACCTCCAGAGCGTGAAAAACCTGGTGATTGTCGGCGGCGGTTTCATCGGCGTGGAATTCGCCGACGAATGCAAAAAAGCCGGCGTGGAATCGGTCACGATCGTCGAATTGCTTCCGCACTGCCTGATGCTTTCCTTCGACGAAGACTTCGCCATGGCCGCTGAGAAGACGCTCACCGAACGCGGCATCGAATTGCGCACCGGCGTCAAGGTCGAAGAGTTCACCGGCGACGGGGCCGTAGAGGGCGTGCGTTTGTCCACCGGCGAAGAACTCAAGGCCGACGCGGTGATCATGGGTATCGGCGCCGTCGCCAATATCAAGATGGCGAAAGCCTCCGGGTTCAAACTCGGCGCCACCGGCGCCATCGAAGTGAACGACTACATGATAACTTCCGACCCGCACGTGTTCGCCTGCGGCGATTGCGCCGAGAAGGTTTCATTCTTCGGTGGCCGTCCCTCGCCGCTCAAGCTGGCGTCGATCGCTTCCTCCGAAGCGCGCATTGCCGGCGCCAACCTCTTCGGCATTCGGCGTGAGAACATCGGCACGATCGGCGTGTGGTCGACGGCCATCGGCGATCTCGCCCTGGCCTGCGCGGGACTGACCGAACGTTTGGCTCAGCAAGCCGGCTACGACTACGTAATCGGCGAAGCCGAGGGCCCGAATCGGCACCCCGGCATGATGCCCGGCGCGAAGAACATCAAGGTCAGGTTGATTTTCGAGCGGCGCACCGGCGTGTTGCTCGGCGGCCAGTTGATGGGCGGCGCCGCGGCCGGTGAAGTGGTCAATGTGGTGAGCGCCTGCATCCAAAAGAAGATGACCTTCGACGACATCGCCACGTTCCAAATCGGCACGCACCCGGCGCTGACGGCTTCGCCGATCGCCTACCAATTGGTCAACGCGGCCGAAATGGCCCAGATGAAAACTTCCGTCTGAAAGGGGACGCGTGATGCCGAAAATTCTACTGATTGACGATGATCCCGATTTCATCGCGGCCCATTCCGCGATCCTGAGCGGTCACGGCTACGAAGTGATCAGCGCCTACGACGGCGAAGAAGGGTTGGCCAAAATCCAGTCGGAAAAACCGGATTTGGTCGTGCTCGACGTGATGATGTCCACCGAATACGAGGGCTTCGACGTGGCGCGCAAGATTCGTGAGGATCTGAAACTGCGCGACCTGCCGATCATCATCCTGAGCAGCATTCACGAAGAAAAGAAAGTGCCCTACCGCTTCGCGCCGGACGACACGTGGCTGCCGGTCGACCTGTGGCTGGACAAGCCCGCCGAGCCCGCGGCGTTTATCGAAAAGGTGCAACAAGCCCTGGGCACCATGCCGCAGCAACCGGGTTGATTCGCGACAACCTTCTACCACAACCCACGCCGCCCGCTTTGCCGGGCGGCTTTTTTTTGCCTCCGCCGACTTGCCGATAACCGCCCCGCTATTCCCGCCGAAGCGGTGAAACGGTGTCGTGCTTTCTTGTCACGATCGGCCGGCTGTGATAACTTGTTTGTTTACCGACTATGATGATTAATCGGCCCTGTTGGGCATTTGTCTTTTCGGTGTGGCTCTTTGAAATTCAGCAGTGATCGCAACCCAGAGACATGGTCTTGTTACGTGTCCCGGTTTTCGCGTTTTTTCCCTGGATTCCCGCCTGCGCGGGAATGACGTTTCCCCACAAATGGACAGGCAATTTACCACAACCTGGATTCCCGCCTGCGCGGGAATGACGGGACGAAACGAAGCGAAAGCGACGGCGTCCGTAGTACCGACAATCTTTCTTTCGTCATCCCCGCGCAGGCGGGGATCCAGACCAAACCATCACGGTTGAAGCTCAGCCTTGCCCGGCCCTCACCCTGGCCTGCGGCCGTCCCTCTCCCACAGGTAGAGGGAAGCGAAAACCGTCGCAGCCTGCCTCCCCTCTCCTTGCGGGAGAGGGGCCGGGGGTGAGGGCGTCCCCTGCACCCTGTCCCCTGTCCCCTGTCCCCTCAATCAAGCCTCGGGGCTGGGTATGGAAACTAGCAAATCCCGCCGATTTCGCATTGGTCGGGGTCGCAGCGGGCCCATGGTGGGCTGCATGCTGTCCCCTGCACCCTGTCCCCTGTACCCTCACGCGAGCCTTCGGGCCGGCAATTTGAGGAGAAAAACTGAGGCTTTACCCCACTAAAAAGGACCGAATGAAGCTTTTTTTTCCAGTCACAGATGCTGTAAACACCCGAAATCTCCAGTCATTTTATAGCTTCTGGTGTCGGGACGTCCCAAATGACTGGGTATGGCAACGGGGTAAAGAATCACCCCCCCCGCCGTTTTGGTGTCGGGACGTCCCAAATGACTGGGTATGGCAACTTTGTTTTTGTTTTTGCTTTTGCTTTTGTTTTACCGGTGTCGGGACGTCCCAAATGACTGGGTATGGCAACGCGACCTTCGTCCCGTCCACCGCGTCGGCGGTGTCGGGACGTCCCAAATGACTGGGTATGCGGCCGGGCGTAAGGGCATTCGCTGTCCCCTGCACCCTGTACCCTGTACCCTCACTCCAGCCTCCGGGCTGGGTATGGAAACATGAGGCGCACGGGGTTGATGTCGGTCTCGCTGGGTCGCAGAGGGTCTAAGTAGGGCTGGGTATCGGGCGGGGGTGAGGGCATTCGCTGTCCCCTGTACCCTGCACCCTGTCCCCTTCCTACCACCCTGCGGCGAGGCCGAAGAATCCCGGGCCCGACGCTTGTTGTCAGCGGCGGGGTTCGTGCTAGACTCCGCCCCATGAGCGAACATGACGACCTGTTATCGACCTACGATTTCGAGCTGCCCGCGGCGCAGATCGCCCAGCACCCGGCGGCGCGGCGCGACGAAAGTCGGCTGCTGGTCGTGCGAAATAGCGGCCAAGTGGACCATAAACGCTTCCGATACGTCCTCGATTTGCTGCAAAACGGCGACGTCTTAGTGCGCAACGACACCAAAGTGCTGCCCGCGCGCCTCATCGGGCGACGCGAAACGGGCGGGCGCGCCGAACTGCTGCTGCTCCACCCACATGCCGACGGCGTCACGTGGCGGGCGATGGTCAAGCCGGCCAAGACGATGCGGGCGGGTCGACGGATGCTGTTCGGCAAGCTGGGCGCGGAAGTTTCCGCGAAGCACGAGGACGGTACGATCGACGTCCGCTTTCCGGTGTCGCGGGACGATTTCGAACGCCTCCTGGCCCAGGAAGGACGCATGCCCCTGCCGCCGTACATTCACCGGCAAGACGAAGAGCCGCCAGAGGTGCTGGCCGAGGATCGCGAGCGCTACCAAACGGTGTACGCCCGGCGCGATGGGGCGGTGGCGGCGCCGACCGCGGGGCTGCATTTCACGCCCGACCTGCTCGCGGAAATTGCGGCGCGCGGGGTGGAGGTCGTCGACCTGACGCTGCACGTGGGGGCGGGCACTTTTCTGCCGGTGCGAACCGAACGTCTCGACGACCACGTCATGCACGCGGAGCGTTACGAACTGAGCACGGAATCGGCGGCGGCAATCCAGACGGCGCGGGAGGAAGGCCGGCGCGTCGTGGCGGTGGGCACGACGGCGACGCGGGTGCTCGAAACCCTCGGCGCAAACGGGCGACCGCTGGCGGCCGCGGCGGGCAGCACGGATCTGTTCATTCGCTCGGGGCATGACTGGAGCGTGATCGACGCCATGCTGACCAACTTCCATCTTCCGAAAAGCACGCTGCTCGTGTTAGTCTGCGCCCTCGCCGGCACCGAACGCTTGCTGGCGGCGTATCGCGAAGCCGTGGCGGCGCAGTACCGCTTTTTCAGCTACGGCGACGCCTGCTGGATCGAACGCGCATGACACATTTTCGTTTCGAACTCTTGGCCACCGACGGGTCCACAGCCGCCCGCCGGGGACGCATGCACACGCCGCACGGCGTGGTGGATACTCCTGTGTTCATGCCGGTGGGTACGGGGGGCTCGGTCAAGACGCTGGACAACCGCGACCTGGCGGCTCTCGATGCGCCGGTCGTGCTGGCCAACACCTACCACCTCTACCTGCGCCCGGGTCATGAAATCGTCCGCAAACTGGGTGGATTGCACGGCTTCATCGGCCGCGACGGCGTGTTTTTGACCGATTCGGGCGGCTTCCAGGTGTTCTCGCTCTCGGACATGTGCAAGATCACCGAAGAAGGCGTGCGCTTCGCCAGCCACATCGACGGCAGCCGACACCTTTTCACGCCCGAGTTGTCCATCCAAGTACAAGAAGCTCTCGGCGCGGATATCATCATGGCCTTCGACGAGTGCATCCCGTACCCGGCCACGGATGAATACGTGCGGCAATCGACCGAGCGCACCCTTCGCTGGACGGAGCGCTGTGTTGCGGCCAAGACCCGCGCCGACCAAGCGCTGTTCGGCATCGTGCAAGGGGGCATGAGCGAAGAGTTACGCCGCTTCAGCGCCGAGCGAACCGTCGCCCTGGACCTGCCCGGATACGCGCTGGGCGGGCTTTCGGTCGGCGAAAGCAAGGAACAGATGATGCGCGTCGCCCGGTTCAGCGCCCCGATGCTGCCGGCCGACAAACCCCGCTACGTGATGGGCGTGGGGCATCCGGAGGATATTCTGGAGATGATCGCCGCGGGCGTCGACATGTTCGATTGCGTCATGCCCACGCGCAACGCGCGCACCGGCACGCTGTACACGTCGAGCGGCCGGGTGAACATCCGCAATGCGGTGCACAAGGATGATCCCGCCCCGCTGGACGCCGAGTGCGACTGCTTCACGTGCCGGAACCACTCGCGCGCTTATCTGCGGCATCTGTTTGTCGCGCGGGAGCCGACGGCGCTGCGACTTTTATCGATCCACAATCTGACTTTCTATTTGTCGATGATGGCGGCGGCCAGACAGGCCATCACCGAGGGAAACTTCGCGGAATACGTGTCCGAGTTTCGCGCCAAAACGGGAACCTAACACGGGAGTCGCACGATGATCACCCACCGAGCGCGACATTGGGTTGCGGCAATCATGCTGGTTTTGTTGGTAGCGGCCGGCTTCGGCTGCGCGAGCCAAGGCGTCGAGGTTGATCCGACCAAAATCCCACCCCTGCCCAACCCGCAACTGGAAATGGTGCTGCGCGTGAATGTAGGGCAAGCGGTGCGCAGCGCCTTGGTCGATCTCGCCGAGCAGCTTCGCGATGATCCGGACACCAGCCGCATGACGGCCGATATGTATATGAGCGATGAGCAGGACGGTCTCGTGCTGGTCTTCGCCAAGCAGGCCGAGCGGGACGGCGCGGTCGCTTTGTTGGCCGAACGCCTGCCGAATTACGACGCCGAGAAAACCGAAGAAGACGACCGTTTTTTGCTGCTGGCCACGCCGCAAGAGGAAGAAGTAACGAGAATCGTGCACGCCGCAGTGGATCAATCGCTGCCGATTTTGCGCGATCGGCTGCAACGTAAAGCCGCCGCCAAGAAGTTACCGAAGAACCGCCGAGCCCGCAAGGAACTGCGGCCCGTATTCTCGCTGACGCCGGAGTATCCCGACCGCATCTTGCTGCGCGCGCGGGGCTTGCTCGTGGAGAAGGACGTGCGCGATGTGATCCGCCTCGGGCCGCGCTTCGAATTCAAATTGATGGACGCCAAAGCCGCGTCGAGCGCGGACGTGGCCGAACTTCTCGCTCCGCACGGGGCGACGCCGCCGCCCGGTTATCGCGTGTATGTACAGGAGCATCCACTTGATAAGAAGGCGTTTTTCTTGTTGCGTGACCTTCCCGAGCTAACCGGAAAGCACATTGTGGCGGCTTCGGCACATCGGAGTACGATGGGGGAATGGTCGGTCGCGGTCGTTTTCGATGAGAAGGCAGCGGCGATATTGGCCGAAATAACGGGCAACAACGTCAATCGGAGAATACCGATTTTGCTCGACAACCGCGTTTTGATCGCGCCGATTATCCGATACACGATTTCCAAAGAAGCGCTAATTTCCGGAAATTTCGACGAAAACGAGGCTCGCACGTTGGCCTTTATGTTAGGTCTCGGGGCGTTCCCGGCGGGGTTGGAGGTGGTGTCGGCGCAAGGCGACGGCCCGTCAGCGAGGCCGGATAACCCTTGAAAATCGCGCCGAACGGGTCGATTCGAAAAAGCAAACTTTATCCGCCTGGGCGATTGCCAATCGTCTTTTCTTTGACTATGATTCCGCATTCCGCGACTTGGTAAAAAATCGCTGAAATACGAAAGGATAGATCATGTTTGCTAACATCGCCTACGCGATGGGCGGCGGCGGCGGCGGGGCCGAAGGCCAGCCGGACATGTTCACGTCGCTGATTCCGATCATCTTGATCGGCATCATCTTCTACTTTTTCCTGATCCGGCCACAGAGCAAGCGGCAAAAAGAGCACCAGAGTCTGCTTTCCGAGCTCAAGCGCGGCGACGAAGTTGTGACCACCGGTGGCGTAATCGGTCGCATTCACAGTGTAACCGACACGGTTATCACGCTCGAAGTGGCGCAAAACATGCGGATTCGGGTTCTGAAGGGACAGATCGCCGGCCTACATACGGCCGAATCTAAACAACAGGATAGCTGACCGAAACGCCTGCGGTTTCGTTGTATTTCACGGGTAGGGTGAACTTGCCATGAAAGACTATCGTATTCTGGCCATCGTGGCGGTGGCCGTTCTTTCCGTCGTCTTTTTGCTGCCGACATTCGTCCCGTCGTTGGATGGTGTTTCCTGGTATCCGGCCGATCCGATCCATCTCGGCCTGGATTTACAGGGCGGCATGCACGTCGTGTTGCACGTCGACGTCGACAAAGCCATCAAAGACGAGTTGGGGCACGTGGGCAAAGACAGCGTGCCGACGGCGTTGGAGGAAGAGAAACTGGCGTTCGCCAACGCGTACGTCAACAAAGACGGCGACAAGCTGATCGTCGAGTTCGCTTCGATCGAGGATCGGACGAAGGCGGAGGCCTATTTTTCGAAGAACTGGGCACGCTTCGACATCGGCGCGTACGGGGCGGAGGGCAAGATCGGCCTGACCCTGAGCCTGCAAGACGAAGAAGTGAAGTTCATTCGCGAAAACGCCATGCGCCAGGCGCGCGAGGTTCTCAACAACCGCGTGGACGAATTCGGCGTGTCCGAGCCGGAAATCTACACCCAGGGTTCAGATCAGATCGTCGTGCGACTGCCCGGGGTGGATGATCCGGAACGGGCCAAGGATTTGATCGGCCGTACCGCCGCGCTGGAATTCAAAATGGTCAACGCCAAGGCGCGCTACGCTTCGACCAAGGAACTTCTGTTGGCCGAAGCGGGCGGCAAAGTTCCTGAAGGTTACGACGTGTATTCGAACAAGGCCAGCCGCACGGGGCAGGATAATTGGTACTTGTTGCGCATCCCGCCGGATCTCTCCGGCTCCTACCTCACCGACGCGCGGGTGGGTTACGACGAATTCCAGAACTCCGCCGTCGATTTCCAGTTCAATGAAGAGGGGTCGCGGATTTTCGCCGACCTCACCGGCAAAAACATCGGCAAACAACTCGTGATTCTGCTCGACGATGTGGTGTACAGCGCACCGGTGATTCGTTCGCGCATTTCCAGTCGCGGACAGATCACGGGTGATTTCACGCGGCAGGAAGCGCTTGACCTGGCGATCGTGCTGCGCGCCGGCGCCCTGCCCGTGCCGATTCGAATCGAAGAGGAACGAACGGTCGGCGCGACCTTGGGTGAAGACTCCATCGCCAAAGGCAAGCTGTCGTTTATTGTCGGCGGCATTTTCGTGCTGATCTTCATGGTCGTGTACTACCGGAAAGTGGGCATCGCGGCCAATACGGCGTTGGTGTTGAACGTGCTGATAATCATGGCCGGCCTGGCGATGTTCGGCGCGACGCTGACCTTGCCGGGTATCGCGGGCATCATCCTCACGGTGGGCATGGCGGTGGACGCCAACGTGATCATCAACGAGCGCATTCGCGAAGAGTTGCGCAACGGTAAGACGCCCAAGGGCGCGGTGAACACCGGATATCAGCGCGCCACGTGGACGATTTTGGACGCCAACATCACGACGTTGGTGGCGGCGGGCGTTTTATACAACTTCGGTACGGGCCCGATTCGCGGGTTTGCGGTGACCTTGGCGATCGGCCTGATTGCCAGCGTGTTTACGGCCATCATCGTAACGCGGGTGATTGTGGAAAGTATCGCCACAAACAGCCGCGAAACCTTGAGCATATAAGGCGAGGACGAGACGATGAAGTTCTTCGAGATCATTCCGCCCGACACCAATATCCAGTTTATCAGCAAGGCAAAAATCCTGGTGCTCGGTTCGGCGGTCGTCGTGCTGGTGGCGATCATTATCACCGCCATCAACGGCCTCAACTGGGGCATTGATTTTGCGGGCGGCTTGGAAATGCGTGTCGATTTTCACGGCGCGGCGCAGAATATCACGATTGGTGACGTCCGCGATGCCATGGGCTCGCTGCCCGAAGACCTGCCCCTCAAAGGCGTCCAGGTCGCGCAATTCCGATTCGAGGACGAAAACAAAAACGCCTTTTCGATCAAAGCCAAAGGCGAAGAAAATGTCGCGCGACTCG
This sequence comes from Candidatus Lernaella stagnicola, assembly GCA_030765525.1. Lineage (NCBI taxonomy): Bacteria > Candidatus Lernaellota > Candidatus Lernaellaia > Candidatus Lernaellales > Candidatus Lernaellaceae > Candidatus Lernaella > Candidatus Lernaella stagnicola. The sequence continues at coordinate 123,371 of JAVCCK010000010.1, forward strand.
AGGCCATTGCCGACGCGAAACGCGCCGCGGCGCCGGAAGATGCGGTCGCCGCAAACCAACAAAGCGCACTGCTCGACTTGTCCACACGCCTGCACCAACATCTGGAAACGACTTTCGGCAAAGGAACGGTGACCGTCGTCTCGACCGACTTGGTCGGCCCCCGCGTCGGCGCGACGCTGCGGAAGAAGGGCTTTTACGCGATCTTTTACGCGTTGATCGGCATTCTGGCCTACGTCGGTTGGCGCTTCAATTTCCGCTTCAGCCCCGGCGGCGTGATCGCCCTGGCGCATGACGTGATCATTACCGTGGGTGTGTTTTCGTTCTTGCAGCGCGAGATCAGCCTCGTGACGATCGCCGCGCTATTGACCATCGCCGGTTACTCGATCAACGACACCATCGTCGTGTACGACCGCATTCGTGAAGGACGCGAGCGCAAATACCGAACAAAGCCGCTGGACGAAGCGGTCAATTTATCCATCAACGAAACGCTCAGCCGCACGTTGCTGACTTCGGGCACGACGCTAATCGTCGTGGCAGCCCTGCTCTTCTTGGGCGGCGAAATCCTCTTCGATTTCGCCCTGGCGCTGATGATCGGCGTGCTGGTGGGCACCTATTCGTCGGTATTTATCGCCAGTCCGATTTACGTGTGGTTGGAAAACGGGTTCGCCGCGCGCCGTAAAGCGCGAGGAGCGCTTCGCTAACCAACAAGGAGCAATAATCCCGTGCCGTCGGCTCGCAAACGTTGGATTATTGCCGAGGCGAATCCCCTCGTCGAGCGGCGGCTGCAGGACGAGGTGGGCGTCGGGCCCATCACGGCGCGGGTGCTGGCCGCCCGCGGTTTGACCGACCCGGCGCACGTCGAACGCTTCTTTCATCCCCGCTTACAAGACTTGCCCCACCCGCATCTCATGCGTGACGCCGAAAAAGCGGCGGGGCGTATCGCCGATGCCCTCGAACGTGGCGAAACCATCGTGGTGTTCGGCGACTACGATGCCGACGGCGTGACGGCCTCGTCGGTGGTTGCCGATTTCATGCGAAACATGGGGCACCCGGTTCGGGTCTACATTCCGCATCGCGTCGAGGAAGGCTACGGAATGCAGCCGGGGGCGGTGCAGGAATTGGCCGCGGCCGGATGTTCGTTGCTGATCACCGTCGATTGCGGCTCTAACGATACGCCTGCAATCACCCGGGCCGCCGAACTGGGCGTGGACACGGTCGTCACCGATCACCACGAAATCGACGGTCCGCTGCCGCCGGCGTTCGCGATGCTCAACCCGCACCAAGCCGATTGCGGTTTCCACGAGGAGCCATTGGCCGGAGTCGGCGTGGCCTTTTTCTTGGTTGCGGCCGTGCGCATCGAGTTGGCGAAACGAGGGCACGAGGTGGCGGATCGTTTCGACATGAAACGATTGCTCGATTTGGTGGCGCTGGGCACGGTGGCGGACATCGTGCCGTTGGTCGGCGTGAATCGGGCGCTGGTCACGGCGGGCTTGAAGTTGATCGATGAGGCGGCGCGGCCGGGAATTGCGGCGCTTAAACGCGTGGCGGGCGTGGGATCGCCGGTGCGCGCGGGTGACATCGGCTATCGGCTGGCACCCCGGATCAACGCCGCGGGTCGCATGGGCGATGCGTCGGTGGGCGTCGATCTACTGCTGACCGACGACCCGGCCAAGGCCCGCGCGATCGCGCAGCAATTGCATGAAGAGAACACTAAGCGGCAGGCGGTCGAGGCGACGATATTCGCCGAAGCGCGCCGGATGTTCACGAGCATCAACGGCCACGAACGGTTGCGTTCGATCGTGCTGGCGCATCCGCAATGGCACCCGGGGGTGATCGGTATTGTGGCCAGCCGGATGGTTGAGGCTTTTCATCGGCCGACGGTGTTGATCGCCGCGCGGGGCGAGGTCGGGCAAGGCTCGGGGCGGTCGATCTCCGCCTTCAACCTGCACGAGGCGGTCAGTGCGTGCGCGAGTCACTTGGAAGGATGCGGCGGGCACGCGCAGGCGGCGGGCTTGCAGATTCGTCCGGAGAACATCGTGGCTTTCGCGCAGGCGTTTGAGGAGCATACGCGCGGCGTGCTGCAAACCGAGGATCTGGCACCGCGGCAGCACGTCGATGCTTGGTGCGAGATCGACGAGATCAGCGAGTCGTTGGTGCGGGAGCTGGGGCAGTTGGCGCCCTTCGGCTGCGGCAATCCGGAGCCGGTGTTGGCGGCGCGCGACGTGGAAGTTCTCAACAAACAGATCGTGGGGCGGGATCACCTGAAGATGCGCATTCCCTGTCGGCGCTCGGCGCTGGCGGTGATCGCCTACGGTTTCGCTCCCATGAGTCAGGAAATCGGTTCGCGGATCGACCTCGCGTTTACGCCGGAATTCAGCTACTACGGCGGCGTCGAGCACGTGCAGCTACGCGCCAAGGACCTTGCCATTCCCGATAAATAGATATTCCTACTCGGCGTCCCTCACACAGCGAAAACCGATATGCGGCGGGTCAATGGCAGGCGGATCGCTGACTTCCATCCACGCCAGCAACGCATGATCGGGGGCTCCCCCATGCCGTTGTCCGGTTCGTAACCGCCGCCGCGCAGTACGTATGAACCGACAAAGGTAGACGACGGAGTCGTCGTCCATTCCATGATGTTGCCGCACATGTTGTACACGCCGTACGGGCTCACGTTTTCGGGAAAGGCGTCAACCGGAGCGGAACCGGTATAGCCGTCGACGCTGCCGTCGCACCCCTCGCCGTCGCACCAATTGGCCCAAGTCGGATGAAACTCGTCGCCCCACGGATAGTTGTGGCCGTCCCGGTCGCCCCGCGCCGCTTTCTCCCATTCGGCGCTGGTGGGCAGACGCTTGCCGGCCCAAGCGCAGTAGTCCCCGGCATCATACCAATTGATGGAGTAAGCCGGGTGTCGATCGCTCACATCCGCCCAGTACTGGGCTTTTCGCTCAGCACAGCCGCCTGCTTCGATGCACTTGTACAAGTCGCCGACGGAAGCTTCGTACACGTCGATGTAGAAATCGGGCAGATCGACAACGTGGTAGAAAACGCCGCACAACCCATTGTCCGGGTCGGTGCAGCTCATACCGAAGGGGCCGGCCGGGATGAGAACCATCGGCGAGTTCCCTATTTCTCTGTCGAATTCCTCCTGGGAATCTTCTTCGTTGCCATCGGGGCGTTCTTCAGGTCCGCAGTTCACGAGTATTGACGCGCAAAGAAGCACGGTTAGCGCAACGACGATGTAGCGGTGATACGGCATGATTCATTTCCTTGCGACGAATTCACGTAGTTTCACAATCGAAAAGCCGAGGCTGAACGCCGTATGGAAGGGGGAATCCGGCGTAATCAGTGTGCCGATACTATAGGAGATTCGCAGCCGTTGGTAAACGGCTCAGTTCGCAACCATGTTTTTCGCGGCGATTTTCTCCAGCGCCGCCTGCACTTCCTTTTTCTCGCGGCTTTTGCTCCAGCCAAGAACGGCGCCGGCTATCTTCCCGGCCGTCGTCACCGCTTCCTCGCTTAGCTGCCCGGTATTGCCCAGGGTGGTGCGCCGCCACAGGATGTCTTCGAGGGTCATGGCCATTTCGCGCTCGGCCGCCTGCACGATCACGGCCGCCGGCAGCGGGTGTCGCGAATCCACCACGGCGCCCAAGCCGTTCTCGTTCATGCGCCCGATGACTTCCTCGCGCATCGTGCCGTAGACAAGGCTGAGACGCTGAAGCATCTCCTCGCCGAGCTTCGGATACCGGCGGCGTCCTTCGGCCATGAACTCGTGCCAGCGGCGAATCGCCCCGCCCGGCAGCGGTGTCCAGGCGGTGTGGCACGTGCCGGGCTCGCGGCCGAGTTTGCGCTCGACCAGGTTCGTCAGCGTTTCGGCCAGGTTGCGGCTGGTCGTGTATTTGCCGCCGATCACCGTGACGAAGCCGTCGACTTTGTCCTCGTCGGCGTGGTCGTAGATTTCGTACTTGCGGCTGGCCTTGTAAACATCGACGTCAACGTCGGTTTCTTCATCGACGATGGGCCGCAGCCCGCCGTAGGTCCAGGTGACGTCGTCCATGGTCAGATGGGCCGAAGGATACACTTCGTTGATTTCGCGCAAGAACTCTTCCGCCGCTTCACGGGTCACGGAGTATTGGTCGGGATTGCCGGAAAAACGCGTGTCGGTGGTGCCTGCCAGCGTCATGCCGCGATAAGGGATCAGGAAGAAATGCCGCCTGCTCAAGGTCTGCAACACGAGAGCGTATTTCTCCGTGATGTTCCGGAAGATAAGGTGAATCCCCTGGCTGCGGATGAGGTGCTTTTTCTCGCCGCCCAAGGCCATCTCGGAAACGAAATCCGCCCACGGCCCCGCGACGTTAACCACAACCGCGGCGCTGATATCGACTTCCTCGCCGGTGTGCGCGTCACGCACTGTGGCGCCGATCACGCGGCTACCGTCTTTACGCAGGCCGACGACCTCGGCGTAGTTGGCCACTTGCGCACCGTGAGCGGCGGCGGCCATGATCATTTCGAGGTGAACCCGTTCCGGGCTGTGCATGTGGCAGTCGTAGTAAATCGCGCCGCCGGTGAGACCCTCTGTAATCACGTGCGGTTCTTCCTCCAGCACGCGGCGCTTGCTGAGCAAACGAAACGACGGGACCTGGCGGTCGGGATCTTCCAGCCAAGCTTTGTCGAAACTGAGCAATTCGTACAGCACCATGCCGGCGGTGATCATCGGGAGGTTGTTTTTCTTCAGGCTGGAATACGTGGGTACGAGGAAGGGCCACGGCTCGACCAGGTGCGGCGCGATACGCTCCAAAATGCGCCGTTCTCGAAGGCTTTCGCGCACCAAACCCATCTCGAGATTCTTTAGGTACCGCAGGCCGCCGTGCACGAGTTTGCTCGTGGCGCTGCTGGTGGCCCAGCCGAAGTCTTTTTTCTCGACCAACGCGGCGCGTAGTCCTCGCTGCGCGGCATCCATCACCGCGGCGGCGCCGGTGACGCCTCCGCCGACGAAAAGAACATCGAACTTGGTGTCGGCCATTATCTCCAAATCGCGTCGCATAGTGCATCTCCGATGCGGTTTGGGCGGATTGTAAGCCGCGTGCCGCACCGCGTCAAACGCTGCGTGCCACGAATGCCTGGGAAAAGTGGTTGGTTGGCGTGGTTATCCGGCGTCGACCATTTCAGCCCATGTGGCTCGTTCGAGAGCACCGGAGAGTTGGTCGATCATTGCACGCTGCTGAACAATCGCGGCCATGATAGCGCGGAGGGGTTCGGTACGGATTTCGGACCCCACGTCCAAATCGACCTTTTTCATGGCCCAATCCGGAAAAATTCGCGTTTCAACGCCCGCCTCGGCCGAAAGCAACAACACATGCTTGTGACGCGGGTCGCCGGTGATTTTCGCGTATAGTTCATCGATCACCGCGTCGGGCCCCTCAATAACCTGAAAAAACATACCGCCGCTGGTCATCAGCACTCCGGTGATTTCTCGCTCGACATTGTCTTCCGCAGACTGAACCGCAAGCCGGCCTATTTCCTCTTTTGAGAAGGTTTGCGCAAAACGGCTTACATACTTGATTCGTTTCATAAGAATGCTCCATTGGTACTTTTATTACGCGAACATCATACTCTTGAGAAGCTAACGCCGGTTCGGTCGGGCGCAAGGCTGCACCCGCTTATTCGGCTTCGTATTCGAAACTCTTGCTTGTGGAGAAACGGCTCGTGATGCAGGGCTCAGAAGCTACAACGATGCCCGGAAACCCACCGCTCGCCCGAAGCGCTCAGTCGGTTTGGGGCTCGTCGACGGGCGGGTTGAGGATCGGCTCGGGATCACGGTGCCGCGGCAGGGTATGAATGCGTTCGATCAATTCCTCATAGGTGCCGGCGGTGAAGGTATCCCACAACCAGTTTGCCCGCGCCTCGTTCATCGGGACGAACTCGCTGTACGCCTCGGTGCCGACCAGGTCCTGGCGCAGCAAGCCGATCACGCCCTTGGCGTAGCTGTCGCCGGTCCACTCGCCGCGTTTCATGTTCTGCCAGCGTTCCAGCGAGCCACGGCGCACGGGGATTTTTTCGTCGACCGGCAGCCACACGAAGCGATACATCTCTTCGGTTTTCGGATGCAGCATCAGCTTCTTTTGGGCCTCGGCGCCGATGTTGGACATGACCCACTTGATGAGCCCTTCGGGTTCGGAGGGCATCAGTCCGGGCCAGGTGAAGATGAGTTCGGGCGCGCGTTCCATCACGTAGTCGATGTCGTATTTTTCGTGCCCGGTGATGGCCACGCCCGTGGGCACTTCGGCGTGGGCGATATGGGTGTCGGTAAGGCCCACCAAATCCAGAATGTACCGGTGCGAGAAATACTTCATCGCGCCGATGGGAATGGTGGCGATTTTCGCCTCCGGGGGGGTATGGCGGCGTAGTTGCTTGGCGACGTAGGCCCAGTCGGCAGTGTTGGTGACGATAAAGCCGTGCACGAGGCCTTGTGGCGGAATGCGTCCGAGGAAGTACACGAACTGGAAGACGATGAAAGCCGCCACGGCGAGCGCGATCTTCCCATTGCGACTCATGGGTTTGGTTTTCTTTTCCTCGCGCCTCCGTTCCAGCGCGCCGATGCCGAACCACCAAACCAACAGCAGCATGGGGACGAAGGCCGGTAGCAAGAAGCGATGGAAGGAAAAGAAGTCGGCCCCCACCAACAGCACGTAGGCGACCGAGGTGGCCAACAGCCCCGCCATGACCCGAAGCCAACGCGGTGCGACTCGTCGCCGCCACGCATACCACGCGGCCACGACGCCCAAGAGCGGCAGCACCATGCCGACGAGCCATCGCACGACGTACAAGATGCCCGTTTGCGTCAGCGACCAACTCGTGTGAGTGACCTTCGCGTAAAAGGTGTTTGGCAGGGGATAGCCGAAGTAGTTCCAGCGCCACAACCAGTAACCGCCGAACAAGCCCACGACCACGACGCTGTACGCGATGGCTTTGGACCAGTTGAGCTTTTTCGGTGATTCCACCCACGTACTCAGCGCCAGCGTGATGGCGACCAGAATGCCGTCGGGCCGCAGCAACCCCGCGGCCACGGTCACCAGGGCGCTGAGGATCGGCCACTTGCCGTGTTCGCGCTCCCACAGGTGCAGCTTGACCGCGCCGAGCCACGCCAAGGCGACCAGCGGCATCTCCATGCCCGAGTACGTCCAGGCCACGCCGGAGAAACCCAGCAGCGCAAAAGCGGCGATGAAGTAACCGAATACGCCGACCGGCTCGTCGTGCTTGGGGCGGATGAAGGACCACGCGAGCAGCGCCACGCCAGCCCAAGCCAGCACGTTGATGACCACCGCGACCAGGTCGAGGCGTTCGGTCAGCAAGGCGAAGGGCGCCAGGATGACCATGTGTAGAAAAGCGGTGCAGCCTTCGACGTGTTCGCCTGGGTTGAAGGCGATGCCGTGGCCCGCGGCCAGGTTGCGCGCGTAGGCGTAGGTGATCCAGGCGTCGTCCACGACTCCGAGCTGCCGCGTGACGAAGCGGAAGGCCACCAGGGCAACGACAAACAAACTGTAGGTCACGGCGTTTCTGCGCATGGCATCCTCAAAAAGTCCGCCGATTATAGTGATGGTTGTCATTGTCTGTCCACGTGGTAATAGTGAAAGTTCATGAGAATGGAGAACGAACGATGACGTCGCGCCGTTGCTTGCTGCTTGTTTTGTTGCTCGTCTTTCTGGTTTCCGCCTGCGCCTCCACCAGTCCCCTGGCCACGAAGTCCGGCGACCGAAAAGCGTTGCTCGGCCTCTGGGAAGAGGAATGGCCGGACCAAGAAGATCACGACCGCTACCGCATCGACGAGGCCGACGGACAGGTGACGATCACGCCGCTTAACCGCACCGACATCCAAGCCGTCAAGGAAGTGTTTTTTCAACACAAGCGCCTTGTTTTCACCCTCGTTCTCAACGGCAGCCCCGTCCGATATGATTTGGTCCTGGTAAACCCGACCTTGCTGGCCGGGCGCGCCAAGGGCGGTGCGCGCAATTTTGATGAGCCGGTCCGTTGGCACAAAAAAGATTAACCCACCTAACCCGGCGCTGCGGCGACGAAGTAAGGGGTCCGGTATGAAACGATGGCGTGTAATCGGTTTGCTCGCGTTGATCGCGGTGGTCGCGTTCGGCTGCTCCACGACCGCCCGGAAGTCGCCGGCTGATGCGACCTTGACCGCAGTAGACAACGCCCCGAGCCCGTGGGCGGGCATCTGGATTGAGGAATGGGCCGACGACGAGCAATCCGATCGTTACCGCGTCACGGTGCAGGGCGAGAACCTGGCGATCGTTCCTTTGACCAACGCCGAGAAACAAAACCTAACGGACATTCATTGGGACGGCGAGCGCCTTGAGTTCGCCAACGAAGTTGGGCAGCGACGTATTTTCTACTCGCTGGAAATCGCGGACGACGGTCGTCGTCTGCTGGGTTCGGCGCGTTCGGCCAAGGGCAACATTACGAAGATCACGTGGCGGAAAATCGCGGCGGCGGCAGGTTCGATGCCGCGCAGTCTAGCCGAAGTCGAAGGCGTGACGGTCAGCGTCGATCGTCGGGATTTCGCGGGCAACTGGCAGGAAGATTGGCCCGGTCGGCCGGAAGACGACGCCTATCGTATCGCGCTCAACGGCGACAAAATCAGCCTCGAAGTGCTTTCCAATCCGGACCGGCAGGCCCTGGGCGACATGGAATGGAACGGCCGGCGCTTGAACTTCGAACTGTACTACAACGATATTCCCTACCAATACGAGCTTTTCCTGGTCTCGAACACCCAACTCGTGGGCCTCGTCTCGGCGCCGAGTGGCGGCTGCAAGCGCGTGGTGTGGAATCGCGTGGGGCCACGGCGGACTTCGTCGTGGCTGCGCACCTCCACATGGAACGGCCGCTGGCGGGAATACTGGCCGCAGCGCGGCGAGCACGACGCGTACCGGTTGCAGGTGTCGCGGGGCGCGAAGATCGTCGTGGAAGCGATGACGAATCAGGCCAAACAGTCGCTCGCGGGGGTGCGCTTTAACGGCAAGACGTTGTCGTTCCAGGTTCGCTTCGGCGAGAACACGATTGTTTACGAGCTGCGCCTGGATGATTCGAACACGATCCGCGGCACGGCGCGCACGCAGGACGGCCAGAGTCGGCCGATCGTGTGGTTGCGCGAAAAATGATCGAGGCTTCGTCTACAATTCCGCCAATCCGCAGAGCTGGTCGACCCGCGTGATGCACTGATCGCGCAGGGCCGCGCCGGTGGCTTTGTCGCGATTATCGAGGATGCACTGGGCGATTTGCTCGTCACGCAAACTGCCCCTGAGGCAATACGAGCACGCCTCGCGCACATCCTCGTCGACCAAGGATTGGCAATCCTCCGGGCCGGTCACGTCGTCGCAGAAATCCGGGTTGCAGTCGACGCCTTTTTGCCCTTCGTCGTCCTCGTCGCCGTCACCGCTGGAAAAACAGGCGGCGGCCATCGTCAACATGAGAACCGCGACCCACAACCAAACCACATTCGCCCTGAACCGATGCATGCCCTCTCCTAGAAGCAGAAGTTGTACCCGACGAAGATCACCGGCGAGATCGGCACGCTCTTTTCCACTCCCGCAGCATGCAGTTGCAGCTCGAAATCCACGAATCCCGGACCGGCTTTGATGCCTACGCCACCGAGCAAGCGACCGCCGAAACCGCCGCCCTTCACGTTTTGCGATTCTTCCTTTTTGTCGTCGGCGACGTCGAGATCGAGGCTCGTGTTTTTCGGAATGACGTCGAAGTCGTAGTAGTTGAACCCGATCCCCGCGCCTGCGTAAGGCTGCACTTTCCCATATCCAAACACCGCGTTCGCGCCAAGGTGAACGGGCAGCCACGTGCCGCTGATTTCCGGGTCGTCGCCGCCCAAAGCGCCGCCGGCGCCGAGCGGGACGTAGCCGAGTGAGCCGGTCACGGCCAGCCGCCACGAGTCGCGCCGCAAGACGGTGCGGGCCACGTTGAGTTCCAGGGCAAGGGCGTAAACGTCGGTAAACGGTATCGCGACGCCGAGTTTCGGCTCAAGACACCAGTCCGGTCCCCGGTGCTTGGCGCCCTTGGCTTTCCGCGAGCTTTTTTTACCCTTGGCCCCTTTCTTCCCTTTTTTCTTTTTGTCTTTCTTCTTCGCCCAAGTCGCCTGATTGGCCGGCGTTTCGTCGAAGGAACTGTCCGCCGCTGTGTTCAGTCCGATAAACGGATGAACATTCGCGTCTTCGGATGCGTTTTCGGCGGCGACGGCCGGTGCGGCCACAGTGACCAAGCAGAAACATAGACACACGAACAATCCAATAGCAGCGCGTGTGCGCATGGCGCGCCCTCCCCTGAGGTTGTTTCGTTTTATTCGTTTTCGTCAATCACGTCGTAGTAACGACCCATCCAGTATGCCTGCAAAAAGTCGGCGCCGCCACCGTTGAGCAAGTCACCGTGTGACTCCGACACGCGGAACGGGCCGTCTTTATAGTAGTTGGTCGTGCCGCCGAACTCCCAGAAAGGCGCACCGTAAATGCCCTGGTGGCGTCCGCCCTGGAAGTAATCGAGTTTCCAAAACAGCGACGGCAGGGGCGAGGCGCACCATTCCGGGTCGATGCGGTGGTCGATATCGAAGGTCTCCTTCGGGAAGGGAATTTCCCGCAGGCGCCAGATCGCGAAGTCCAAGACGTCGAGGGTGTCGGGCGCGGGTTCGGAGAACGAGTACGCCGCGATGGGCCACATCACCTGCCCCGTGACGCCGTTGAGTCGCATGCCGTTGGTCCAGCCGGTGGTGAATAGGCCGAGGCCGTCGGCGCCGGTGGCTTCGATGAGTTGATAGAGCACGATCGTGCCCACGGTGTTGAGGTGTTGCCCGGACCAATCGGACACGCCCCAGAGATAGAACATGCCGTCGCCGATGAAGGTCCACACCTCGTAGAGCAGGTTGCTCCAGATTTCGTCGTAGCGGTCGAGGAAGCGCTGCTCGCCGTTCGTGAGATAGGCCAGCAGGTTGGCGGTCATCTCGTTGAAATTGCCGTCGCGCGCGATCGCGGCGTAATCGGCCAGAATGACGGCGCGGTCGGCGATGCCCTGCCGGTACACGTCGTACTGCGGCTCGTTGGGCAGGTACAGGTAGGACATCAAATAGCTGTAGTAGAGGCCCTTGATCATGTCGTTGTTCCCGCCGGTGAGCCAGTCGTAATCTTCGTACGGCGCGGCCCCCTGCACCCATTCTTTGCTGCCGTCGGCGACATGCGGCCGCACGGCGCGCGCAAACGTGGTGTTGTCTTGCGGGATGTCGTGGGCGAGGAATTCACCGTCCAGCACAAGCAGCCAGTTGTCGAGCGCTTCCTGCTCGCCGGTCACGAGATAGCGCCACACCTGGCTGGCCAGGTAGCAGCCCGACCACAGCAGCGCGTCGCCGGATTCCTTCTGATGCAGTGGCACGGAGTCGACCACCGCCTCGCTGAACATGCCCTGCGGGTTGAGGAAGTAGAGCGGCATCTCCTCGTCGAAGAAGGCTGCTTTTTCGGCCAGCGTCGGCCCGTAGGCGCGCGACCGCAGCATCGTCTCGGCCATGCTGATTTCGTCGAGCCATTTGTTGACGACGCGGATGGTGTCGGGATGATCCCGGTACCACTCGAAATCCGTGCGGTAGTGATGGAAATAGTGAATGCCCGCCTCGAATTCCGGCCGGTCGCGGTAGTCGTCGTAAAACTCGAGCGCGTGGTACTCGCGCAGGAAAATATTGACGAGGGTTTTCAAAAACCCGGACATTTCCTCGTGACTTTGCCGCGTTTCATCCTCGTCAAGAAAGATCGGCGTTTCGCCGCCCGCTTCCTGGAAGGTCCACGTTTCGGTCGCGGCGTATTCCCGCGAAGCCTCCGGCGCCGAGGCGTAAGTGACGGTGTAGCCGTCCTTCGCGGTGGGCGTGGCGGTGGCCTCGATGACCACGCGCGGGCCGTCGATTTCCGCGTCGCGCGCCAGGTCGCCATAGGCGGAAATGAAATCGCCAACCTGCAACGACACGCTCAGTTTGTCGGGATCGACCTGCCCCAGCCACGCGCTGTGGACTTCGTAGTCGATGTCCTTGTAGGCGTCGGCGAAAGTGAGATCGGGGTAGCTCACGAGGCGGACGAACTCGTAGCCTTTTTCGGCCAGGTACACTTCGGCCGTGCCGGTGTAGTCGCCGTGCGTATCGGTGCCGGTGAGGGAGTAAACCCCAGGCGCGATTGCGGTCGGAGACGGCGGCGAATCGTCGTTATCATCATCGTCATCGGCGTCATTGTCGTCGTCGTCGTCACCAACGGTGTCGTCGTCGTCATCAATGGAGTCGTCATCGGCGTCATCATCGTCACCAACGGTGTCGTCATCGGCGTCGGCGTCATTGTCGTCATCGTCGCCACAGCCCGCGGCGAGCACCACGGCCAGCGCGATCAGCAGCAGTAAAAACAAGATCCGTTTGGCGTTCATGGCACAAATCCCCCTGCGTAAAACCGCTTCAGTTTACCCAGGCGGATCGGAGAACGCAAAACTGTCGGTGAGACGAAATCCTATCTCAACTTGAGCGCCAGCACCGCCAACATTGCGGCGATTCCGGCGACGATCCACATCCGGACGACGACTTTCGGCTCGGCTAGGCCACGCAGACGAAAGGCGTCGTGCATCGGGGCGCGGGACAACAAGCGCATGCCCAACGCACCGCGACCGACTCCAAGTTTGTCTTGAATCAGCGAGGAGCCGAACTCGGCGCAGAACAGGAAACCGGCGATCAGGAAAAGCAGTTCCTGTTTGACCAGCACCGCCGCGGTAGCCAACACGCCGCCGATGGCCAGGCTGCCCGCGTCGCCCATGAATACCGTGGCCGGGTAGGAGTTGTACCAAAGAAAGCCGATCAACGAACCGAACAGCGCGGCCAGGAAGACGGCCACTTCGCCCGCGCCTTTGATCTGATCGAACAGCAGGTAGTTGCTGATTTGCGCGTGGGAGAGGATGTAGGCGTAGATGACGTACACGCCGGCGGTCATGATCGCCGGGCCGGTGGCCAGCCCGTCCATGCCGTCGGTGAGGTTAATCGCGTTACTGATGCCCAGCACGACGCCCACGACAAAGGGCAGGTAAAGAATCCACAGGGGGATCGTTCCTTTAATGAAGGGCACGGTGATGTGACCGATCAAATGCCGCTCGTGAGGCGAGATGCCCGGAATGAGACAAACGAGGGCCAACAGCAGCGCGAAGATGCCTTGGTAAATGAGTTTCTCGCGGCGCGACAACCCTTCATCGGCGCGTTTGTGCACGACGATTTTCAGGTAGTCGTCGGCGGCCCCGATGGTCGTGAACCAAAGGAGCGCCAGGAAGAGAATCTGTACAAAACGGCTGGTGAGGTCGCAGGTGAGCAGCGCGACCAGGATCGTCACGAAAGCGAAAATCGTGCCGCCCATCTGCGGCGTGCCTTTTTTGTCGCTGATTTTCATCACGCCGTAATCGCGGGGCGTGTCGTGGATACCGGCGCGGTGCAGCAAACGGATCATCGGGCCGCCGAAGATCAACGTGCCCAAAATACCCAGCACCGCCGCCACGCCCACGCGCACGGTGATGTAGCCGAACAAGCGAACAAAGGACGTGACGGGACCCTGCGCGGCGGCTTGTTCGTAAATCCAGTACAGCACCTTAGGGTTCCTCCGGCAGTCCATCGAGCGCTCGACGCAGCGCGCGTTTGAGCGGCGAAATCGGTTCGACCATCTCCCCGGCGAGCAAAGTGCGGCCCAGCACCCGGCGCAGTTCGGCGACATCGGTCATGACGCCGCGGTCGAAGAGGCGACGACAGGCGTCGACTGCCGCGAGACGAATCGGCCAGCGCGGGTGATCGAGGAAGGCCGTCAGCCGGTCGCCGAGGCCGTCGGTGACGGCCAACTCAGCGTAGGCGCGAATGGCCACCGGGGCGACCTCGAAATGCCGGTCGTCCATGCGTTCGATGACCTTGGCGAAAACTTCATCGTCGCCACGCAAATCCTCCGCGAAGGCGATCGCGGCGCGCAGGGCGTATTGTCGGACTTCCCAGTACGTGTCGTCCAGGGCGTACAGCAGGGCGTCGCGAACCCGCGCGTCGAACGCGCCGATTTCCACGAGGCTGGTCAGCGCGTTGCGGCGTACGAAGCCGACATCGCGGGCGTCGCCGGTCAACACGCGCACGAGCCGCAAGCGCTTTTTCGCTTGTTCGGTGATCGCCCCGACCAGCGCGTCGATTCTGTCGGCCAACTTGAGCGCGCCGATCAGCTTGATGCCGATGTTGCGGATCCACCAGTCGTCGTGCGCCAGGTAGTTTTCGAGGCGCTCGCGAACGATGCTCATTTCTTCTTCGTTGAACTCGCGGCGTCGCGCTTCGGCCAGCAATGCGGCGGCACCCAGGGCGCGCACATTAAGGTTTTCGTCGTCGTGGTGCGGGCGAACGGGCAACCGCCCGAAGGGGCGGCCCAGGCCGAGACGAGCGCTGTAGAAATTCAGCAACTCGAGCAGTGGCCCGGTGCGCATTAAGTAGGCGAAGGCGACGAAAACGGCCAGGCCCAGCACGGCCGGAGTCCCGAACGACCACAGGTTGCGCAGGAAGCCGTGTCCGGAGCCGGGGTCTTGGAAAACGAGCTTGACGACCAGCACCATCACGATACCCGCGACCACTGTTTTGCCCACGGTGGCCAGCAAGTCGCGCGGCGAGAGCGGCGCGTGGTCGGCGGCGAGGCGGCGCGCCACGATGATGTGCCGCCAGACCATGTTGAAGGTGAAACCGATCGAGGTCGCCAAGGCGAGCCCGGCGTGTTGCAGGGGGGTGCGCACCAGCAGCAGGGCGAACACGAGGTACACGGCCAGGCTGCCGGCGTTGGTCACCATGCTCGTGCGGGTATCGAGCTGGCTGGAAAAAACGCGGCTGTAGAACGAGGTCAGCGACCAGCCCAGCAAACCCAGCGCGTAACACACGAGCGCGAGGCTGGTCATGGCCGTGTTGTGGGCGGTGAAGGCGCCGCCTTCGAAGATGACGCGCACCAACGGGGCGGCCAACACCACCATCAACGCGGTCGTGGGCAGGATAAGCATCAAAGTGGCCTCGATGCCGCGGCGAATCAGGTCGCGATATCGCTTGGCGTCACCGGTCGCGGCGACGTCGGCCAGGTCGCGCAGGAAGACGCGGTTGATGCTCATCGACAGCACGCTGAAGGGGAAAACCACCAGGATGCGTGAGAAATACAGCGCACTGACCGACCCGGCGATCAGGGGCGTCGCGAGAATTTTGTCGACCACGCCGCCCGCTTTGTTGAGCGTGGCGTCGATGAAGATGGGGCCGGAAAGCGCGGTGACTTTTTTCACACCCGGCTCGGCGGTGATGGTCGGGCGGTAGGCGTTCCACGCAACTTTTTCACGTAAGCCGCGGCGCAGCAGGAAGAACAACTGAAAGGCGATTTGCAGCGCGCCGCCGACCAACACGCCGATACCCAGCGAGTACATTCCGATCAGCGGGTTGAGTACCAGGACCGAAAAAATCACGCCGATGCTGTAAAACACCGGCGAGAACGCGTTCGGACCGAAACGATCGAAGCTCTGCAGCAACGTGCCCAAAAAGGCGCTGATGCTCATCAAAACAAGGAAGGGAAACATCAGCCGCGTCATGGCCACGGTTTGGCTGATCAGCCCCTTGTCGACGAAGCCCGGCGCCACCAGATGAATCCACCACGGGCAGGTCAAGATGCCCAACGTCGCCAAACCCGCGGAGAGGACGAAGAATAAATTGAACACCTGCCACGCCAGCCGCCAGGCGGGGCGCTTGTCGTCGCTGCGGCCGTGGAAGAGGCGGAACGACGGCAGGAACGCGTTCTCGAGGGCCATCTCGGCAACAACTTCGCGCATCAGGTTCGCCAGGCTGAGTGCCACCGCGAACACGTCCATGACGACGCCCGCACCGAAAAAGCGGCCCAAAAACGCTTCGCGGAAAAAGCCCATGACCTTGGCGCCCAGCGTGCCCACGCCCTGGGAAAATACATTCTCGACTGCGCCTTTGCCCGGCTCCTCCTGCGAAACGATGACGGTTTCGAATTCCAGGCCCAGTTCCATCTCGCCCGGCAGCACGATGGCATCGCCCACCGCCAGCGGCGTGGGGCCGTCCACGTCCTGCGTTCCCGATTCGCCGTGGCGACGCAACATCAGGGCGCGTCCGCGGCGCGGGATCAGGATCCATGTCTCGTCGATGCGGCCGTTGACGGCGCGGCTGGTGCGCTTGATGTCAAAATGGTGCCGCCGCAAGCCGCCGATCTTCAGGCGGACATCATCCCAGCGGCCGGCCCCGACGCGGCTGCGGTCGAAAAGGACTTCGGTGCGCTCGCCGACCGGATCAACCAGGAAAGTGCGGGGCCGCTGCACGCGGGTCGGCTTGGGTTTGGGCGGCGCGACCAGCTTGTCGGCCTCGTCACCGATGCTCGTCAGGCAGTCGATCACCACAAAGCTCGCCGCCGCCTCGCGCATGGCCGCGCGGCGTTCGGGCGTCAAGTCGAGCAGATCGCGCACGGCGTCCAGCACGCGGTCGCCGCTTACGGCGTCGACGACCTCCCCGTCTTCCACGATGCGCCGCTCCTGAATGGCGATGCACGCGCCGCCCGCGGCCATGGTCTCCGCATTCTTGACCTGGTGGTCGCCCGGCAGGCCCGACTTGGGAATCACGACGGCCGGCACACCGAGGCTCATCGTTTCGGCCAACGACCCGGCCCCGGCGCGGCACACGATGGCGTCGGCGACGCGCAGCCATTTTTCGATGTCGTAGAGGTAGACTTCGCGGCGGTAGAAATCGCCCGCCCGGCTTTCGTCGAAGCCGCGGGCGTGCAGGCGGGCGGTCGTGTCCTCGAAGGCGTTGTAGTCCTTGCCCGCGTAGCGGCCCACGCCGTGCATGACGAACACGCGCGAGCGGAGCGCTTCGTCGGCGGCCAGGGTCGGCAGGAAATCGGCGACGGCGCGGTTGATCGTGCGCGCCCCGAGCGAGCCGCCGGTGACCAGCACGACGCGGCGGTCGGGGTCGATGCCCAGTTCGCGTTTCCAGGCGCGGCGTTGGTCTTCGGAGACGGCTTCGCGGCACGCAAGGATTTCGGGCCGCACCGGGTAGCCGACGAACACGCCGTTGTGAACGAAGTGCTCGAGGGATTCCTCGAAACTGACGCAGACGCGGCCGGCCAGCTTGCCGAAGGTGCGGTTGACCAAGCCGGGATATGCGTTCTGCTCGTGCACCAGCGTGGGGCGTCGTAACAAGCGTGCGGCCAAAAGCGCCGGGGCGCTGGCGTAGCCGCCGGTGGCGACGACCAGTCGCGGTCGATATCGCACTAAGAGGGCGAGCGATTTGAGCGTGCCCAGCGCCAGGGCCAACAAGAAGCCGAGCATGGCGAAGGATACTTTGCGCGAAGGCAGGCCGCGGGAGGGTACGAAAGCAACGGGGATGCCGTGACGCGGTACGATGTCGGCCTCGGCCCCTTTGGCGACGCCGATGTAGAGGAACTGCGCTTCCGGGTCACGCCGGGCGAGTTCGCTGGCGATCGCCAAGTTGGGGTAAACATGACCGCCGGTGCCACCACCGGTCAGAACGTAACGCATGGGGCTTTTCGAACCTCTTGGAAGTTGTCATAAAGTAGCACCCCCACGACGGGCACTCAACCGATTCCACGGCTGCTTTCTTCGACAGCCGGACCGGAAAAAGGTTGCGTGCGGCCAATTTGGTTTTGCAGGCAAGTGAGGTATCATCCGGCCATGAAACGAACCCTCGTCGCCCTTTTCGGTCAGCGCCGGCTGCTATGGAGCCTGGTGCTGCTGGATTTGCGCAAGCGATACGGCGCGAGCTTCGGCGGTTTCTTCTGGTCGGTCATCAATCCCCTGCTGCAGATACTCGTGTACACGGTCGTGTTCGGCTACATTTTGGCGGTGAACGTGGGCGGCAACGAAGGCACCGCCAACTACGGTGTGTTCCTGTTCGCGGGCATGCTGCCGTGGATCGCCTTTTCCGAAGCGGTGCAGAAGTCGAGCACGGTGATTCTGGAAAACAAGGACCTGGTCAAGCAAGTGCGCTTCCCGGTGATCATGCTGCCGTTGCAGGTGCTGCTTTCGAGCTTCCTGCACGAGTTGATCGCGCTGGGGATTTTCATCGTGATCCTGGTCCTGCTGGGTCAGCCGCCGCCGCTTTTTGCCTTCGGCCTGATTTTCATTTTCCCGCTGCAACTGATGCTCACGCTGGGCTTGGCGGTAATCGTTGCCGCTTTCCACGTGTTCTACAAAGACGTCGGCCAGTTCATCGCGGCGGTGCTGACGCTGTGGTTTTTCGCCACGCCGATCATCTATCCCATTTCGCTGATCCCCGAGTGGCTGCAACGTTTCTACTACGCCAACCCGCTCACGCCGCTGATCACTACCTACCGCTCGGTCCTGCTGGGTAACGAGATCCCGAATTTCGGGGCGTTCATTTACATGTGCGTTTTCGCCTTCGTCGTGTTCATCCTGGGCATGACGTTGTTCCACCGCCTGTCCAAGGATTTTGCGGACCTGCTCTGATCCCCTCGTTGCTTGTATAATGGAAGGATGATGGACCTGAACCAAGCGGCGACGCGTGCCCGCGACGCCCTGACTATCGAGGCCGAAACAAACGCCGGGGTGCGCGATTTGCTGGCCGTCGCCGAGGACGACGCGGCCGATCGACCCACCCGGCAGGCGGCGCTGCGCTTGCTGGGCGCGCTGGCCGGTGAGGCTTTCGTGGGGCCGCGCATTGTTCACCTGGACGTGGTGGGGGTGTGCAACGCCAACTGCATCTACTGCCGCGATCACTCGCCGTATATTCATGATCGCGAGCCGTGGCGAACCATGGAAATGCCCTACGAGATGGCGGCGCGGTTGGTGTCCGAAGCCGTGGAACTCGGCGCGGAGTTGCTGCCGCTGGTTGGTGCCGGCGAGAACCTGCTGCACACGCGCTTTGCCGATTTGATCGCGCTGATCAAGTCGCAGCCGGTGGAGTTCGAGGTTTATACCAACGGTCTGAACTGGACCGACGAGGTCATCGATCTGTTTGCCGATGCGCCCCGCGCGAAGGCGACATTTTCGCTCAGCGCCGCCACGCCCGCGACGTGGGCCGCCTTTCGTCCCGAGATGAGCCCCGACCTTTTCCTGCGCATCGAAGATTCGATGCGGCGCTTGGTAGCCCGGCGCGGCGCGGGTTTGCGGGTGGGCATCGTGCACGTGCTCAACCGGCGCAATGTGGGCGAGGTGCTGCCGATGATCCGGCAGGCGATCGACCTGGGCGTGGATGAAGTGCAGTACAAGCTCACGGAGATGAACGACGCGGCGTATCCTTTGAAATTGGGCGCGCCGGAGGTGGAGTCGATCCGCCTGGAAATCCGGGAGGCGCGGCGGCTGGCGGCGTTGGCGGGCGTGGATATCCACGACAACATCGAGTTTCAGTTGGATCACCTGGACGTGGAGACGGGGCTCTACACGCCGGGCCTGTACCGGCACCTTCCCTGCTTCGCGGGCTTCGAGATGATAAGGGTGCGACGCGACGGGGCGATCAGTTTCTGCTGCGGCTTGAAATTTTTCGGTTCGGCGAGCGAAATGTCGCTACGCGATCATTGGTTCGGGGAAGCGATGCGGGAGGCGCGGCGCGCGGCGTTGGCCATGCCGACCGGGGCGAATATGCGTCTGCCCGATGGCGGCATGCTCCACGACCCGCAATGCGATTTTTGTTACAATTACGTGTTTAACCGCGCGTACGCGGAAGCGGTCCAGGAAGCGGGCGTGGCGCATCTTTTGGCGGAGCGGCAATGAAGGCGATAGTCGTTCGAAACTTGACCAAGGATTACAAAATCTACAGCCGCCGCGGCCAGAAGGCCAAGGAACTGCTCACCTTCAACCGCCGCGATTTTCACGACACCAAGCGCGCGCTGCACGATGTCACCTTCGACGTGGCGCGCGGCGAGTGCCTCGGCATCATCGGCAACAACGGCAGCGGCAAGTCGACGCTGCTCAAAATCCTGGCGCGTACCTCGTATCCCACGACCGGAAAGATCGAGATCAACGGCGAGGTGAGTTACATTCTCGACCCCTCCACGGGCTTCAACCCCGATTTTTCCGGCCGCCAAAACGTGTACACCAAGTGCGCGCTGCTGGGTATGGATCCGGTCGAAACTGAAAAGCTGTTTCCGGTCGTGCACGAGTTTTCCGGCCTGGGGGAACGCATCGACCACCCCATCCGCACCTACAGCGCCGGGATGGTCGTGCGCCTCGGCTTTTCCGTGGCGATTCACGTGCCCTTCGACGTGCTGCTGGTGGACGAAGTGCTCTCGGTCGGCGACTACCTTTACCAGCGCAAGTGCATCAACGCGATTCGCCGGTTCAAGGAGCAGGGCAAGACAATCCTGGTATCGAGTCACAGCTTGTCGGACGTTTCGACCTTCTGCGATCGCTTGATTCTATTGCACGACGGCGCGATCGGCATGATCGGGCAGACCGATTCCGTCGTGAAAGCCTACATTGAGGATTGCGAGCAGCGTTACAGTCGCATCGAAACAGCCGATGTCGAGGATCCGATCTACGACGAAGTGCTTACCTGCTGCGTGGATCGGCTCGGCACGGTGACGATTCACGAGGTGGCGTTTTTCGGCGCCGACGGCAAGCAGACGACCGTGGTCGACAGCGGTACCGGCCTGACCATGCGCGTGCGATTCGAAGCCCACGAGCCGATCGACAACCCGTGCATCCGCGTGCAGTTCCTGCGCAACGACGGCCTGCTGGCGACCGGCTCCAACACCTATCGGCACGACCTGAAACTCGGCGAACTGCACGGCGTTTACGAAGCCGTCTGCCATTTCCCCCATTTCAACCTGCTCGAGGGCGACTACTACGCGAACATCGGCGTCTGGCCCGACGAGTTCCAAAGTTTCGTCGCCAAGACGCCTTTCGACATTCACGAGTACAACGACATCATCGCCGTGCGCAGCCACCGCATCGACGGCGGCGGCCTGGCCCGCGTGCCCTGCGCGTGGGACGTCAAGAAGCTCGAGGATGAGCCATGAGCGACGTGCGACGCGCCAACGCCGAGCGCTTGCGGCAGGAGCGCGCCCGCGGTGAAACCGTGCTGTCGGCCCGCCCCGTGGAACTGCAGATCGAGCCGACCAATCGCTGTCACCGCGCGTGCCCGACCTGCGCCCGGCATTTTTACGACCGCGCCGCCAACACCCCCGGCGATCTGACGCCCGCGCTGCTGGAGTTGATCGCGCCGCTGTTCGACACCGCCCAGCAGGTGCTCCTTGGCGGTTACGGCGAGCCGCTGCTGGCTGCCATCACCGAGGATATCCTGGGGCAGGCGAACGCCGCCGGTTGCCGCACGGCCATGATCACCGGCGCGGGCGATTTAGACGACGAGAAAGCCGCCATGCTGGCCGGTGTCGCCTTGGATGAAATCGTCGTGAGCGTCGATAGCGCTGACGATGCCGGCATGCGCCGGTGGCGCGGCATCACCCTGACGACGCTGCTGGCCAACTTGGAAAAGCTGCGCTCGCGACGGCCGGAGACTCGCGCGGCGTTCAACGTCACGGTGCACGTGAGCAATCTGGACGAACTGCCCGACATCGTGCGCGTCGCCGCCAAGCACGGCGTGGAACGCGTGGCGGTGTTTCATCAGAAGATCTATTCGGTCACGCAACGCGGCAGCAGCGTGTTGAGTATCCCGGAACACGCGGCGCGGCGCTTTGCCGAAGCCGACGAAGTGGCTGCCGAGGCCGGAGTTGAAATCGATCTGCCGCCCACGGCGGGCACGCGTCCTTGCGAGCAGCCTTATCGCATGTTGGTCTTTCGGCACGACGGCCTGGTGCAGGGGTGTTGTTCCGCGTTGTTCGAGTCGCACATCCCGCGGGTCGTGCTCGGCCGCTTGGGCGAGGATGATCCGCTCGCCCTTTGGAACTCGCCGGCGATGGTCGCGGCGCGCGCCGCCACGCTGGGTTGCGGCCCCAACGATTTTGCTTGTCACTCATGTCCGTTCCGCGTCTTTACGGCCGAGGCGCACGAACGCTTCCTGGACGTTGAAAATAATGACGACGCTTCGACTCTATAGCGACGGCCCGGCGGATCACGATCCGCAGTCGCCGTCGATGGCCTTTGCCGAGATCGTCGCCCGCCTGCGCGACGGCGCCGCGGCGACGGTCGTGCCCACGCCGAGCAACCTATGGCGCCTGGGCCGCGTCGCGCGTTTTGCGTTGTCGTTGCGCGGGCAAGGGACGGCGCTGCCGGACTTTGCGCCCGCCGGGCACGAGCGCCTGGGCAAGCCTTTCGCCGAACATCTCAAGAGACTGCGAACGCTGCTTGCCGACACGCCCGTAACGATCGGCGACGCGAGCGTCGAACTCGGTGAATTGCTGCAGACCTATGATGCGGCGTACACGCCCGGCACCCGCCCCAACCTGCTGCGCCTACTCGGCGCGCTGACCGATGGCTGCTTCATCGGGCCGCACACTTTTCACTTGGACGTGGCCAACACGTGCAACACGAACTGCATCTTCTGCGGTCTGCATTCGCCGCTGCTGGTCGAGCCAAGTCAGCCGACGCGCGGGCGACGTTTCACCGAAGGGTGGAAGACCCGGCGCGTGGACTTGCGGATTTTCGAAGACCTCGTACACGACCTGGCCGAGATCGGAACACGCGAAGACATCTTGTTTTCCGGCGAAGGCGAACCGCTGACCCATCCGGATTTCTTCGAGATGGTGCGCCTGGTGCGCGGCAAGGATCTGGCGCTGACCGTGTTTTCCAACGGCCTGGCGATCGACGACGCGGCGTCGGATTTGTTCGTGGATACGGACCTGAACATTCTGTATTGGTCGTTGTCGGCCGCTTCGCCGCAAACCTTCGCCAAGTTGCAGCCGGCTCACGGCCCGGAAAAGTTCGCGCCGATGCTCCAGGCAATTCGGGATTTGGCGGCCAAAAAAAAGGCGAAGAACCACAAGCCGTACATCATTCAGGCGCACGTGATCAATCGCATCAACGCCCACGAATGCGAAGCCGCGATGGACCTGGCGATCGACGTCGGTGTCGATGCGGTGCGCTATCAAGTCATGCATCAGTGCGGCGCGGGCATGGCGGATCTGCTGATCACGGCCGAACAATTTCGTGACGTGACGGCGCAGATCGATCGCGCACGGCTCAAGGCCGAGAAGCACGGCATCGAGATCGTCGCCAATATCGATTTCCAACTCGAACGCGTCGGCGACACCTTTACGATGCCCAGCGACGTGGCGCCCTTTCATTGGAGCCACGGCCTGTATGAGAACACCGGCTGCCTGGCCGGTTGGTTTTTCAGCCGCAGTTTCACCGACGGGCGCGTCAGTTTCTGTTGCCACGACAAGATCGTCGGCTCGCTGTTTCGCGGGCGTTTCAAAGACCTGTGGTTCTCTGAGCGGTACCGCAAGCTACGGCAGGCGGCGAAAGCCTTCGACCTGTCGGTCAATCCGGATTTGGTCGACGAGAGTTGCGGCGGGCCGCTGCTCGGGCCGGACTGCAGCTACTGCGGCAACTACGAATTCATCAATCAGGCGCTAAACGACCTGGACCGCTTGGGCATGCGGCATTTGTTGACGCGGGAGACGCCGCAATGGCCGTGACGCTGCTGGGCAACGGTCCGGAATTGCACGATCGTCTGGCGGGCGCGGCGGGCGATTTCTCACGCATCGAGCCGCTGTTGCCGACCGCCGACGAAGTGCTGGTCGCGGCCCGGCGGACCAACGTGTTTCACCTGGCGGCCATCACGCAATACGCGGTCGAGCGACGCGGCGGGCGTGTCGAGGTGCCACCGCTCGACCCACATCCCGTGTCCAACCTGCCGCAACGTTTCGGCCAACATCTATCGCTGTTGCAGCGCGCCGCGGCTCCCTATCAAGTGCGCGTGATGATCGACGACGCCGTCCTGCCGCAACTTCTCGCCCACGTCGCCTGCCGGGCCGACCCGCACAACGAAACCGATTTGCTGCGGGTGCTGGGCGTGGTCTGCGACACGGCGCTGGTCGGGCCTCACTGGTTCGTGTTCGAAGTGATTAACCGATGCAACGCCCACTGCCGCTTCTGCAACATTCATTCGCCCCGCCGTCAGCCGGCATCCGATTTTCTAAACGCGAAGTTGCCATTTGCCGTGTTTGAAAGCACTTGCCGCGACCTCGCCCGCATGGGCACCGACGGCGTGACGATTTTGGCCAACGGTGAACCGACGCTGCACCCGGATTTCGCGCGCATGATCACGACCGCGCGCGATTGCGGATTGCGGGTGAACTTCTTCACCAACGGCTTGCTGCTGGATGAGGCGAAGGCCGAGTTAGTCGTTCGCGACGAGGTCGATGAGATGTTCTGCACCGTCAGCGCGGCCACGCCGGAGACCTACGCCGAGTTGCACGGCGACGCCGGCGCGCCCGAGTGGCGCAAGCTGCTGGCGAATCTGCGGCGTTTGTTTGAGGTTCGGCGCCTCGCCGGGCACGGCAAGCCGACCGCGTGGATGGTCAATGTGA
Source organism: Candidatus Lernaella stagnicola (assembly GCA_030765525.1). NCBI lineage: Bacteria > Candidatus Lernaellota > Candidatus Lernaellaia > Candidatus Lernaellales > Candidatus Lernaellaceae > Candidatus Lernaella > Candidatus Lernaella stagnicola. Next base: position 147,910 of record JAVCCK010000010.1, read on the forward strand.
TTTGCGCGCCCAATGCGCGGGAAATCCTGGCGATGGCCGACCTGGCGGGCGAACTTGGTTTCGACGGTTTCCGGCCGCAGCTATTGCGCGTCGATGACTACAACCGCGACCTCGCCCTGACGCCCGAGGATGTTGCCTACCTGCAAAGCGTGCAGGGCGAGCTGGAATCGCGGCTGGCGGCCAAGGGCGTGGAGCTTTGGGATTCCTATGCCCCCCAACTGCGGCATGCGGGCGACAACCCAGACCTGTGGTCGGGAGATGAGTTCATCGACCACGGGTGTTTCGTCGGCTACTCGCTGGGGTTGGCCAAGAGCAACGGCGATTTGTCGTTTTGCTGCACGGTCAAACCCGTGGCGAACCTGGCCGACGGGTCCTTCCGACAACATTGGGCGGGCGGCCTCTATCACCGCGCGCGGCTGAGCGCGAAGAACCTGCGCGTCGCGGGCGACCTGCGCCTGCTGGACGGCAAGACGCTCTACACCGAAGCCTGCCACCACTGCGACAACCACGACATCAATCGCCGTATGCACGAAATGATGGACCGTTACGACATGTGGAGGTTTCTGGCGTGAAGCGCCGCCTGCTTAAAATCTCCATGGCGATAGCGGTTTTGCTTGTTTTGCTGATCGCGGCGGAAATCGGCCTGCGCTCGATCGGCGTGGGGTATCGGGCCCTAGTGCAAACACCGCCGGCGCGCTTTTCGCCGCAGGCCCGCGTGCGCCTGCTGGCCATCGGCGACAGTTTCACCTTCGGCATCGGGGCGGACGGCCCGGCGAGCTACCCGGATCAACTGCAGCGCCTTCTCGACGAGGAATTCGGGCCCGGTGCGTGCGAAGTCATCAATTGGGGTCTGCCGGCGCAGAATAGTTCCGAAGCCCTGCTGGCGTTATCCGCCGCGTTCGAGAGCGGTATGCGGCCCGATTTCGTGCTCGTGGCGGTGGGCATCAACAACTATTGGAACTGGCACCTGGCGTCGGCTTTTCTGCCCGGCGATGAACCGCTGAGCCGCATTCACGCCGCGTTGTCCGGATCGCGCTTGTGGCGCCTAGCGGCGGTGGCGCTCAGTGGCGGGCCGATGGCGGCGGGACGGCTTTACGCCAAGAACGACGAGAGTGATCGCAACAGCCCGTGGTTCGCCAACATCCGCGATACCAATCCGCCGTGGCTGAGCGCGTGGATCGCGAGCGATCTGAGCGGGATGCGCGATGTGTGTCTGCAGCACGACGCGCGACCGGTGTGGATCAACTACCATGCGCCGAGCCCCGCCACCTTCGCGGCGTGGAGCCGGTTTGCCGACGATCCCGATGTACTGTTGGTCGACGCTCGTTTTGACAAGCCCGATCCCGCCCTGCTTTCCGCCGACAGGTGGCACCCGAACGCCGCGGGTTACGCCCGCGTCGCCGCTGTTATCGCCGAAGCACTGCGGGGTGAAATCACGGCTCGTCGGGCAGGCGAAAACCGGTAGTACGGGCGAATATCTCTTCCCAGCGACGGCCCATCTTTTCATCGGCAAACAGATCCCGCTGACGGCCTTGCGACTCCCTTCCCATGACGACGGCGCGGTCGGGATCGGCCAGCAGTTCGGCCATCGCAGCCGCGAGTTCGTCGGCGTCGCCGGGGTGATACGACAGGCCGGTGCGCCCGGGTTCGAGGTAGTCGCGGACGCCCAGCACGTCGGCGGCGACAACGGCCTTACCGACGGCCATGCAAAACAGGATCGAAAGCTGGCCGAGGCTCTGCCCGCGTTCGGGCAGCGGCAGCACGACGAAGCGCGTGGTTTCGACTTCGTCCTGCAGGCGCTCGAGGGGCATGTAGGGCACGAACTCGACGCCCGACGGCACGGGAACGTTGTCGCGTTCGGCGGGCGGCAACTGCTCGCGGCCGATGATGCGCAGGGGCGGCGGCTGGTCGAGCTTGGCATATGCCCGCAGGAGTGTGGCCCAATCGCGAAACGCCCGCCCGTGTTTGCCCAGGGCGAGGATCGGCCCGTCGCAGCCGGCGGCGAAGTCGTGTCGTTTTTCGTACGCGCCGATGCCGATGGGTACGTAGCTGCGGCGGTGACGAAGGAACGGAAGGTGGCGGTCATAGTAGGCCGTCTGGCCGGAGGCGGCGTAGACGAGGTGGTCGATGCGCCGCGCGGCGAAGCGCACGAGGCTCAGTTTCGCGCCGGCATTCACGCGGCCCATGGTTTCCACATCCAGGATGATCAGCTTGGTGCGCATCCAAAAACACACGCGCAGCAGCAGGGCGAAGGGTAGTCCGCTTTGGGTCGAAAAGGCGACGACGGCATCGTAAAACGGCGCGAGGAATAAGGCGACGAGTGGTTGAAGAATGTAAAATTTCAGCCGCTGCTTTTCGAAGCGGGTCCAGGCGCCGAGGTTGAAGGTGCCGAAAAAGCGCACGCGGGGGCGGCTGCGCCAATGGGCGAAGAAGGCGTATTGCGCCGTGTTACGGGCGGTGTGCGGCCAGTTCGCCAGGAACAGAATTCGCGGGGGGCGCGGCATCGGCCTTCTCTTGCTCCTTACGCACGAGGTTGTACAAAATCACGCTCAGCGCGAACGGTGTGACCGAGATGTACGGCTCCTCCATGAAATACTCGTGAAAGAACCAGTAAATCGCCAGCGCCGCGAGGTACATCGCGGTACCGGAGGAGAATAATCGGATCAGCTCATCTCGCGTGTGGCGAAAGGCGTAAAGCAGGTTGCGCAGCGCCACGTAGATCAGGAACAGGAAAATCGGAACGGAGAAAATTCCCTGCTCGGCCAGCATTCGCCCGTATTCGTTGTGGACCGGCACCGTCTCGGGCATGTTCCACTGGCTGGCCACGTCCCAACTGAGTTCCCGCCACGGCACCGGGTACTTTTGCATGAACTCCCACGATCGCAGTTCGTAGGTGCCCACGCCGATACCCAGCACGGGGTGTTCGGTGAAGGCGCCCAGCGCGTTCCAAAGGAAGAAAAGGCGGTCCATGTAGACTTCGTCGTCTTTGTCGCTGAAGCGTTGAGCGAGCGCGCGCCTGGCGTCATCCGGGATGGCCATGGTGATGGCGCCGACCATCACCACCGCCACAAGGAGCCCGGCAATACTGGCCAGCACCGCTTGCCGGCGCCGCTCGAAAACATGAAATAGCAGGATGTAGAAAAAGCTCAAGGCGATGGCGATACGAGTCAGGCTGACGAAAATGCCCACGACAAAGGGAACCAACAGGAGCGCCCAAGTCCGGCGTTTGAGTACCCGCCCGGAAAGCATACCCGCCACGACGATGGCAAGCGGCCCCATCAGGAACATGGCATAGCGCGGCCCGATCTGGAAGGTGCCGGAGGCACGCCGCACGCCGCCGACGCTGTAGGCATCGATGATCGAAACCCAGGTGCGCGCGATATAAAATTTCGGCGACACGAAGGTTTGCATCGCGCCGAGAATCGATTCGAGCACGCCCCAGGCGATGAAAATTACGAACAGCCATTTGATTTGGTTGCGGTCTTCGATGCTCACGACCAACACAGAAAACAGCGCCAGCGCGAGGAGAAAGTACTTCATGCCCGGCCAGGACGCCCCCACGATCATCACGGAATTCAGCAGGCTGTAAGCGCACGTGAACAGATACAAGCCGAACGCAAGAAAGACGGTGTTGTAGCGCGGTATCTTGCGCCGGACGACGACCACCACGAAATAGTAGGCAAAGCCGATCAGCGTCAACACGGTGATCACGCGCAGGCTGCGACCCAGCAAGTTGACCCAGTAAATCGGAATAAGCGCGAACAGGCTGTAGCTAAGCAACACGGGCCGCCGCATCAAAAAGAGCACCGCGAACAGCACGACCACGAAACCGATGGCGTAATAGTGGTTCTTGTTGACGAAGAGATAAAGCAGTACCACCGCGCCGGTCATCATGACCAACACATCAAAAACCTGCCGCGGCACGCGCGTCAACGCCTGGCTACCGGCTTCGACGCCGCGGTCCATCAAGGAATCGGTTCGCGTTCGTAGTTCGTTAAGCCTCATAACACCCGTTTCTCACGTATTTCGCGCGGCGCATAGCCCGCAAAGGGGGCGTCGTCACGTACGGCCAGCAAAACGCCGCCGTCACCGCATCCGAATAAATCCAGTAAACGCACCAGCGGCCGGACAAGCAAGTGGACCCAACGCTTTTCGTCCAACCGCCGCGCCGCTTTGGCCCACCGCCCGTCGGCGGCGAAGTAGGCGAAGCTTCGCGTCCACGATGTCGTGCTCGAAACATTCAAGACAGCCGTGACGCGAAAACCGGCGGCCCGCAACGCACCGGCCAAATTCTCGCGTCCGAACAAGTGGTAGTGGCGCGGTTGGTCGAGCGGATACCAATATTCGCCGGCCAGGTGCGGTAACAATCCGTCGGCCAACGGCGTGGTCACCAGCAGAACGCCGTCCGGCGTCAACAGTTCGCGCGCCGCACGCAGCGCCGCCATCGGGTCGGGCAAATGTTCGATCACGTGACGGATGGTCACCGCGTGATAACGCCCGGTCAGTTGTCCGGCCGCCTCGGGGAAGGTGCCGGTCACCACTTCCAGACCGCGAGACCGCGCCCGCTCGGCCGCGGCGGCGTCGAATTCCACCCCCGCGACGCGCCAACCGTGCGCTTGCATCTCCAGCAGGAAATCGCCGGAAGCGCAGCCCACATCGAGCAGTCGCCGGCCCTGCCCGGCCACCGCCAGCGGGTTAAAACGCGCCGCAACCGTCAGCCCAAAGAGCCGCGCCGGTAGGTCGCGCAACGTGCGGCCCCAGCCGGCCTGACCGGGCCCAGGTCGACCGTCGAGCTGTCGCCGCAGCCACCGTTCACGCAACGCGAACGTACGGCCTCGGCCGGTGGCGGGCGGTCGCTCGCTGCCGTAGACCGCGTAGTCTTCCGGATAATACGCGCCGATCGCGCCGGGTGTGACGCGCGGTTGTTGACGCCACAGACCGCAACCGGGACAGCGCACTACGGAAAAGCGGCCGGGCAGCCCGTGCAGTCGGTCGGGCACGCGCCACATGAGCTCGCCGTCGGGTTCGCCGCAAAGCGGGCAGCGGATCGTTTCCAACGGGCCGAGCGTTTCTTGCGAAGAACGGCCGGCGGCCTCCTCGCGGCGCAACTTGCCACGGTCGTACAACAACTTGATGCCCAGCAGAACGCTTTCGGCGAGCCGCACGATCAACTTGGTCCAAATCGCGCCGTACACACCCCAGCGAACGATGAAGAAAGGAAGCATGATGATGATCGCCAGCGGCCGGAGCAAACTAGCGAGGTAGAACGTGCGATGGAAGCGCTCCTGGCTGAGGTAGAAGGTCTCCAGATAAATGAGCGCGACAGAGATAAGCGCCGACCAAATCATCCATTTGGCCAGCGGAATCGTTTCCGGATACTTGGGGAAAACCACACGCATGAACGGGTCGACCAGCACCGTGCCCGCCACACCGGCGACGGCCAGCAAAAGAACCATCGGCCCAAGTCGCATGAGAAAGCGCGTCGCCACCGCCGCGCCCGACACCTTCACGGCGCGCGGAAAAACGAGCTTGTTCAGAAACACACCCAGCGAACGGATCGGCTCGCTGAGGCGAAAGGCGAGTTCGTAGGCGGCCATCGTCGTCAAACCGAGTGTGGCGCCCACGATGATGCGGTCGAGATGGTAACTGATGCCGCCGACGATGCCGACCAGGCTCAGGTTCCAGCCGAAACTGTGAAAGTCGTGGTCGACTTCCTCGTTGCGTAACACGCGCCGCTTGACGGCGGTCAGGCCGATGTAATTGCCCACGCCGCGGGTCGCCATGTTCGCCAGCAGGATCAGCGGAAACGGTTGCTGCGTGGCAATCGCCAGAATCGTCGCAGTGGCCACCGCGCATTGAATGCCGCTGTGCACGACCACGTACATCCCGAATCGTTGTTTGCCGAACAACACGCTGCGGTAGTCGTCCATCGCGTAGGCAATCGGGAACATGACCGCGGCGACCATCGCGCCCTTGGCCAGCGAGGGTTTGCCGACCAGGTAAAGAACAGCGGCGACCACGACCAGCAAACCGGAAGCGATCGTGCCCGCTTTCATGCGGCGGCGCATGCCGACGGCCAACGCGCCGTCGTGTCCGCGGGCGGCCGAGCGCTGAATTGCCTGGCTGACTCCCGGCAGCGCAATCAGCGACAGCGTGCCGACGATGGCCATGATGTAGCCCCACCCACCGTAAAAGGACTTCGGGGCGTAATTGGAAAAGCACCATGTCGTGGCGAAACCGGCGGCCATCATCATGGCTTGGTCGACCAGCAACAGCGAGCCGCCCGACAGATAGTAAGACAGGTCGAGCCCCAGGCGATCGGCGAGCCGACGCATCATGCCAACGCCTCCCGCCATGTCTCCTCCACCGTTGTGGCCCATTGCTGAATGTCGAGATGCTCGCGCACGTGCCGCGCCGCCGCTCCGCCCAGGCGCGCCGCTGTTGTCGGTTCACGGCTCAGCCGCGTCATCGCGCGGGCCAGCGCCGGGACGTCGCCGGGCGGCACGAGCAGGCAGTTTTCGTCGTCCCGCAGACCGTAGCCGCCGGTGATGGCTTGCGTTTGCGAAACGATTACGGCGCGCCCCGCGGCCATGGATTGCAGCAAGCTGATCGTGCCGCCGCTGTAATTGTTTTCGCGCACAGGCAAGATGACAAAGGGCGCGCGGCGCAAACGCTCGCGCAGTGCGTCCACCGGTTCCGAAGCGTGCAAGCGGACGTTTCGCGGCACGGCCAAACCGCGCACGAGATCCGGATTGGTCACGACGTCCAGTTCAGTTTCCAACTCGGCGGCGGCGGCGAAAAGCGCGGGCCAATCGCGGCGGTGGTCCAGTCCGAAAGCCAGCGGCGCACCGGGACCCGGCGGCGTGGCGGCGAAGAAGTCGGTCTCGACTCCGAAGGGCACAAAGCGCACGAGGCCGGGCGGCAAATGAAAGACGCGGGTGAGCGCTGCGGCTTCGGCTTCGGCGTACACCAAGATTCGGCGGGCACGCAGCAGCAGCTTGCGGTACATCCAGTAAATCACGCCGGCCGGCTCACCGAAGGTTTCGGCCAGACCGATGGAACTGTAGACGACCGGCGTGTCAAACAGGCCGAGCGCCTGCAGAAAAAGCACCGGGAGGCCCGAGCTGTCGGCCGTGGCGAAAATGAGGTCGACTTCGCGGCACAAGCGGCGCACACGCCACGCTTGTTTCAGATGAAACCCCGTGCGGCGCCCGCCGCGACTAAGCGCATTATCCACGCCCTTGAGCAGACGCCCGCCGAAGTAACTCCCGAAGCCGAGATCGGTCGTGACCACGTCCCAGCCGCGCGCGCGCAGAGTGCGCGTCCCGTAGAGCAACTCGTCGGGGCAGCACCCGGCTTCCGCAGCGGCAAATCGTTCGCCGCGCGGTCGATTGAAAAGGGTCAGAACGCGCGCCATCGTCCACCCCTTTCCGCCGCCTGCCACAGCAGATCGACTTCGCGATCGAGCAAGCGCGCCAAGTCGTATTGTTGTTCGGCGGCGAGTCGCGCGCCGCGCTGCAACCGCGCGGCCAGTTTCGTATCGGACAACACCCGCTCAATCGCCGCGCACAACGCCTCCGCCTGCGAAGCCACCAGCAAGCCGTTTTCGCCATCGACGATGACGTCACGGATACCCGGCGCGTCGGTGCCGATGCACACCAAGCCCGAAGCCATCGCCTCGACCAGCGCCTTGGGATGCCCTTCGACGCGGCTGGGCAACACGAAAATGTCGGCCTCGCGATGCAGCGCGGGCAGGTCGCAGTGCGGCACGACGCCGCGCAGTTCGACATCGAGACCCGCGTTTCCCGCCTGTTCGATCAGCGCCGCCTCACCCTCACCCTGCCCCGCCACAACCAGCCGCACGCTCTCGCGCAGCGGCGTCAGGGCTTCGACGAGCAGGGGCAGGTTTTTCTGAGCGGTCAAGCGGCCGACGAAAAGCACGACGTGTTTGCCGGTAGTTCGCGTTTTTTCTCGCGGCTGGAATTGCTCCAGGTCGACGCCGTTGGGAAGCAGTTCGATTTTCCGGTGCGTGATGATCTGCTGCACGCGATCCAGCAGCGCGGGCGTGGTGACGATCACCCGGTCGGCGAAATACAACGCCACGCGTTCGAGCACGTCGAGGTAAAAGCCGTAGAGGCGACGGCCCTTCACGCGCATGAAATCGCCGTACAGGTACCCGTAGGTCGTTACGTAGGGGACGCGAAACAGCAAGTGCGCCACGATCGCCGGCAGTGCCGCGCCGGTTTGCATCACGCGCAGCAGCGCCAGCCGCCGAAATTTCGCCGCATGCAACAGCGGCATCAGCGCGGCGTAGATCGGTCCTTTCCACTGCGGCCGCCCCGGCACAAAGACGGCATTATCGTAAGGCTGCGCGCGATCGTCGCCGTAGCTGAAAACGTAGGTCCGATCGAAGGCGGCAGAGTAGCGCATGACGTATTGATCGACGAAACGGCTCTCCTGCCCTTCCCGCCGCATCATCGCGAGGCTGTCACCCGAGTTGAGCAACACGCCAAGCGACATGGCGCGCCGGGCCGCTCGCGTGCGGCGCATGGCGTCTTCGGAATCGGCCGCGCTTTGCGACCACGTGAAGTGCTCCGTCGCGTGACGCCGTGCCGCAGCGCCCATGGCGAGCCGGCGTTCGTCTTGTTCGAGCAACTCCTCGATGGCGGCTGCGAACACGCCGGGATCCTCGACCCCCGCGACGCGCCCTGTTTCACCGTCGCGCACGATTTCCGGCAGGCTGCCGCGATCGCTGACCACCGGCGGCACACCCGCCGCCATGGCTTCGGCGACGGCCAGTCCGAACCCTTCGTTCAAGCTGGGAAAGGCGAAAAGGTCCATCGCGCTCAGGGCCGCGGCCTTTTCCTCATCGAGCAAACGCCCGGCGAACACGACCGCATGCTCCACTTCCAGCCGCCGCGCCGTCGTCTCCAATTCCTCCCGCTGCGGACCCGCGCCGACGAGCAACAACTGCGCGTCTGCCCGTTTGCGGTACACACGGGCGAACGCTTCCAGCAAGAAGGCGAGGTTTTTGCGCGGCTGCAACGCGCCGATGAAACCAATGACGGGCCCCTCCCGCAAGCCGAAGCGTTTTCTCGCGTCCTCCCGCGATTCCGGCGGCGATAAATCCTCCGGCGTTCCTTCGACGATGCGGTGGATGCGCAGAGGATCAATCCGGAAGGTTCGCGCCACGTCTTCCGCCGTCGCCAGGCTGGGCACGAGCAAGCCGTCAAGTCGCCGGGCCGTCCATCCCACCACGGCGTTTTCGAGACGGCGGTCGTGATCGATGTGGTGGATCACGCCGATGGTCGGCAGCCGTAACAAGCGCGCGGCGAGGATGAGCCCCGGCCCCATGTGGAACAGGTCGCCGATGCGAAGTAGATCGAAGCGCCGACCGGAACGCGCCCCGATGCGCCAGGCCCCGGCGAAGAACACGAGGTTGGACAACAGCGCGCCGAGCTTGTACGTGCGCCGAATGGGCAGCACGCGGACATCCCAGTTCGGCCGTGGTTCGTGTTCGGTGTGAAACGCGAGCGGAATCGTACACTCGACGCCGCGGTCGGCGAGCGCCTGCAAATTCTTGACATGAAACATGCCGCCGCCCTGCGTCGTCTGTTCAGTCAGGCTGGTGGCGGGCGCGAGAACTCTTAGCGGCCGAGCCGGTCGATTCAGGTTTTCGTAGAGCCGCAGCAACTCGTCAAGCGGCGCATCGCCGATGGCCGCCTGCTTATGTTGTCCGGCCAGTCCCATGCGCCGCGCCAATTCCGGATCGTCCAACAGCCTCGCGACGGCGGCGGCCAAAGCGTCGGGATTTCCGCGCGGCACGAGCAAGCCGGTTTGGCCGTCGTCCACCAACTCTAGATTGCCGCCCGTGGCGGTGGCGACGATGGGCTTGCCCGCCGCCATGGCTTCCAGCGCGGTGCGGGCGTAGGGCTCCGGCCAGCGTGAGGGCAACACGAACACGTCGGCCAAGCGCATCAGCGCGACAACCTCGCCGTGCGGCAACGGCCCGGTGAACACCACACCGTCCAGCGCCGTATCGGGCGCGTGTTCGCGACGGCCCACCACGACCAATTGCGCGTTCGGGTGCGTTGTGCGGATCGAGCCCCATGCCTCGGCCATCTCCGCGGCGCCCTTGCCCAGCGACCAGCGACCGACGAACAGCACGAGGGGGCCGTCGAGTTGCCAGCGGCGTTGCAAGTCTTCGGGGGCGGCGGCGTCGCCGAAGTCGCCCGGCAGATTGTGTACGACAACGTTTTCCCACGCGCGCAATCCCGCGTTCTCGTATAAGCGACGCGTGCCGTCGGAGACGAACACCGCCGCGTCGAGATCGCTAAAGGCCGCGACGTGGCGGCGTCTTGCCGACCACTCGATTTCCCGCCGCGCGTGGTAACGCAGGCGCTTGGCGAAGGGCATGGCCGGTTCATACTCGGCAAGATACTCGCGGGCGCAGGCGCGGAACGAGCGGCGATCGGCGTGCGGCGCCGGAGCATCATGCCGGTGCAGGCAAATTCCCGCCGGGCAAAGCACGCGATAATCCCGCACGGTGAACACGACCGGCACGCGAATCGCCCGGCACGCCCGCTTGGCCGGCACGAGCATCCCCAGCCCCTGCACGTGAACGACGTCCGGGCGGATGTGGCGCAGTTCGCGCCGCAAGCGATAGGTCAGCACGCGTTCGGTGATGGGGTTGCCGAACACGTAGCTGGGAAACACCTGGGGCGCGCCCTTCATGCGACGGGCGAAGGGCAGACGATGAACGGTGATGTGCTTCGCGGCGAGTTCGCGGTCGATTTTCTCGGTTTCGGCAAGCGTGTCCTCGGCGGCCAGATCGAGCGTGACGAGCGACACGCGCACGCCGCGGGCCGCCAGCCGCTCGGCCAAGACGAGGGTGCTCCACTCCGCGCCGCCGGGGCCGTGGGGAATAAAATATTCGGTCACCAAGGCGACGTGCATCACGATTCCACCTTGTGGGCGACGATGCGAAAGCCGGTGCTTTCCGCGGGCCGCCGGAGCGCGCGCCGTCGCTTGCGGGCGGCGAGCCGGGCATACAACGAGAGGCTGAACGCGCCGAGCAGGTCGAACCACGGGGCCGCCGGGGTATCGACGACGATGGGTTCCTCGCGATCGACGCGGAATCCGGATTGGCGCAACAGGGCGTAGAGGCCGTCGCGGGTGTACTCAATTTGGTGCGTCACGTCGGCGAAGAACGGCAGGCCGACGCGGCGAAAGCGCCTTTTCCACGGCGTGTCGGCGTTGGGCGCGGTCAGCAGCAACACGGCGTCGGTTTTCATCACGCGGCGGATTTCGGCGAGCAGATGATGGTGGTCGTCGAGGTGCTCGATCACGTCGAAGGCCAGGACGCGGTCGAACACGCCTTCGGCAAAGGGGAAGCGGCGGTTGGCGTCGGCTTCGATGACCGTCGCTTGTTTGTCGCCCTCCCAACCGAGCCGAAAACGGGCGTGGCCCAACGCTTTCGGATCCACGTCCATACCCACAACGGTCAGCCCCTGCCGCGCGGTGAAGTGCGTGTGCGCGCCGACGTTGCAGCCCACATCCAGCGCCAGGCTGCCGCCCTCCAAATCGCCCGCGTACCAGTAGTGGTCGCGCGATTCGGGCAGCAAATGTTTCGGGTGCAGGAGTTTGGGGTGCTTGCGCGTGAGCACGACGACCCGCGGCGCCAGCCGTCCGGCCATCGACCCGCCTAGTCGCAGCGCGCGCCATGCCGTCCGCTGCAGCAAGCGAATCCCGACCCGCCCCGCTTTGGTGGGTTCGATACCCCGCGAACCGGCGTAACGCCCCAGATTGATCGCCAGCCGGCGGCGGACCGCGACAATCAGCCAACGCCACGAGTCGCCGCGACGCATGACCGTCCATTTGTCGTAGGCCGACCCGGCCAACAGGTCCCACATCAAGCGATGAACGCGGTAGCGCGGATTGTGCGGGTCGATCATTTCGCGCGCGGCGGCCTCGCCGTGAAAGCGGCGGAGCAGTTGCGCCGGGGTTTCGTTGTGGCTGTGGTAGCAGGCCGCGTCCGGCGCGTAGACCAGGCGTCGCCCAAGGCCCAAACGACGCCGCGCCCACAGCACGTCTTCGGAATACGGCAGCGTTTCGTCGAAGGGCTCAGCCTCCCACGCGCTGCGACGCACGCAACTGTTGGCGTTAGAGAAGCCCGGCAGCCGACCATCGAAAAGAAAGCGTCGCTCGGTGCCGTACTGGCGCAGCAAGCCGCGGCGATCAAAGGGATTGCAGTCGGTGTGCGGCAGCGTCTTGCCGACCACGCCGTCCACGAGCGGATCGGTAAAGGGACGCGCCAGGTTGCGCAGCCAATGCCGATCGAGCGGGCGGGCGTGCGCCGATAGGCTCGCGACCAAGGGGGCGGTGGCGGCGGCAAAGCCGAGATTGAGCGCGCGGCCGTACGAGAATTCGGCCTTTTCTATTTGGACCAGCTTCGCCGGGAACCCGCCGACGATCTCCAGCGTGCCGTCGGTGCTGCCGGAGTCGACGACGATCACCTCGGGCTCGATGTCGCGCTGGTCGAAAACGGCGCGCAGGGTATCGGCCACGTGCGCCGCTTCGTTGTAGGTGCGAATGACGACACTAACCTTCGTCAACCGTTTTGTCCTCAGCCTGGGGGCGAACCTGCAGTGATACGTCCTTGAACCACACGCGGCCCACGGCTTTGTCTTCACCCCCAAAACGCCGCAGTCGCACATGTAGCATCCGCAACCCGGCGGGTACGGTCAACTCGGTCTCCACGGTGACGAATTGCCCGTCGCTGACCGGCCAGGATTTCGTGGGCCGACCGCCCACATAGCAGCGGGCCACCGCGGCAAAGATCTTCGCTTCGTAAGGATGCACGACCTCGACGCCGAAGGTTTCGTCGGGAACGAAGCCGTCCACCTTGACCTCGGCGCGCAAGCGATATCGGGCGCCGGGTTCGACGGGTACGGCCTGCCGAACGTGGTACCAGTTGCCGGGTCCGCGGTGGAATACGACCCGCAACGCGCCGCCGTCCGCATCGGTCTCGCGGATGGTCTCCACGCCGGGCACCTTCGTTTCGCGCCACGGGTGCAGCAGCCTGGCCGAATCGGCCGTGAAGTCGCCGTCGGCCACCGCCTCGCCGGGCGCTTGATCCAACGGCGTTTGATTGTGATACGCCAAGGTGCGCGCCCAGGCATCGGCCGCCGCGTCGAAACGCCATTGCGCGAAGAGGTAATCCGCCAGTCGCCGCCACGCGTCGGGCCGGTCGGGGATCGCCTTGCCCACCAACGGCATGGCTTCCGGATGACCCAAGAGCCGCCCGGCCACGTGTTCGATGCCGTCGAGCTTGAAGCGCAAGGACCGCCAGTAACAACGCACCGCGAACGTGTTGTCGTTGTGTTCGAGGGCCAAGTCGCCCGCGGCGCGCCACAAGCGGGGATCGTCGGGATCGTAGGCAAGGCCCTTTTCCAACGCGGGCCGCCATTGTTGATCCCACCCGGTTGCGGAATCGGGCGCGAGGGCGATTTCAGCCGCGACCCGCCACACGCGGGCGCCGGAGATGATTTGGTTGGCCGCGATGGCACGGTCATAAGCGGCGATGGCGGCGCGCAGCATTAAGGTTCGATGCGCCTTGCTTTGCGCGTCGAGTTCGAGCCCGAGGCTCTCCACCAAACGCTGCCGCACCAGCAACGTGGGCGTAACATCGGCCACGGCGAGGCGATGCAGGTTTCGGCCGAGGTGATACCAAAGGTCGGCGTCCCGCGGCGTGCTTTGAAGGGCATTGAGCAAGCGTCCGATTTCGTGAGCGAGTTGGCGATCGGACAAGGTGTTGGCGTTGGCGCGAACGGCCCGGCGCTGCATCGCAACATCGTGCTCCGCCGCGGCGCTGTCCAGGGTGAACAACACCTTCGCGGCCAACAGGACAAAAAGCGTCGCGCTGATCAGCAATACGGCCACCGCTCGCGGAGTTACGCGCGTCATCGCGTCATCCTCCGGTTGCCGGCCAGGTAGGCCACACCCAGCAGGGCGAATAAGCAGATGCGCACGCCGGGGATTTGCAGCGGGAAATCCACGAGGCTATGGAACAACACCGCCACCACGCCAGCGATTGCGCCGACGGTCATGGACCGCGCGAAGTTGCTGCGTCGGCCGGCGAACGCGCGAGTGGCGGCGAGCAAAGTCCAGAACAAAGCTGCGGCGAAAGCCAACAAGCCCGCGAGGCCGGTTTCGGCCAGGAGTTGAATCGGGTCGCTGTGGGCCGCGTTGTAGCGCACGAGAATGCCGGTATCGGGGATGAGGCGGAAATGATCTTCGAAGGTGCCGGCACCGACGCCGAAAAGCGGACCGTGCGCGGCCACGCGTAACCCGACGAGCCATGCCGCGGGGCGGGCATCGGCGGTTTGCACCTCTTCGGGTAATTGCGCGAAGCGGTCGACGATCGGCTCCCGGCTTACCCACACGGCCATGGCGACGGTCAACACGGCGATCAGGGCGATCATGATATCGAAGGCCTTGCGCTGCTTGCGACCCACCAGCCACCAGGCGACCGGCAGCCCGGCGATCACCACGCTGGCCAGGCCGCCCCGGCTTTTCGAGAGCACCAAGCCGAGCATACAGATCGCCGCGAGAAAGAGCACCATCACGAGACGTTCGATTTGCCCTTCTTGGCGTTCGGCGGTGGCGATTTTGCCGCGGCGGTACAGCCCGAGAGCCAACCCCGCGCCCAGTCCCAGGGCCATGAAGGCGGCGAAGTGGTTTCGGTTGATGAAGGTTCCGGTCACGCAGCCTCGGTACGCGAGCTTCGGCAGGTTCCACACCATCTCGCGGCCGGTGATGGTTTCCACCAAGCCGTAGAGCGCGGTCAGCGCCGCCAGGAAGAATACGACGCCGAGCAAACGGCGTATCTGACCGCGCATGTCGTAGCGCAGGGTGACGGCGGCAAAGACCGCTACCGGCGGTATCCACGAAATCAGCGCCCACAACGTCGCCTCGGGGTTCGGCGTCAGGCGGGACCACGCGCCTTCGGCGGGCCAGCCCGCCAACCACGTGACGACGGCCGAGGGCAAAGGAATTAACTGCACGATATGTACGAGGCCGAAAGCGGCGAACAAGACCAACGCGGGCCAGGGTTCCGTGTAGACCAGCTTGCGACGCGAGACGGCCTGCGGCGCGCCATGCCGCCATCGTTCGAAAAGCACGAGCGCCAAAAGCGCCACGCCGAACAGATTGATGAGGCTGCTGAATAATCGACTTTTGCCGCCGAAGGCCAGGACGGAGAAAACAACCAGGGCCAGAACCAGGGCCTCGGTCAAGGCGGCAACAGCCCGCTCGCGCTCGTTGCGGACCACGGCGCGGTTACTCCCCGCCGATCAGCCACCGGACGGTTTTGGCCAAGCCGTCAGCCAGCGAGACCTGGGGCTGATAGCGCAATTCCTGCGCGGCCGCCTCAATGGACGCGACGCTGTGACGCACATCGCCCGGCCGCGGGTCGGTAAAGACCGGGTCCGCGCGGCGGCCGAAGGCATTGCCGATGAGTTCAAGCAACTGCAGCAAGTCGGTTTGTTCGCCGCGCGCGACATTGAACACGCGTCCGGCGGGGTCGGTCGTTTCCATCGCCGCCAGGTTCGCGGCCACGGCGTCGTCGATGTAGACAAAATCGCGGGTTTGTCGGCCATCGCCGTAAATCGTCGGCGGCTGCTGCCCGTGGAGTTTGGCCACAAAAATCGGGATGGCGGCCGCATAGGGGCTATTCGGATCTTGGCGCGGGCCGAAGATATTGAAATAGCGCAGGCTGATCGTGTCCATGCCGTAGACGTCGTGATAGAGCTTCAAATACTGCTCGCCGATGATCTTGTGCAGCGCGTAGGGGCTCAGCGGCCGCAAGGGTGAGGACTCGCTTTTGGGCAGCGACGGTTCGTCGCCGTACACCGCCGCACTGGAGGCGAAGACGAAGCGCTCCACGCCCGCCTGCCGCGCTTTTTCCAGCACGTTGACGGTGCCCTCGACGTTGACGGAGTGGGTGCCGGCGGGATCGGCGATGGTTTGCGGCACGCTGATCGCCGCCGCCTGATGGAACACGACCCGCACGCCGACCATTGCCCGTTCCACATCCGTTTCGCTGCGGATATCGCCGACGACGATTTCGGCATCGACTCCCGAGAGGTTATCGCGCTTACCCGACGAGAGGTTGTCGAGCACTCGCACGTGACTGCCGCGCTTTTCCAGAGCCCGCACGATGTGCGAACCGATGAATCCCGCGCCGCCGGTCACCAAGATCATGTGGGATCCTCTGTCTCGCTGGTATTTTCGCGCCGGCGGCGGACCCGCTTGCGCACCACCTTCTCTTCGCCGTTCACTTCGTCTTCTTCACGCGAGCGGTAGTGATAGTAGTAGTAGTAATAGCGGTATCCGGCGCTGCGGATGTTGAAGTCGTTGAGCACGGTGCCCAGAATGCTGGCGCTCACATCGCCCAGTTGCCGCGCGGCCTTGCTGATGATTTCGCTGGTCGTTTTTCCCGCCTTGGCGATCAATACGACGCCGTCGACAATTTTGGACATCACGACCGCGTCGGTAACCGCGACGACCGGCGGGGAGTCGAAGAGCACGAGGTCGTACGATTCGGCCAGTTCGAGGCCCAACTCCAGCATGCGCGGCGTACCCAGCAACTCCGACGGGTTCGGCGGAATGGGCCCGCAAGGAATGAGATCGACGCCGGGCACTTCGGTGTGAACGATGACATCTTCGATCGCGGCCTCTCCCATGATCAGGTTCGTCAAACCGCGTTTCCGACTGACTTTGAAGGCACGGTGCAGACGGGGGCGGCGCAAGTCGGAGTCGACGATCAGCACGCGTTTGCCGCCTTGCGCGAAAATGATGCCCAAGTTGATAACGGCGGTGGACTTGCCTTCCTGGGGTCCGGCGGAGGTGACCAGGAGGCGCTTGAGTTCCTTGCCGGCGCTGGAGAATGTGATGTTCGTGCGAATTGACCGCACGCTTTCGGTGATGGAACTTTTCGGGAAGCGGTGGCTGAACAGTTCGTCGGGCACGGTTTCGTCATCGGTGGCGAAACTCGGGATGATGCCGAGGAAGGGCACTTCGACGGTGCGTTCGAGGTCTTCGCCGCTCTTGATCGTGGTGTCGAGGAATTCCAGGACGAAAGCCAGGCCGACGCCGCCCATCAGGCCGAGTAACGCGCCGAGCAGCACGTTGACCTTGCGCCGCGGGCGGACCGGCACGGGGCGTTCGGGCTCGCGGGCTTCTTCGATCAAGCGCACGTTGTTGCTGATATCCGGCAGGGACCTAGTGATTTCCGTTTCTTTTTGTCGTTTCTGAATTTCGTCGAAGAGCAAACCTTCCGAGGAGGCTTCGCGCTGCATTGCGCGGAACTGGATTTCCAGGCCGGAGAGCGCCAGCGCCTCTTTTTTGGCGCCGTCGAGTTCGGTGTTGAGCTTTTTCTCTCGCGCCAAGTCGATGGAGTACGTCGCCTGTAGGCTCAAAATAATGTTACCGACCTCTTCGTCGATGCGTTTTTTCAGCTCGGTTTCCTGCTGCGCGAGTTTCTTGTATCCCGGGTGGTCGGGTTTCCATTTCGCGCCGGCTTTGCTGATTTCCTTTTGCATCATCACGAGTTCGGCTTTGAGGTCTTGTATCAGCTTATTCTCGATCACCTCGGGAATCGCCAGCGATTTATCCTGCTTGCGGAACTGAATCGCTTTTTGATAGCGCACCTGGCTGGTAATGCGCTTGCGCTGCGCCTGGGTTAGAGCATCGGACAAATCGCGCACGCGTTCGGCCACGATGTCCTGGCGCTCTTCAAAGGACACGATGTCGTGTTCGACGAGGAAATCGTGCAGTTCGGTTTCTTTTTCCCGCACGCGCTCGGTGCGCGTTAGCTGCTCCTCCCGCAGCCAAACCAGGGCTTTTTGGGCCGCGTCGGATTTGCGCCGGAAGTTTTCATACTGGTACACGCTCGCCAGCGCGTTGGCGATGTCCACGGCGGTTTTCATGTCGGTGAATTCGACGGTGAGGTTGACCAACTGGCTGCTTTTAACCGGCGCAACGCGGACAATGTTCGCCAAGTAGCGCGCGTGGCGGTCAGCGTCCATGCCCACGAAGGGCGGTTGTTGATCGAGGTCGAGGCGGTCGATAACTTTTTCCAGCACGGGTCGGCTGCGAATGATGCGGAATTGGGTTTCGTAGTATTCCTTGGACGCCCAATAGTTTTGCGCGCCGAGGGCGATGACTTCCTTGAAGCCGACGATGTTGGGCGCTTCGGATTCGATTTGAATGACCGCGGTGGCGCTGTAGATGTCGGCCTGGAGCAAGGTGGCGATCGTGACGACCACGGTCACGACGAGGAAAAACGCGGCAATGGTCCACCGGCGCTTGAGCAGAATCCGCCCAAGATCACTCACAACGTTGCCGCGGTCGAGCAATGCCACGTCTTTGCTTCCTTAGAGAATCCGTCGTTTAACGAGGATGACGTCATCGGGCTGCAGCATGATATCCTTGCTGCGGTCCTTGAGCATCGCGCTGTATTTCACCTTAATACGCACTTCCTCGTTCTGTTCATTTTTTCGCGTCACGTAAATGCGGTTCGACGACATCTCGGTGGTGCCGCCGGCCAGCGAAATCGCCTGCAAGAGCGTCAGGCCTTCGGTGAACGGCACGCCGCCGGGTCGTTTGACTTCCCCTAACACATACACCTTTTTGATTTGCGGCACGTACACGACATCGCCGTCTTGCAAGACGTGATTCAGGGACATGTCGCCCTTGTCGAAGAGATCGTGGCCGTCGATGACCAACGGCGGCTGGATACCGACCGCTTTCAGCGCATCTTCGCTTTGGTCGCCTTGTTCGGCGAGCAGCGCGGATATTTCACTCTGCCGCGGGCCCGCGCCGCGCACCAGCAGGATCTTGCCCACCGGCCCAACGATGCCGCCGGCTTTGGAGATGATTTCCAGCACGGTGGTGGGGCCGGTCAAGGAGTAGAGCCCGGGGGTTTTCACGTCGCCGAGTACGTAGACTTTCTTGGCGTGGAATTCCTTGATGGTGAGCGACACCTGCGGGTTGACCAGGAAGCGCTCGCCCAGGAGCGTTTCGAGTTTCTTTTCCGCTTCGCGTACGCCGAGACCGCCGATTTTCAATCGCTTGACGAGCGGATAGCGAATGTAACCGTCGGGCTGCACCGTGAGCGTGCGTTCGAGGTCGGCTTCGTCGTAGACGATAATGTGCACGACGTCGCCCTGGCCGATTTGGTAGTCGTCCTCGGCGGCCGTCACGACGGCGATCACCCAAAGGGATAGCAGCAGAACGATAAGGGCTAGCGGTGGCTTCCGTTTCATTAGAACACTGCTTGCAGATTCACCGAGAGAGTATTGCGCGTGGAGGTTTCCCGGACCTCGTCGTCGTCATACACCCGGTGCTCCAACCGGTACCCGCCGCCTACGTACAACCAATACACAAGTCGGTAGCTGAGATCCAAGGTGCCTTGGATGAAATCTTCGTGCCTTTCGTTCGGCGCGGAGAAATCGTTGTACTGGTAGCTGACGTATGCGTCGGTGTTGAATCGAGAGCCCCAGAGGCGGGCGAACCGCGTGTAGCCCTCGTGGCTGGTATAGTAATTGGTGTTGGCCGCATCGCGGAAAAAGCGACGATAGCCGAAAGTCCACTGTGTATTGCCGAGGAAAATCGCCGTCAGTTCGCCCTGAGCGAGCCACCCGGTGAAGTCATCGTTTTCCTGGTAGTCGGCTGTCTGCCAACCACCCTTGGCCATCATGAGCAAATGCGAAGTGATCTGCCCCTGCAAGCCGCCCATGGCGTACCACGCGGTGGAGTCGAAGGCCTGGATTTGTTCGTAATCGACCATGCCGTAGCCGCCCTGGGTGACCACGGCGGTGCGCGGGAAGAATTTCAATCGCAACTCGCCGTCCACGTATTGGCTGGTCTTGTTGTATTCTTCGTAGGTGTTGTATTCATCCAGCAAGTGGATGTACGTGGATTTGAAGTAGATGTTGTCGTACATACCGTAGCGGAAACCGAGCCAACCGCGGGCGTCGTTGTGGATCTGTTCGCCGCGCAAGTAGTCGACGAACTGCTCGGTCTCTTCGTAGGTCTCCATGATCGTGTAATCGTCTTTGGCGCCGATCATCAATCCGAAGGGTGCGTTGTAGTCGATTAATCCCGAGAAGGTGTGGTTACTGGCGTTCAGGTCGTCGTGCCGGTTGTCGGGATCGTCGTAGCCGAGGTAGTTGTCGTTGTAAAAACGGTACCCCACCCGCGTCTGGAAGGTCGGTACCGTCACATCGAAGTAAATGGAAGGCGCGACGTTGAGCACGAAATCGCCTTCGATGCTTTGCGGAATCGAGCGTTCGTCCTCGGGCTGATAGTCGTTACGCACGAAATATACGTTGTCGTTGTAACGCAGGGCCGAGAACAACGACGGATGTATGGAGAAGGCGCCGAAACGAATGCCGTCGGTCTCCTGCTGCGCCCATGCCGGACCGGCAAGTAGCAACACGACAAACAACGCACCCCATAGGGCTCGTTTGGTTGTGGCAAGCCTCATCAATCTCCTCAAATATTCACGCGGCGATAAACACCGAAGTCGCATTCAGCCACCGTTGGTTCTCGCCGTTTCAGCTCTGTTCATCCTCTTCGCTGACCGGACCCGGAGTAAATTCCTCGGGGACCGGCTCGACTGCTCCAGAGCGGGGATCGGTTGCCGTGGGATCATCGAGAGTTGGATCGTTCAACGTCGGGTCGCCGATCCACTCCTGAAGCGTTTCCACGAAACCGCCCTCTTCATTGATGCTGCGGAAACAATCTGCGATGAGTTTGAGGATTTGTTCAGCCGTATCCTTGTTCTGGTTGAGTTTGGCGAAAACCTTGTTGGCCTCATCTACCCGTTGCTGCATGGCAAAAGCGCGAAGTTTTTGGTACAGGCCTTCCGACTCGCCGGTTAACTCTTTGAGCGAATTCAACCGGTCCTCGATGCAATCGATCTTCTTCGCGTTTTGCTCGCGACGAGCTTGCATCAATTCCTGGTCGAGCCGCACGGCGCTGGCTTTCAACCATTGGAGGAACATCTTGCTTTGTTCCACCTGGCTGGCTTTGTCGGCGCGATCCTGGGCCCAAACCATTCCCGCGATGCCGGTGAGAAATACCAGCAGTACGCAAAATACAATGGTTCGTCTCATCATTGCCCTACCTTTCCATTTTTGCCGACCCGCGTGCGTTTACTCCGCCGGAGTGAAGATAAAGGTATAAGAAACCGTAACCGAACCTTCTTCCGGTTGCGGGAAACGCCAACGCTGCACCCGGCGGCAAACACAACTGGCCACCAGGCTGTTACCCATCGTATTGGACGCCACGTTGCAGCTGGCAACGCTGCCCGTCGAGCCGATGGTAAACATGACTTTCACTTTGCCCGAGAGCGTCGGATTGACGCGCAATTGCATCTCGTAGCAGTGCCGCACGCCGCCCAACCGACCGCGGATGTAGCTGCGTACCTTCGCCGCGTCGATCTTGCCCGACACGCCGCCGCCGGAGGTTGACAGACGGGCTCGAACCCGGCGCTCGCTGCGCTGGCCCGTGCCGGTCGTGCCGCCACGCCCGACGGAGCCGATATCGCCGATTCCGACGCCCGAACCACTGCCGGGGCCACCGGTGCCCGTACCGCGGGTGCCGGTGCCGATCCCGGCGTCGCCCACGCGCCCGACCCGCACGCCGCCGATGCCGTTGAGCGCATCGGTCAGGCCGGAGCCGAGCCCGCTCTCACTTAACAAGTCGGCCACGGCGCCGCTTTGGTCGCTCATTCGCGTGATAACGGCGATGATTCCCTTTTCCTCGACGCCCTTTTGGTCGCCGCCACCACCACCGCCGCCGCCACCGCCAGGTTTGGGTTTGATATCTTCATCCGTTAGCGCGTCTTCCTCTTCCGGGATGATGATGTCTTCCTCGGAGACGATTTGGATGAAGCGGTCGGTGGCGACCTTCATGGCCTCTTCGTCGTCATAATCGACGTTTTCGAGGTAGGCGATCATGCCCATATGCGCCACGGCGCTGATAAAGAGCACGACCAGGAAAAACAGGTCGATGTTACGCACGAAGCTGCCGCGCAATTCCTTGGGCAATTTGACCATGGGGGGCGGAGGAGGAGGAGGCACGAGTTGGAACAGCACGGTGCTGCCGCCGATGGTGATTTTGCCCTTGCTGACCTGGCTGAGAAGAATCTCGAAGCCTTTGTTTGTTTTGGTCAGCGTGCCGGTCTGAATGAGTTCGGCGATGTCGAGCATTTTGTCGTCGACCAATAGTCGGCCGCGCATTTCCGGCAGCAGGTTGATTTTATACCCGCCTTGGGAGAACTCGATCAGTTGATGCCGTTTGGGCACCGCCGTTTCGGCGATGGAAAAGACATTATTCGGGTCCAACCCGATCGTCAGGCCTTGTTTCTCGCTCAGGATGGTGTCCTCAATGAGTTTGCCGTCCTGAATGAGTCCGACCTTGAGCACCCTGTGGAGCGTGGAAGTCGGCATCGTTTCCGTCCCTTTCACCTTGCCGGTGATCAGCGCGCGAAGCGCCGGTTATTCGCCCACTTTAAAGGCCATAAATTTGATATTTCCAAATTCCGCTTTTCCGGCCGTTACCAGGGCTTTGACAAGCAGCTTATAAGGTATCTCCTCATGTGCTTGAATCGTGATATTTCCGTTGAATTCGCGCCCGTATCGCTTGGCGCGTTCTTTCTCGATTTCCGCCTGTTTTTTCAACGCGACGTAAATGGCTGTTACTTCGAGATTATCCGGTTCGACGCCGTCGATTTCGTAGTCGTCGGTGACGCGCGCGACCGCACGCCCCTCCACTACGATCGCGTGCCGGCTGATAATCAATTGCACGGATTCGATGGGAATCTTCGTGTGGACACTGTCGGGTAGATGCAGGTCTTCGGAGGCCCGCACCTGGAACTCGGTGGAGGAAAAGCTCTGCAACAGGAAGACGATGATGACGGTCATCAAGTCCATGAGACTCGTCAGCTTCAGCGGTTCCTGAGGCCGGCGGGAAATCCCGATGCGTTTTCGTTTCGACGCGGCAAAAGCCATCTGGCTTCTCCCCTACAGCAACTTTCCGGCGAGCACCGGCGAGGGGAACAGCAGTTCATCCGTCTCGGTGCCGTCGGGTTGTTTTTTCTTGTAATTGCGGGCCGTATCCATCACGCGAATGATATCGTCGTAAATGATGTTAGGCTCCGGCAACAAAATGATCGTGTTTTGGCCGGGAAACACTTCCTTGATCTCGACGAGCTTATCCTTCAGCTTTTCGTAATCGAATTCGCCGTCGGGCTTGCGCTCGATTGTAAGCTGCGGTTTGTCTTTATCCTTGTCCTTGGCGCCGACATCCAGGATTCCGCCGATCCCGGCGATGGTGAACCCTTCTTTGCGCATGAACACGGTTAAAGTCAGCTTTTTTTCCTCGGGGGTTGGGGTTGGCGAGGCGTCGTCGACCCGCTGCGCGCTGGCGCGCGTGGCAACCGGCAGCGCCGAGTCGATAATGGTCAGTTTGATAAAGGTAGCCGAAAGCAACAGAAAGGGGATCAAAATAGTCATCAGGTTCATGATCGGAAGAATGTTAACATCTTCCGGATGTGATACCCGATGAAGTCGCTGGCTTGGCCTTCCTGCCATCTTACATTCCTTCCGTCCTTACGCCCGTTGGGGTTCTCATTTGACCGGACGCAACGGTTTCTCTGTTTGACGCAACGATCCCAGCATGTTGATCAATTTGACGGAAAACTCGTCGATTTCGTCGATGATTTTGACGGTCTTCGCATCAATGATCGCGTGGGCCAGCATCGTCGGGATCGCCACCATCAAACCGAAAGCGGTCGTGTACAGCGCGACGTAGATGCCCTTCATCAACGCTTGCTGACGCTGACTCGCTTCGACCTGGGCCACCGCGCGGAACGCGTCGATGATGCCCATGATGGTTCCCAACAGCCCCAGCAACGTGGCGATGTTGGCGATCACCTGCAAATAGCCGGTTCGCTTTTGCAGTTTGGGTAACAACTCCAAAGCCGCTTCGTCCACGGCGTTTTGGATGTCCCGTTGATCGCGTCCCGCATGCGAGAGACCGGCTTTCAGAACCATGGATAGCGCGGCATTGGGGGCAGCGTTGCACAGTTGCACAGCGCGATCATAGTTGCGTGCTTCCACCAGCTTCTGAATCTTCTTCATGAATGCCGGCCCGTCGATGTTGTAGCGGAACAGGATGAAAAACACCCGCTCGATCACAATCGCCAAGCTGATGACGCTGAATCCCGCAATGACATACATCACGGGCCCGCCCTTGTTGAACATGTCGTAGAACATGGTTCCCATTAGCTAGATCCTCCGTAACGATTCGCTTTCGGCCCTTTCGTGGCCATTTTTGCTGTCGCCTCTTCATCCGGCGCGATCCCCAACCCCGGCGATCGGCCGATGAAACCAATTCCTCTCCGTCTAAAACGGACCCCCGTCGATCGATTCCTCGACCTTGCTTAGGAAGCTCCGTTTTTTTGCTTGCATTCCAAATTCGATCTGCGCCCGCTGAATGATGTACGCAGCCTCCGGGCGCTGAATCCGCCCCTCGACCACGATCGGGTCCAGCTCGATGTATCCCTGCGCGGCGACCGAAGGCGCCAACGCCAGCACCAGCAGACCGGTGATCAGCAACGCTGCAAGGATCGTTCTCATCGTATCGTCTCCTTACTTCCCCGACTTGAGATCACGCACCCAATCGGGCACGCGATCGTTCGCGTCGTCGCGTTTGCCTGCAACCTGCCAGTAACGTGAATACTGAGCGATGGCGGCTTGCTTGTCGCCGCGCACCTGCTCCAGCAATATGCCGTAATTCAAATACGCCTCGGCCATCTTCGGGTTGATCTGAATCGCCCGTTGATACGCCGTTTCGGCTCCGTCGGCATCCCCCAACGCCCGACGCGCAATCCCCAAATTCACCCACGCACGCGGGTTGGACGGGTCGATTTGCACCGACCGCTCTAGGTGCATGCGGGCCTTATCAAATTGCTTGAGAATAATCTCCAAGGCACCCATGTTGGTCAAGGCACCCGCGTTATTCGGATTGGCTCTCAATGCGCCGTCCAACTGGGCCTTAGCCAAGCTGATTTCGCCCAGTTCCATCAACATATAGGCGTAATTCGCCTGCAAATCCGCGTTTTGCGGGTCCAGCTTTTGGGCGTTCTTGAAAATACGCTCGGCCAGTTGCGGCTTGTCTTTGTAGAAATACAGCAACCCGAGGTTCACGTGCGCCGGGACGAACTTGTAATCCTGCCGGATGATCTCTTTGAAAACCTGTTCGGCCTGATCGTAGCGCCGCATGCGCATGTATACCGCGCCAAGGTTGTTCTTGGCTTCGAGGTTACCCGGCTCGGCGGCCACCACGGCGTTGAATTGCGTGAGTGCCGCGGTCAAACGGCCGGTGGCTAAATACGTAGCGCCCAGGTTGATCACGGCCGGTTTGTAGTTCCGGCGCAACTGCAGAGCGGCCCGCATATCCTTGGCCGCGCTTTCGTTATCGCCAAGTTTCATCCGCGCCACGCCGCGATTGTAGTAAGCCTCGGGCAACCGCGGATACGCGAGGACCGCTTTGGAATACAGGTCCGCGGCCCGCTGCCAATCGCCGCTGCGCGCGGAGTTGTTACCGCGTTGCAGGTACGTGGCGGCGCCGGCCGGTCCGGTCAGCGGTTGTTCGACGGCGGGGGTCGTCGGCGTAGTGGTCGCCGGTTTTTTCGTCGTCGAGGCACAGGCGGCCAGCAGCAGGATCAACAGGATAATCGGGACCGATCGCAGGGCTCTCATTTGGCACCTCCCGCGGCGCCGGCACCTTCCGCGGCGGCCGGAGCCGTCGGCAGTTTGGGCGGCGACAAATCGATCGGAGCGACGGCAAAGGCCGGCGACTCGGCGCTGGTCACGGACTCGAATTTCGGCTCCTCGGCTTGCGGCTCGAGTTTTTTCAATTGGACATAACTCTTGATGATCCACTCGTTGACCTGGCGTTCGTTGATACCCTTGTTGACGTTTTGTTTAAACGCTTCCAGGGCGCGGTTTTTGATGGGGAACGCGATTTCCTCGAGTTTGAAGATGTATTCGTCCTGCTGCTCGGGTTCCAGGTCCTCGGGAACCGGCGCGTTGAGCAACGCGTCAGAGAAATCCTGGTTGATCATACCCAGCATGTGCAGCGCCGCGGTGGCCCACTCGTAACTACCGAAGGTGACGATGTCTTCGTAGTAAATCTTCAGTCGCTTGAAGGCTTCGGCCTTGAGCCTGAGCAGTTCGGTATCGCGGCGAATATTGCCGGTGAAGACGATCGCCGTGTAATCGTCGTAATGTTGCTCGGCAATGTGGAACTGCGACTCGGCGGCGAAGCGGGGGTCGACCTCGTCGGTGCCGCCGGCATCGCGCGCCTTGATGTACACGGCCACCGATTGCAGATAACGGTTTTCCGCACCGGCCGCATCGCCGCGCGCCGTCAATAGCTTGCCCCAGCGGTAATACGTTTCGGTTAAGCGCGCCGCGTCGCTCTCGCGCCTGGCGCAATCTTCGTAGGCCGTTTCCGCTGAGGCGTTGTCGCCCATTTTCTCGTGCAAGCGGGCGATCACGAAGGCCACCTCACCGGCGTCGATATCCGAAGCGTACTCGCTAAGGTATTGCTGGTAACGGCCGAGCGCGGCGGCGTAATCGCCCGACTCTTCCATCAGCGTCGCCGAGTTAAACAACGCGTCGCCAGCGGCTTTGCGGTCGTCGGCGAAGGTGCGGAAGAACAACTCGTACGCCTCGATGGATTTATCGAATTCGGCGAGAATTTGGTAGTTGTAGGCCGCGCGGAGCAAGCCTTCTTTGGATTGCGAATTTTTCGGATACGTCGCGGCCAAGCGCATGTAAGCTTCGTTGGCGGCAACCAGGTCGTTAAGGTAGTTCTCCTGCGCGACGGCGATGTTGTAGACCGCTACGCCCGCGTTGTCGGCGCCGGGATTTTCCGCCACGCCCTTCTCGTATTCCGCGATCGCCTCGCGGACCTTGGCCGGATCGGGCGGATCGGTCGCCGTGGCTTCTTTCATGATCTGCTCGGCGATTTTGAATTGCGCGCCGGCGGCCATCAACGTCTTTTGTTCGTCGGTGATGCCGCTTGCCGCGGGCACGACCTTCAGCTTTTCCTGCAAGCCCTTGAAGTCGCCGGTCTGCTTCGCCGATTGCGTGTAGTAGTAACTGGCCAGTTGCACGACCTCGTGCTGCGGGTACTTGCCGAAGATCTGCTCGAAGTAGCGGTCGGCCGTGGCGAAGTCGCCGTGCAGATAAAAGATCTCGCCGATTTTGTACAGCATCGGCGGGCTTTTTTCCGATTCGGGCAGGTTCACCACGTGGGTTTCGAGCGCTTCGACCCAGCTTTTGGCCGACGGGCCCATTGCCGTGGGTGTAATGGCGACGCCCTTAGGTTCTTCACTGGCGGAGCCGGTTATTTTCGCGGGCTCGGCCAGCGCATCTTTATTGGGCAGCCCGCCCTCTTTCTCAACCTGCGCCTCGTATGCTTTGGCGTTGTTGAACAGCGCCGAGGTCCACAGCTCTTTATCTTGCTTACGCTGGATGACGATCTGGTATTGCGTGCCGGCGTCGTTGTAACGCTCCACTTCCATGTAGCATTCGCCGAGGTTGAAGGCGGTTTCATACGCGCCCTTGGCTTCGGGATAGTTCGCCAGATACAACTCGTAGCTTTCGATGGCCTTCAAGTAGTGAGCTTGCGACTCGGCGCCGCTGGAGTTTTGGGCCTTCTCATGATGGAACGTGGCGCGAGCCATGATCGACGTCTGCACGAGCTTGGCGGCGCGTTCCGACTCGACCTTGCGCGCCCCGTTAACCCGCGACCACTCACTGCCCGGGCCGAGAGTTTTCGCGATGCGATCGTACACTTCCATGGCGTCGTCGAAGCGCGTTTCCTTTTCGTAGGTCTGGGCCAGCTTGCTCATCACCTCGGGCACGTCGGGCGCCAAGGGGAAATTGTTCAGGTAGGCGTCGTAGGCGCGACGGGCCGCTTCGAAGTCGGTGCGTTCGTCGTAGACTTCGCCGACTTTGAGCAGAATCTGCCGGCCGAGCTCCTCGTCGCCGACGGTCTTCATAAAGCCGACCGCGGCGCGTCCGCCGTCCTCGCCCTCGCCCTCGGTGAAGCTGATGGCGATGTAGTCGATCGATTCGCCGCGCAGGTCGTCGGTCTTGCCGCGTCGCCGGGTGACGGGGCGGCTCTGATAGAACTTGAGAACCTCGGTGAAGTAACGCACGGCGTTTTCGTAATCGCTCAGCTTGTAGTAGGACCAGCCGAGCTTATACAGTGCCTTGTCGTAGAACTTGGATTGCGGAAAATTCAACAGCAGGCGGTATTGCTCGATGGCGCGGGCGTACTGATCGCGATCGAAGTAAATTTCGCCCATGCGCACGTAGGCTTCGGGCACCTTTGCCGAGTCCGGGTTTTCCTTGACGATGCGCGCGTAGACAAGCAGGGCGCGGTCGTCGTCGCTTTGTTCCTGCAGGCAATACGCCATCAGGTACATCACTTCGCCGCGTTTTTCGAATCCCGGGAACTTGCGCAAAATCTCGTCGAGCAATTCGACGGTACGCGTGTAGTTGTGCCGCGGCTCCTCGGGTACAATTTCGGTCGCGCCCTGGCTGACCAACTGCTCGGCCTCGTATTCGTAACGATCCCAAGAGTCCAAATAGGCTTGGTGCGCTTCCTCGAAATACAGATTGGCCAGACGGAACAGGATGCCGGGCGCGAGGCTGGTGTCCCGATTTTCGCTGAGAATATTCTCGAAGCGGGTAATGGCCTTACGCCGGGCGACAGACTTGCGCTGCTCGATTTCGCGAAGTCGCGCCCGAAATTTTTCGCGGATTTCCGTCACGCCGGCTTGGGCCACCCCGTCGGTGAGTTGCTGTTCGCGACGCTGGAGGATTTTCAATTGCAGCTTCAAGCTTTTGATACGCCGGCGGATCTGTTGGCGCTTTTCCTGCTCGGACATGCTGATCAGGCCTTCCGCCTCGTCATTCAACTGAGCGATTTGCTGCTCGATTTTCTCGATCTGGGCTTGCACTTCCGGCAGGGTGTCGGGAACCGGCACCGTGTCGACCGCGGCCGCATCGGGCGGCGCAGGCTCGTCCGGGTCGTCGTCCGCCGCGCGGGCCTGCGGCGAAAACACCGCGCCGGCCACGCAGAACACGAGCGCGAACACGGCCAAAGCCATGGGCCATGAACGGAACTTCATCGAATTGCTCCCGGCCGTTTTCAGACTATTCTCCTCCATCGGCATCGGCGGCTGGCGGGTCGCCCTCGTCGCCTTGCTGCAGGTGCCGAAGTTCCCGCAGTTCCTTTTCCATCTCGTGCTGGAGTTTCTTGATTTCCCGGGTTGAGCCTAGCGTGGCGCGGTATTCGACATCGACGATGCCCAAATCGGCCTGCTTGGCGTAATCGAAAACCTGGCGCTCCAAGTCGGCCATTTCCGCTGCGGCGACTTGCGCCAACACACCGCCGGTGCTGGACATCAACCCCGTTACCGAGCGGCTGTAGCCGTCGATCGGTTGCCGTAGTTGGGCCAACTGGGCGCGATAGTAGCTGAGCCGCTCGCGTTTCTTCTGTTCGATTTTGCCGTCCAGGCCAACGAGTCGGCCCTGCAAAGCGGCCAATTGCCCTTCGGAATTGGCGACCGCGGCCGTGATCTCGTCGCGCCGTTGCTCGTCTTCGAGCTTCGCGGCGTCGTTGCGCACGGTCATCAAATCAACCTGCAGCGTCTGAATACCGGCTTGGTATTCGAGATACCGGCGATTGGCTTCCCGCAAGAAGGGGAATTCGATTCCCATTTCCATTTCGCGAAGCTTCGCTTCAATTTCCTGGATCAACTCACGCATTTTGCGCACGTTGAGCCGCTCGCGGTTGACCATGGTGTATAGCGAGAAAATCTGGCGGACCTGTTTGTCGGCGGCCAACCAGTAGGCGGCTTCTTCGGGTACGCCTTTAAGGGCGCGACGCGAAAGGGGCGTACCGTCGGTCAGGGCGTCGCTGGCGTCGGCGACGACGCGGACGTAGTCGGCGTCGGTGTAGCGCGGCCGGGCGTTGGCGATGCTGGCGTAGTAGTCTTCGTATTTCTTCCGCAGCTTGGTGAACCACTGTTCAGCCTTCTCGTACTCTTCGGCTTGCGAATAGATGTTGCCGACCAGCAACTCGGCTTCGGGTATCAGCGGACTATTGGGCGCGGCAATCACCAGCTTATTGAAACTGGTGACGGCCTCTTCCTGCAATTGCGTGAGGCTGGCGTCGATTTCATCGAAAGTGACGCTCATCTCATCCAAGTCGGTGCGCAAGGCGTCGGTTTGTTCGGCGACCGCGGCGACCGAATCCGTGTCTTTTTGGAACTCGACGGTTTCCTGGAACTGGGCGTGTTCGAACAACAGGCCTTCGTAGTTGGACCGCTCGTCCTCGATGGCCTTGAGCAGGTAATCGTTGCGCGTGATAAACACCCAGATCGATTCGTACAGGGCGTCGGGATGGCTTTGGTCGCCCTCATCGACGGCGCGGTAATTGGCCATCGCCTGCGGGAAGTCGTTCATTTCATAATAGATCCGCGCCAAAGCCAGGTGCGTCAGAGAAAACAGGCGCTCCTTGTTAGCCACGTCTTCCTTCAATACTTTATTGAGCTTGCGCAGACGATTAACCGCTTCCCGGTAATTGTTCTGTTTCAGGAAGATGACCGCAGCGTAGTATTGCGCGGTGGCGTAGTAGCTGCCGGTCTCGGGGACTGAATCGAAGATCTCGACCGCCTTGGCAGCCTCGCCGCGCAGATAGTAGGACTTGCCGATGATGTACCGGCCCAGGCTGCCGTCTTCTTCCGCCGGCAATTGGGAGAGCAGCACGGCGTAATAGCGTTCGGCCTCGCTGTAGTTGCGCCGGGCGACGGCGATTTCGATTTGCCGAATCAGGCTCATCGCGTAGTAGTCGCCGGGGCCTTTGGCCAGCAGTTTCTGGTAATAGAGTTTGGCTTCGGGTAGATAGCCGCCATGGAAGAGGGATTCGGCGAGATAGAACGTCGCCGCATCGGCGCTGGGCAGCGTGGCGGCCAATGGATGGTTGACAATGCTGTAGAAGACTTCGGCGGCACCGCGGTAATCGTGCAATTCGTAGAAGAACTCGCGGCCTTCCACAAAGCGCCGGCGCAGCATCAGGCGTTCGCGCTCGTCGATTTCGTCGGCGTAGTTGACGACCAGGTCGTCCACGCCGGCTTTCAACGCAGCGATTTTCGCCTGAGCTTGGGCATAGCGCTGCTCGAGCGGATCATCCTTGGCAAATGCCGGACCCGCCGCCAACATCACGGCGACAATGAGCAGAGCGAAGTACCTGAGGCGTAGCAAGCCGCGGCCTCCTTTTATTCCATTTCGAAGCGGACCTTCAAACGGTCCTTCAGACTGGTGAGAAAGCTGCCTTCGTCGTAGCTGACAGCGCGAACCGTCACCACATCGCCTTCGTTAACAGTGAATAGGTATCGTGCTTTGACTTTGAACAAGTACTGGTTGAGGTAACTAAAGATACCGAAGCCGCGGCCGCGGTAGATCATGTCTACGACCAGCAGGTGCTCGCCGGGCAGCAGGCTTCCCTCGTAAACGGGGAACGACTCCAGCTTTTCCAGGTCGTTCTCCGGCGTATTGACTCCTGAATACACCTCGAAGCCATCCAAGGTGTAGGACAGCGATTCCAATTTGAACGTGCCGCCCACTTCGTGCTGGTGAATGATCGACATGCTGATGATCGAGACCGAGCCGAGCATGAGCTGCTCGCGCAACTGCATGAGCCGCGACTTGCTTTTCATGATGCGCTCGCGCAAGTCGACCAACTGCTCTTCGAACTGGGCCATCTGTTCGGGGCTCAAGCGCTCGACCTGCACGTCGGTTTCCGGTTCCGGCACGGGAGCCGGTTCCGGCGTCGGCGTGGCGTCATCGGCGGGCGGCGGATCCGTAGCGGGGTCGTCGCCTTGCGCATAGCTGAAACCGGCCGACAGGATCAGCACCAGCGCGCAGGCCAGTCCAATCCAAAAATGCGGGAACGCTTTCCTGTTCGTGTTTGCTTGCATGGTCATGCAAACCTCTTCCTTGCCTTGCGCGACGCCGCTTCCGTTTCGTGCACAACCCGAGGTGCGGCGTCATCCCGTTTCAATGCTTACAACGCGATCCCCTTTACACGGTTACTATGTGGCCTAGTTATGTCCACGCCTCACCACCGGAATCGCACTGCCCCTACGCTGTCGGGGCTCGACCAAAAAACACAAGTACAATAACTCCGACATACAAATCCCCCACTAGGATTCGTATGCCGGACCCTCACATCTTTCAGCCGTTTTCGCCCCGACAGGGATAGTATCTACCCCGAAACCTCTTGCCTTCGCACTTTTTCACCCGCTGGTGTCTCCCCCATCAGCGGACATTACGCATTGTGGCGAAGCATTTTTCACGTGTCAAGCATTTCTCCAATTATTAATTGCACTTGCGACGAAGCGGCGCCAATCGCTTCTGTTTCGCAACAAGCCGAGGCCGCGCTGAAACCCCACTAATCTCCTTGCGTGTAGTCGGTGATGGGCGTATTATGCTCCGGTTTTTTGGTGCAAAATGGGAAAAGTGGTCGGCTCGGCAAAAATTGGATCCGGTTCGAAGCTGAAAGGATGAATCGCAGATGAAACACCCCACATATCTGGTCTTGGGTTGCGCCCTGGCGCTCTTGCTTGTAGCGCCGGTCGGCGCCGCACAAATTGACCTCGGCGGCTCAGCACCCCTACAGCTTAACGTGATCGAAGCCGACGCCGCGCACGTGACATTGTCGGTGGAACTCGGTTCTCTGCAATTGGAGCCGATGAAAAACAACGACGGCGAACGCTTTCTCCGTTTAAGCCTGCCGGATGCCGGCGTCCTGCCGCAAATCGGCGCCCCCGAACTGCCGGTGATCACCCGCTTCGTGCGCGTGCCCGCACAGGGCGGCGTTAGCCTGCGCATGCTTTCCACTTCCTACCGCACGATTGACCTGAACGATTTCGGCGGCTATCCGCTGTGGCCGACCCAGGCGCCCATCGACAAGATGCCCGGCGCCAGGGAAAACGCGCCTTTCCAGATGGACGCGGCCGCCTACGCGGCGGATCGCTTCGTTGCGCCGCCGACTGAACTGGGCGACGCGGGCGTGTTTCGCGGCATGCGCTTCGTACCGGTGCGTATCGCCCCGGTGCAGTACAACGCGGTCGCCAACACTTTGAAAGTCGCCGAGCGCCTCGTGCTGCGGGTGCAGTTCGAAGTTTCGGCCGCCGCCGCCGGCACCATGACCGATCCCGCCTACGCGCAGCCGCACTTCGACGCGCTGGCCGGCGGTCTTTTCCTTAATCATGAGGCGATGAAACAAGCCGCGGTCGCTGAAGACGTGCCGGAAATTCCGGTGCCCGGCGGGTATTTGATGATCACCGCCCCGGCCTTCGTGGACAACGCCGACCTGCTCGATCTGGCGGCGTGGAAAGCCCAGAAGGGCTACGATGTCACGATCGTCTCCACCAACGATACCGGCACGACGACCACCGACATCGCCGACTACATTGCCGACGCTTACAACACGTGGGAAATCCCGCCGGCGTTCGTGCTGCTGGTGGGCGACACCGATACCATTCCTTACTTCACGGTCGTCGAAGTCACCGACTTGTACTACGTGACTGTCGAAGGCGACGATTACTTCCCGGAAATGTTCGTGGCCCGTTTCCCGGCCCGCGAGGCGACCCATCTGGCCAACATGGTAAACAAGACCCTGGCCTACGAATGGGCCGACTGGCCGACCAATCAGGATTTCCTGGATGCCACCTTCATGGCCTCGCAGGATAACCACAACATCTC
This sequence comes from Candidatus Lernaella stagnicola, assembly GCA_030765525.1. Classification (NCBI taxonomy): domain Bacteria; phylum Candidatus Lernaellota; class Candidatus Lernaellaia; order Candidatus Lernaellales; family Candidatus Lernaellaceae; genus Candidatus Lernaella; species Candidatus Lernaella stagnicola. Next base: position 181,836 of record JAVCCK010000010.1, read on the forward strand.
CGAAGGTACGCACAACTACTGGATCGGCACCTATCTCGACGGTCTGGGCTTCACGACGCAGCGGCGCTGGAATTACAGCGGCGCGACCACGCAGGAAGTAATCAACGACATCAACGCCGAGTTGAACTACCTGATCTACTCCGGCCACGGTTACGAAACCGGTTGGGCCGACGGTCCGCCCATGGACGACGGAAACGTGAAAAATGATCTGACCAACACGGTCTACCCGTACGTGGCCAGCCACGCGTGCCTGACCAGTTCGTATCATCTCGAAGAGTGTTTCGCCGAAACCTGGGTGCGCGATGATCATGGCGCCGTGATGTTCTGGGGCGCGTCCACCTACACTCAATGGGACGAAGACGACATTCTCGAACGCAGCTACTCCGACGGTATTCACGGCACGGAGCTGCCACACAACTTCACTACCTTCGGCGAGTTCACGGTGTACGGCCTGACCAAAGTTTACGAGCACTACAGCGGCGGCGGACTGTCGCAGGAGTATTTCGAAAAATACAACATCATGGGCGACGCCTCCGTCGACCTATGGACCGGCGTCCCGGCCGACTTGTCGGTGGTGCACGCGGGCGTGTTGTTCTTCGGTTCCTCCAATTACATGGCCACCATCTCCAGCGACAAAGGGCCGGAAGAAGGCGCCCTGGTCTCTTTGAGTAAAGACAGCGCGTTCTTCGCCGCCGGTCGCACGGACGGCTCTGGGCAAGTAACGCTCGCTTTCGACGCGGTTGATCAGCCCGGCGACTACCTGCTGACGGTCACCGGCCACGACTTGCGCCCCTACCAAGAAGAAGTGCTGGTCACCACCGCCAGTTCGGATGGCGTCTTGACCTGCGGTCCCGACTTGGTCGGCGACGGCTATACGATCAACATCACCGTGGCCGACGCCGACTTGAGCGGTGGCGGCACGATGACCGTGAACGTATCGAGCGAATCGGAACCGGGTGGCGAAACCGTGACCCTCAGCGAAGTCGCTCCGGATACCGGCGCTTTCTCCGGGTCCATCGTAACGGCGAAAGTGTCCGCCAAAGCCGACGGCCTCGTCCAGATCGCCGCGGGCAACACGGTCTCGGTGCTTTATCACGATGCCGACAACGGCTCGGGCCCGGAAGACAAGTACAATTACATCGACGTCGACCTCAGCCCGCCCTCGTTCGCCGGCGTGCAGGACGCCGAGGGCTTAGATCGCACGGTGGTGTTGTCGTGGAATGCGGCGACCGAACCGCACGGCCCGGTTACCTACCAGATTTATCGGTCCGAAACCGGTACGTTCAATTACACGACGCCCGCAGCGCAAACGACGGATCTCGAATACACCGACACCGACCTGACCAACAATCAGGAGTACTACTACGTGGTGCGCGCCACCGATGGCCTGGACAATCAGGACGCCAACACGGTGCAGGTTACCGGCCTGCCGGTCGGCCCCAACCGCATCTTCTTTGAAGATTGGGAATCCGACGCCGTGGCCGATTGGGAGATCATCGACGGCGGCGGCAGCGGCGACACGTGGACCACCACCAACCCCGGCGGCCGCAGTTCGAGTGTATTGACCGGCGTGTTCATGGTCGCCGATTCCGACGAAACATCGTGGCCGCATCCGGCGATGGAAGAGCAGTTGATCAGCCCGAGCTTCTCGACGGCGGGATACAACGATGTGTTCCTGCGCTTCGCTAACTTCCTCGAGCACATGGGCGAGCAATTTTGCAAAGTCGAGATCAGCATCGACGGCGGCGACTGGCAGTTAGTCGCCAATTACCTGGGCGACACCGAGGAAATCTCGGAAGTCGACCTCAGCACGTGGGCCGACGATCAAGACGACGTACGCCTTAACTTCCACTACCACGGCGAGTACGACTGGTGGTGGGCCATCGACGATATCGAAGTCCTGGGCTACGGCGGCGGCGCCGTCGACGATGACGATGATAACGACGACAACGACGATAACGACGACAACGACGACAACGACGATAACGATGACAACGACGACAACGATGACGACGACACCACGGGTGACGACGACACGACCGGTGATGACGACACGACCGGCGATGACGACACCACCGGCGATGATGACACGACCGGCGACGACGATGACGATAATGATGACAATGACGATGACAACGACGACGACAACAATGATGATGATGACACCGCCGGCGACGATGACGACGATGACAACGATGACGACAACGACAGCGGCGGGTGTAGCTGAACCACTGTTTAGCGATTAAACACGAAAGGAGAGGGCAACCCGCCCTCTCCTTTTTTCACTTAAATACGTCGGTGTCGGAGTGCGAAACTAACGCGTCTGCCGCTTCAGATCGTGAATCCGCTTCTGCAGAACTTTCGCCTGCTTCTCGTCGCCTGCGGTGTGCGCCTCGGCTTTCTTCGCCTGCAGCTCCTTGACCTTCTTCTTGATTGCCGACACGTCGCGCTTTTTCTTCTTCTCAATCGGAATATTGAAATGCTCGAAAAGCACGGCAAGCAACTCGTCCTTGCTCATGGCGTGAACGCCGGCGAGGCCTTCGATCTTCAGGGCTTCCTCACGCAGCTTCGGCACGGTCATCTTAATCAGGGTTTTCTTGTCCATAACGACTCCTTGACCCATTACAGTCTTCTAAAAAGGGCCGCAAATATAAAGGCCCGTTCCGCTCCTTGTCAACCCGCTACGCAACGCGCATGTTAAGCGTGCCCGGAACACAAAGGGGGTTTTTTGCCCGGAAAAACACGATGGATCTTCTTCCTGGTAGCCTTGGCCGCCGCGCTGGCCGCCGCCGCTGCGGAAAATCGTGCGCCGGTTATCGACTTCTCCGGCTACACGGCGCTGGTGGACTCCGACCGGCTGGTGTTGCTGATCGACGGCCGCTCTCGTGAGAGTTACCGCTATGGCCATCTGCCGGGGGCGGTGAATTTCCCGGGCTACTTGTTTGATCGTCAGGAACCTATCGCCGGTCTGCCGGAGGACCGCACGAGACCGATCATCGTGTATTGTGGCGACGACCACTGCGGGATCAGCGATTACGTGACGCAGCGATTGTTGGATATGGGTTACGAGCACGTATACGTCTACGAAGAAGGGGTAAACGGGTGGATCAAGCGCGGGCAACGCCTGATTCGCAAACGTCACGAGGCGCTCCCGCGAATCGACGCCGCCGAACTGGCCGCACTGCCGGCCAAGCCGTCGCCGGCGCGCCTGGTCGATGCCCGCTCGCCGGAGGAAGTGCGCGCCGAAACCATCGGGAGAGCCACGCCGTTGTTGCCCGATCAGGTCAAGCCCGGCGCGGCGGAATTACCGCCGGATCGGCGGGCCCGGATCGTAGTGTTCGGTGCCGGCGCGTGGGATTCCCGCCCCTACCATGTGGCCGACCGCCTGCGGATGATCGGGTATAAAAACGTACGTCTTTTCGCTCCCGGTCTTAGCGGTTGGCGCCGATATCAATCCATACGGAAGTAGATGACTCATGCGTAGCGACGACAAACCATCTCCCACCAAAGTTCGCGCGACACCGCGCGTGGCGGCGATGGACCCGCATATCCACACCGATTATTCCGATGGTCAAACAACGGTGGCCGAAGCGGTGGATGTGGCCCGGTCGCGCAACCTGGGTTTGGCAATTTGCGACCACAACGAGATCCGCGGCGCGATCGCGCTGTGGCAGGTCGAAGACCTCGTCTCGATTCCGGCCATTGAGATCGGCAGCGCGGAGCGTATCGAGTTCCTCCTGTATTTCCGCCGGCCCGAGCAACTGGAAGAGTATTTCATCCGGCACGTCGAACCGTATAAGAAGAGCCGTTTCTACGCCAAGCTCAACCGTTCGTTTGAATTGCTGATTCCGGCCGCGAAGGAGAGCGGCGCGGTCGTGTGCCTGCCCCACCCCTTTGCGCCGGGCTGGAAAAACTTCAACTACAACCGCGGCCGCAAGCAGAAAATGATGACCCCGGAATTCATGGAACACATCGATTTGATCGAGGTGATCAACAGCCACATGTCCGACGGGCGCAACTTCAAAGCCTTCATGCTCAGCGAAATCCTCGACAAAGCCGTCAGCGCCGGCAGCGACGCCCACCGGAAAAGCGAAATCGGCGCCGCGTATCTCAGTTTCGGCCGCGAACTGGATGTCGATGAAATCTTCGACCTGCTGCGCGGCCGCATTAAAGTGGGTTCCGAGTCGCGCTACCGCTTCACTCGCACCCTCGGCACTTCGCGCGGCGTAATCGTTGACCATCTCAATCTGTATTTCCGCAAAAGCCACCAAACACAGTGGATGATCCCCTACGAAGAAGAAAAAGAGTGGGATTCGACCAAACCCGACAGGCGCCGCGGCTCGGACCGCCGTAGATTACGCACTAACTCCAAGTAGGCGCGGTCACTACCAAAATCGAAAATATTCGGAACAATCTGGACGCTGCCCGGTCGTGCAAGTATATTTGTCGCTATTCATACACAATCAGGGGAGGATGCGATGCAACAAACTGAACAACTCCATTCCTTCAAGTTTCGCTTTATCAGCAACGGCGCCGCGCGGTCTATCATGGCGAAAAAGGGCGAAATCGACGATGAGCGCCTGATTCTGGACGGTCATGAAATCCGCTTGGCGAATATCGCCGACACTGAACGTCGCGACGATTTGATGGTGCTCACGTTGTACAACTTCGGCGGCTTCGAGAAAAAGCTGCTCAAAAAATTAAGCGAAGAAGGGTCCCTGGTGCTGAAGATGGGCGCGGCCGAAACCCGGCGGCTCGAACGTCAAATCGATCGCGTCAGCTCCGTGCACGACGCCAAACGGGTTCGTGTCGAACTGGAAAAAAACGGCGAGGCGGACAAGTTCCGCGTCGAAAAATGCCCGGTTTGCGACGCGACGATCAACCTGTCGAACCTGGACCGCACCAACTACATCCACTGCCGCTATTGCGACACGCTGCTGGATTACAGCCGGCAGCCGGTCGATGATCCCGATGAATACTACGCGTGCGATGAGTGCGGCATGTACAGCCAAAACAAATCGTACACGATCTTCAACTTTTACTTCCTGCTGTTGTTTTATGGTTTCTCGCACAAGAAACGCTACTTGTGCCCCAACTGCGCGCACAAGGCATTCGTCAAAGCCATGCTGCTAAACGTGCTGTTCATTCTGGGTATTCCCTCGGCGATTTGGATCAAAATCAAAGCCATGCAGGGCCGTGACGCCAAGTATGAAAACTTGTGCAAGGCCAACCGCCTGGCCAGTGACGGTAAGTATCAAGAGGCCGACCAGCATTACCAAAGCATTCTCGTGAAATACGCGGATCACCCCGGCATTCTGCTCAACCAGGCGCTGGCCCATTTCAACGGTGAGGACGTCCCCGGCGGCGTGGCGAAGCTCGAACGAATTTTTCAGGTCTGTGCCAACTATAACCCGGCCCTGCGTCTCGCTCGCGCGGTGCATAAACTCGCCCAGGAAAGTGAAGAGTCCCGCTAGCTCGGTCGGCTAGGGTTGTGTCGGCAGAGGGATCGGCGGCGGCCCAGGTCGTTCCGGAACACGGGCGCCCTGGTGGGTAAACTGATGAATCGCGAACCCGAAGCGATCTTCCACGACCGTGTACTGAGCGGCGATGGTGTCGTGCAAGGGCGGCACGTCCTTTAGGGCTTCGCGGCTGTCGCGCCGACCGTGAAAAAACGGCAGGTGTTGATCGCCGTGCCGCACGACGATCCACTCCGGCTGCCGAATGGAAAACTCGTCGAGTACTTCCTGCTGTAACGGCACCGGATCGTCGGCCGTCAAAATCGGCGCATGGGTGAGAAATCGCGTCGCCGGCGGCAAGCCACTGTAACGATACAATCCCGGCTCGGCCCCCCACACCAGTAACCGCTCGCCGGGTCGCGCGCGGCGCTTCAATTCAACGGCGATTTCCCGTGTCGCGCGATAGCTGAAATCGGACGGGGCATGGTTGAATCGGCCGCTGTAGGCCACGACGTCCTCGCCGCGCAAGTAATGAGCGAATGTATTCCACTGGCGATAAGCGTCGAGCCACGGGCCACCCAGCACGAGCGCGGCGGAAAACGCCACCAGGGCCGACGCGCCGATCCACCGCGGCAGCCCCTGCCTGGCCGTCCAACGCACGCCGGCCGTCACCAGCCAGGCTCCGGTCAGGGCCAACGGACCGAACAGCAGCACGCGATCGCTCGGCGCGGCAAAAATCCCTGCCGCCAGCCACAGCATGAACAGCGCCAATGCCAGCGGAGCCGCCGTGGGGCGCAGTGCCTCATTACGTAACGCGATCGCCGCGGCAACCACAGCCACGATGATATCGACGGCGAAATATGGCGGCTGCGTGCCGAAGGCTTGAAAGTCGGCGTCAAAGGCCTGCCACACCAGGTAGCCCTCGACGGTCGCCAACGTCCACAGGAAATAAAGCAGCGGCAAACCGAGGGCCCCGATAGCCGCCAACAACGCGCTACGATTGGCCCGCACGAAGGTCTCGCCACGTTCACCCGACAGGAGTTCGGCCACCAACAAAGCCACCGCCACCCACAGCGAAACACTCGCGAAAAGCGCCGCTACGCCCAATAAGCCGCCTGCCGCCAGCAAACGCCCCGCCGAACGGCGTTCGCCGACCGGTCCCCACAGCGCCAGGGCGAGCAGAAGCGGCAGCAGCGCCAGGCCGGCTGGAACCAGGGTCTCCAGAAAACCGCCCGCGACGTAGCGAATCGCCAGCAGCAGACACGCCAGACTCGCAGCCCAAAGGCTGCCCCGCGTCCAACGGAACGCCGTCAACCAAAGCGCCAGACACGTGACGACCATCCACGCCCACTCGACCGTCCGCGCCCCGCCTTCCGTTTCTCCGCCCAGCGCCAGCGCGGCACGCATCCAAACAAATGCCCCCGGCGCGCGGTCGTGCCAAAACTCGTGAAGGGTCGGCAGCACGCCGCCCAATTCGCCGCCCACGGCCAGCAAAGCCTGGTCGCGGCCGAAGGGCATAGCTTGGATTGGCGCGAGGATAATCGCGGTCAACGCGGTGGCGGCTGACAACGCCGCCCAAAAGAGGATTTTTTGCTTCATTCCGGCCCATTGTGGATGAATTGGCGGCCCACTTGTAGCGCAAATACCGCCAAAAATAAACTCTTTACCCGCTGCCGTGTCTGTAATGCTGGGACGGCGGCGGCGGTATCGTTTGCCAAGCGCTTTTGCTACACTCCCCAAACCGGCGGAGCGCGAAGCCCGCACCGCGGGGAACAGAGTTTTTTCACGAACGCGCTGGGGCGATATCGAAGTCATGAAGCGAACTCTTTTTCTATTCGTTTGGGTGGGGCTACTGACGTGGCTCGCGGTCCCGTTTGCCGCGGCGGCCGACGAGGAGTCCATCCCCACACAACCTGAGAATTCCACCGACGGCCTGTTTCTGGGTCCCGCCTTCATGATGTCGACCTTCGTCACCGATAAAGGGCAGATCCGGCGGTTGAGCGACCCGGCCGGAGGACAAGAAACCCTCAACGTGCACACCGGCGACTGGAACTGGATCGTCTACCCCAGCTTCTCGCTCGGCTACGATTGGGGCGGCTGGCAAGGCTCGATGCGCGCGGCCTACAACGTTCACCTGGCCAATTTCGACCTCCCCTACGGCCACATCGCCGACGGCGTGTTTACGTCGCTGGAAGTCGGTCCGGAACTGTATGCCGATATCATGGATTTCGGCTTCACGACCCTCGAAGCCGGCCTCGGCGTGGGCGCCCGCTTTCTCGCGCGGGGCAAACTGGATTACCGCGCCCCGTCGGGCCGGGCCTGCATGTCCCGCGATTTCCTGGGCGACTCGACGATCCCCGGATTTTCCATGCATCTGGGCCTGGGCGGGGAATTGATGGCCAGCCCCAACGCCCGCCTGGGTTGGTGGATGCGCGTCTACTACGCGCAGTACACCCTCGAAAGCGATCAGCGAAAATTCGACGCCTGCGCCGACCCGATGCGCGACGTGGTCAACGACAAACTCGACCTGGACGTCTACTCCGCACTGTTCGGAGTGCGCCTGCGTATCTACCCCTTCGCTAAGAGCCGGTCACGATGAGAACCGCCGTCGCCTGCCTTTTGCTTGCCGTCCTGGCCGTCGTCGCCGTAGCCGCCGACGGGGTGGAAATCGCTTCGGGCACGTACGATTTAAAGGAACTAACGAGCCTGGTGGCGCAAACCACCGGCCGCACAATTCTTTACGGCCCCGATTTTTCCGGTTCCGTGCGCCTCGAAATCGCCAAGCCGGAACTGAAGCCCGACGAATTGTGGGAACTCTACCTCTCCGCCCTGGCCCAAGCGGGTTGGGGCGTGGTCGTGCATGACCGCGTCGTGCGCATCGTGCCGCAAAAAGACCTCGCCGGCGAAAGCGGACCGGTCATCATGGCGGGCGAGGAAAAGCGCGACGACGACGGCATGGTCACGGCGCTCTTCGAACTTAACAACGCCAACCCGGCCGAAATCGCCATGAAACTCGCTCCGCTGGTCGGCAAAGACGGCCGCGTGATTCCCCTGCCCGCGCAAGGGCGCCTCGTGGTGGTCGCCTCCGCGGCGAACGTGGAGAAGGTGCGCGAAGTGCTCGGCAAGCTCGATGTGCCCGACAAGCGCGACAACATCCAAATCGTGCGCGTCAAGCACGCCGACTTGAACGACACCGCCGATGTCGTCGGCGTCCTGTTCGGCCGCTACAAAGTGGAAGATGGGAAGATTCGCTCGCGCCAGGCCGCCGGCGGCGTGATCGTGGCGGTCGAACCGCGCAGCGCTTCGCTGGTGTTGCGCGGCGAAAAAGACGAGGTGGAATTGGCCGCCCGCTTGATCCACGAAATCGACGCGGCGGGCGACCCGATCATCATGATCCGCACCCTGCGCCACGCCTCGCCGGGCGAGGCCACGGCCGTTCTCGAAAAACTGCTCGCCGAGTAAGCGCTTCGGTCAGGCGGGTCTTTCCAGCAACGCCAACCGCCCACGTTTCGGTGTCGACCGATCGATCACGGCGAAACCGGCGTCCTCGGCCAGTTTCAGCGACTCGTCGAAATCCGCCGCCGACACATGCCCCTTGGGTTCGATGGCCAGCAAGCGGCCGCCGGGCCTCAACAGGTCGAACAATTCTTGAAACAAGATCCGTTGATCGGGTACTTCGTGGATCACGTGCGCGGTGAGGATGAAATCGAATTCGCCGGGGCGGTTGAGCTCGCCGGCGCTGGCGGCCACGACGGTTTCGATGCGGCTTTCCAGCCCGGCTTTGCGGGCGCGGCGTTGCAGCGTTGCGATCATGCGCTCCTGCAGATCCAGCGCGACGACCTTGCCCTCCGGCCCGACCAATTCGGCCAGCGGCAGGGTAAAAAAGCCCATCGCGCAGCCGAAGTCGAGCACGGTCATTTTCTCGCGTACGTGTGGGCCGAGATTTTCTTTCGGATCTTCGATCAACTTCCGCAACGGGCTTAGCAGAAAGTACCCGATCCACCAGGGGCAGACGTGATCAGCCACGGGTTCCTCCTCCATCGACGGGGCCGGCCAGCAGCCGGCAACCCCTACAGCCGCTCAAACCTCGCTTGGAAGAAGCGGAGCAGTTTCGGTTCGTAGACGATCTTCAGGCCGGTGGCCTGGGCGCGTTTTTCGTACACCTCGCGGATTGCCTCGGCGGTAACGTCCATGTGCGCCTGGGTGTAGACGCGCCGCGGGATCGTCAGGCGCACCAACTCGAGTTTCGGGTAGTTGTGGTCGCCGGTTTCCGGATTGCGACCCGCCGACACCACGCCGCGCTCCATGGCGCGCACGCCGGACTCGATGTACAAATCCGAGGCCAGCGTCTGAGCCGGGAATTGATCCTGCGGAATGTGATCGTAGAAGCGCTTGGCGTCCAGGAAGATCGCGTGGCCGCCGATGGGCACGACAATCGGGACGCCCGCGTCTTGCAGCTTGTGGCCCAGGTACTCGACCTGCCCCACACGCGCGCGGATGTGGTCGTCATGCACGGCTTCGCGAATGCCGCGGGCCAGCGCTTCCATGTCGCGCCCGGCCATGCCGCCGTAGGTATGCAGACCCTCGTAAATCACGACCATGTTGCGGGCCTGGTCGAAGAAGTCCGGATCGTTCATCGCCAGGAAGCCGCCGATATTGACCAGGTGGTCTTTCTTGGAAGACATCGTGCAGCCGTCGGAGTAGCCGCAGGCTTCCCGGAGGATCTCGGCGACGCTCTTTTCGGCGTAACCCGCTTCGCGCTGTTGGATGAAGTAGGCGTTCTCCACCATGCGCGTGGCGTCGAACATGATTTTGATGCCGTACTTTTGGCACAGCTCGTACACCTCGCGGAAATTTTGCATGCTCACCGGCTGGCCGCCGGCCATGTTCACGCAGCCTTCGAAGCTGATGTAGGGGATTTTGTCGGCGCCGACTTTATCGATCCAGTACTTGAGTTTGTCCAGGTCGATGTTGCCCTTGAAGGGGAAATCGCTTTCCGGATCGTGGGCTTCGTCGACGATCACGTCCACGAACGTGCCGCCCGCCAGTTCCTGGTGCACCTTGGTCGTGGTGAAGTACATGTTGCCCGGCACGGTGTCGCCCTTTTTGATAAGGCACTGCGACATGATGTGCTCGGCGCCGCGGCCCTGGTGCGTGGGCACGACGTGCTTGTAGCCGTAGATCTCTTGGATCGTCTCCACCATGTTGTAGAAGTTTTTGCTGCCCGCGTAGGATTCATCGCCGACCATCATCCCGGCCCACTGCCAATCGCTCATGGCTGAAGTACCCGAATCGGTCAGCAGGTCGATATAGACGTCTTCGCTACGAAGCAAGAAGGTATTGAAACCTGCTTCCTGGATGCACTGTTCACGATGTTCGCGAGTCGTCATCTTGATCGGCTCGACCACCTTGATTTTCCAAGGTTCCGCCCAACTGCGATTTTTGGTCGTCATGGCAGCTACTCCTTATGGTTTGATTATTCCCCCAAAACGCGGCTGTATGCGCCGCGCTTAACCACACATTAAATGCCGCATCAGGCGAAGCAGACACTAACGCCAAACGGCCCCCCGCGCAAGTTGGCCGGTGCGTCATTTTTCGCCGAAAACAATCGAGTTTCCACGCCAAATAACATACAATCGCCGCCATGTTTTTTACGCGCCGCCGCCCTTTTGCGCGAGCGCCTCGATCGTCCCGTCGATGTGGTTAACGCCGCCATGCCGGGATACAGCTCGACGCAAATGCGCATGCTGCTGGAAGACAGCGGTCGGCGCTTTCAGCCCGATCTCGTCCTGCCGGCGGGTCTGGGTTCGGACACCATGACCTTGCGCTGGACCGACCGAGATTTGCTGCGCCGCTTTTCCGAAGAGGGTTACCGTTACGACCCGTGGTGGCGGCGCGCCGGCCGCTTCAGCGCCCTGTTTCAACGGGCCGAAACGGTCGTCGAATCCGGCAAACCCATTCCCCGCGACAAGGCCATCTCATGGACGATCATGGGCAATCCCAACGATCCCGAGGCGGTCTTGCGGCGGGTGTCGGTGGAGGATCAGGCCGAGAACCTGCGCGCCATGGTGACCTTTTCGCGGCGGCAGGGGTGGGATATCTGCCTGCTGCTGTTGCCGCGCGATGTGGATGAATTGCGCAAATACCCCGAGGAAGGGTTGCGGCCGTACCGCGAAAACTTTCCGCTCGTGGCTCGCGAAATGAACGCCTGCCTGCTCGATATGCGCGACGTGGTCGACCCCCAGCCCGTGCTGCGGCAGGAAGACAGCATCTTTGTCGACGGTTCGCACCTCAAGCCCGGCGGTCACGAAAGAGTGGCGCGGGCGTTGGCCGAGCGCATCGCCAAGCGAGTGGAAGCTACTCAATAAAGATTTGGCAGGATTCCGGATACGGCGGGTCGCCGATACACTTCGCGCTGTTCAAAATCGGTTCGGGCAAATACCAAAAGCTTCGCACCAGCAGAAGGAAAACGATGAGGACCAGCACGGTCGGCGCGACCCATCGTTTGACCGAAAGCAAGTTGTGTTCCTGCAGCCAACCAACGGCCGCGACAAGACCCATGGCCATCAACATGCAATACGCCGGGTAGGTGAATATCAAATACCGGAAATGCATTTGCCCGCTGCCCGGCAGCCACGGCCACACCAGCCACGGCAAAAGCAGCCATGGCAACAACAGCGCCGCCGCGGGCCGGAAGCGCCGCCACGCCACCAGAGCGCCGATGATCGCCAATTCCAAACCCAGCACGCCGCGCCCGACGCCTACGGTCCAACGTCCGAGCAAGTCGAACCAAAATGTACCGGTGCGCAGGCCCATCGCCGGGGATGTGCCGGAATAGCCGTACAAGTCGCCGGCGTCGAAGTGCTGTTCGACAACCCACACGAATACCGGCATCCAGGGAGCGTAAAGCGCGCAGCCCAGCAGAAATCCCGCCCCCGCTCGCCAAAAGAAGGGTCGCCGCTCGCCCGCCTCCAGCGCGCCGGGCAACAACAAGAAAGCCGCGATCCAACCGGCCGCCACGAAATACAGAAAACCGGCGAAGTAATGACTGTAAGCCGCCCCGGCCAGCGATACGCCGAGAAGTCCGGCCGGCCACCAGCGTTTCGGGTGCCGCGCTAACTCGGCCACCGCGCCCGCAGCCAGCGTCGCGAATAGCAGAATCAGCGCGTAAGGGCGTCCCTCGCGGCTGTAGTACACGCCGTAGAAAAACAATCCCAAAAACGCCGCGGTCAGCAGAGCCGTGCGTCGATCGGCCAGGCGTAAGGCGATGAGCGCCGCCGCGACCACCGCCAACCACCCCGCCAAGGCGGCCGTTAAACGAAAACGAAAACGCGACGAAGTGGCTTTGCCCGAGGGGTCATCATCGTGAACGCCAACCAGCAACATGCCGGCCAGTAAGGCCGAAAGCGGTGGATCCGGCTGTTCGCTCGACCGGCGCTCCCACTTCATTTCGACAATGCGCTCGTACGAATTGCCCGCAGTCCAATAACCGCTTTGCTCGTCCATCCAGAGTTCCGGCCCGCCCAGGTTGTACAGGCGCAGGACCGCCGCCGCCAGCAGTATCGCCGCCGCCAGCCACCAGAAAGGTTTTCTCTTGATGTCGGTTCCGTACAAGCTTCGCCCCCGTTTCGGCCGCATATCTTACGACGGTTTGCCGAAGACGAACAACCAGCGCCCCGTCATTGACCGAAGCTCATGGCGTTTCCCATAATGCCTGACACACCCGGGCGGAGTCTGCGCATTGAAAAAAGCCTTGCTGACTGTTTTCCTCGTTGCCGTCGCAGGCCTAGTTTTGCTTCACGTACTCACGCACGAACCACCCGCCGAACCGATAATGCAAACGCCCGACACGCCGGCTCCACCGCCCGATTGTTCGCGCTATCGCCCGCCCGAACGCGACTGGTCGCAGCGGTGTCCGAACCGCCATTGCGTGGCCTGGGAAACGGCGCTCGACGACCGCTTGTGGCGCGATTCGATCTGGGACAAAAGCTGCCGCTGCGCGTACGAACCCATGGTAGACCATCCGGAAATCGCCCGCGCCGCGCGACCGAAATCGGCCGAACAACTGCGGGAGGAAATTGCCGCCGCCGAACAAGGAGCGCCGCAAAAACCGGCCGATGCCGCCGCCGCCCGCCGGATGATCTTGGAGCGGACCGGCGTTGCCGCGTGGCCCGCCCGTGAGCGCTTGGTGTTCGCCCGCGTTTGCCACAACCAACCGCGCGGTTCGGGTCGCCTACTCGGAATTCTTGTACACGACGAACTGGTCGGGGTGTTTCGCCTGGCGGTTTGGGTCCCCGAGCGAACGGGGCGGCTACCGGCCGTTGTTGCACTGCACGGTCACGGCGAGAACGCCGAGGTCGCCCTGGAGCGACGCAACGCGGAGAATTTCGTCGCCGCCGGATACGTGTTCGCTTCGCCTACAAGCCGCTGCATCACCGGCGACGCGGTCACTGTAGAGCACGAGATCACCGAGCGTTTTCTCACGGCGGGATATTCGTTTTTGGCGGTCCGGACCTATGAACTGGCACTGGTGCGCCGCGTGCTGGCGGGGCTGGATTTCGTGGACGAAACCCGCCTCGGATTGTTGGGCCATTCCAGCGGCGCGATGCTGGTCAACGCTTTGATGCACGCCGACGATTTCGGATTCCGCGCCGCAGTATCGGATCGAAGCGGGCCCTACCTCAACCGCAACCCCGACGGGCTTTACCTCGACACCTTGACGCCCGCGTTGAGCCCGCTCGCGGATTACCTGGCCGATCCGCGCACCTCCCGCGTGCCGCTTTTGGCGCAACCTTACGGCTTTCCCGACGGACCCAAACCGGCGATTGAGTTTTTCGACCACCACTTGAACAACGGGCCGTCCTAACGCGCCAAGCTTGCCAAGCTCCGCCCGGCCCGCTACCGTGCGGCCAACGGGGAGGACGGCGTGCGAAATCGGGTTTTGTTTGCGGTGGTGATCGTGCTTGTCTCGGCCGCGGTTTACGTGCCGAGCTTGAGCGGCGAGTTCGTCTGGGACGACCGCGCTCTGATTACCGGCGACGAGCAAATTCAATCGCTTAGCAACCTGCCCGCCGCCTTTGCCCGCGACTTTTTCGCCGCCGGCGCCGACGACTTCAAGTACGGCTACTACCGCCCGGTCATCACCGTCAGCTACATGTTCGACTGGGCGCTGTGGGGCGAGAACCCGCTGGGTTACAGGTTGACCAACCTGTTCTGGCACTTGCTGGCCACGCTACTGCTGTTTTTGCTGATTCTCCGCCTCTTGCCGACATCGATCTGGCCTGCCGCCGCGGGGGCGGTGTTGTTCGGCCTGCACCCGATTCATACCGAGTCCGTCGCTTGGATTTCCGGGCGCACCGACGTGGTTTGCACCGCGTTGGCGCTGGGCAGTCTGTTGTGCTGGGCGATCTACCTAAACCGCAACGAGGCCTGGGTGCGTTTCGACCAGAAGCCCAAGAAGAAGAAAGAGAAACCGCCGCAGCATCGGCAGGGTCTTGGCTGGGCGGCGGCCGCGGCGGCGCTTTTTCTCGCGTCCCTGCTGGCCAAGGAAATGGGCGTGCTGGTGCTGCCCGCCGCTTGGGGCATGGCCTACCTGCTGACCGCAGAGCGGCGGTCCGCACGCTGGAAACGCCTACTGCCCGAAGCGCTGGTGTTGGCGGTGGTGCCGGTCGTCTACGTATTGATGCGCGTGGGGTTGGCCGGCGTCTCCGTGGCTCCGGCGGGTGAACAACATAGCTTGTGGAAGGCGTTGATGACCTTCCCGAGCGCCTTTGCGGTGTACCTGGGCAAGTTGTTTTTTTCCACCGAATACAACGCGTACTACGTCTGGCCGTATGTGTCGCACCCTTTTAGCGTCCCCGGCCTCATCGGGCTGCTCCTTCTGGCCGTCGGCGTGGCCGGCGTGGTCTACGCCTGGAGGAGCTGGCCGGTGATCGCCTTCACCGTCGGCATGCTGCTCGTCTCTTTCGTGCCTTTGGCCAACCTCGTGCGCATCAGCGCACCATCGGATATGGGCTTCCCGATCGCCGAACGCTTCTTGTACATGCCCTCGGCCTTTTTCGCCCTGCTGCTCGCGGTCGTGCTGCAAGACAGCCTGCGCAAAAAATCGGTGACGGCCGTGACCGCTGTGGCGTTTGCCGTGCTGGGGCTTGGGTACGCCTCGTTCGCCTACGGCGCCGCCGGATTGTGGAAAAGCGAAATCGCCGTCTTCGAAAACACCCTCGAACGTCACGAAGAAGCGCCGCTGTTATGGACCGCCTTGGGCGCGGCCTATCGCCGCGACGGCCGCATCGACAAAGCCGTCGCCGCCTTGCGAAAAGCCGAGACCCTCAACGAACGTCTGCAAAGCGCCGATTGGGTGGCGATTTACAACAACCTGGGCACCGCGCTGGCTTCCGACGACCAACTGGAAGAAGCGCTCGCGCAATTCGACAAGGCCGCCGTGCTGGGCAAGCAGGTCGACCGCGTGCAATTCAATCGCGGCGAAGCCCTGCGTCTACTGGGACGCAGCCGGGAAGCCCTCGACGCCTACGACGCGGCCATTGCGGCCAATCTCCACTACCTCCAGCCGCGCCTGCGACGCGCCGGTCTACTAATCACCCTGGGCCGCGGCGCCGAAGCCGTCGCCGACCTGCAACACGTGCTCTCGCAGCAACCCGGCCATCCGGATGCCGCCGCATTGCTGCAAAAAGCGCAACAAGCCGCCCCCGTCACGCCGACGGTCGGTGACGAGCGACTGCGCCAAGCCAACGAATTCTATCGGCAGGGGAAGCACGCGGAGGCCGAAGTGCTGCTCCGTGCGGTGCTGACCGATCAGCCCGGCGAGGCCGAGGCGATGGTCGGCCTGGCGCACATCGAAGCGCGGCGCAGCAAGCGGGGCGAAGCCGTTTCCTTGCTGCGGCGAGCGGTGGCGGCGCGACCCGATCACGCGAAAGCCTGGTTGACCCTGGGCGCCCTGCTCGGGCAAGTGCGCGACTACGTCGGCTCGCTCGACGCCTACCGCCACGCGGCCGCGTTGCTGCCCGACGACCCCGAGGCGCAGGTCGGCTTGGCTTCTTCTCTGTTCCGCGCCGGCGACAAACAACAGGCCAAGCACCTGCTCGACGAGGCCTTGAAACGCTTTCCGCAGCACCCGACGGTACTTCTCGGGCTGGTCAGTTTCCATTACGAGTCCGGGGAGAAGGATAAGGCGCGCGACATGCTTGAATTGGCCGCGGCTGTAGCTCCCTCTCACCCGCAAGTGCAACAGTTTCGCAAGGCGCTCGCGTCCAAACCGTGAAACCGAACCGCCGCTACCTCTGGTGCCTGCTCGCCGTCGCGGCCGTTGCCCTCTACTGGTTGATCGACCGCTTCGTGTTGCCCTTCGACGAAGTGCGCCGCTACGGTCGCCTGACCGGCCACTTCGATTGGGCGCGGCAGATGCCGCCGGGGGAGTGGGCGTGGTACGCGGCGCTGCTGCTGGCCACCGGCGCGGCCCTGGCGCTTTTGCTGGCTTGGCCCCGCCGTCACTCCGACACGCCGCCGCCCGCCAACCCGTGGCGCATCGTGCTCGCTTTGGCGCTGTTGGCGACCGTCGCGGCCGGTGCCGTCCGCGTGAGCGTGCTCGACTCCGCCGCGATCACCGACGACGAGGCCGCGCACCTGTTTGCGGCCCGCACCCTGGCCTCCGGGCGTCTCACCGCCGAGCCGCCGCCTGCGCCGGAGCACTTTGAGCACATCTTTCTGGGCGTCTATCGCGGACGTTGGTTCAGCCAATATCTCTGGGGTCACGCGCTGCTGCTGGCCTTGGGCGTACTGGTCGGCCTGCCGGGTTTGATCACGGCGTTGCTGGCGGGGGTGATCGTCCTGGGCGTGTTCCTGCTGGCGCGCGAGTTGTTTGACGAGCGCACGGGCTTGGCAGCCGCGTTTTTGGCGGCCTTCAGCCCGCTCATCATTTCGACGGGCGCGACGCTCGCTTCCCAAACGAGTGCGACGGCGCTGGTGCTACTGGGGCTTTGGTTAACGCTGCGCGCGACCGCGACGGGTCGCTTCGGCCACGCCTTTGCCGCGGCGTTATGCCTGGGGTTCGCGTTTTGGTGCCGGCAACAGGAACCGGCGCTGCTGGGTCTCGGCGCGATCATCCTGCTCGTGCGGCGGATCGTCACCGGACCCGGCCGGGCGCGGCTGCTGGCCGGGGGCGCGTTGGGGTCGCTGCTCGTCGTCGTGCCGCTGGTCCTTATCCAATGGCGGCTTTGGGACCAGCCCTTTTGGACGAACTACCAAGCCTATTGGTGGGGCTACCTGAAGTATCCGGGTGTCTCGCCCTACGGTTTCGGACCCGCCCCGTGGGAAGGCGTGCACACCCCTGGCGGCGGCTTGATGGCCACGCTGATTAATTTGACGCGGCTGGACATGCTTTTGCTCGGCCTACCCCTCACACTGGTCGCGGCGGGTGTCGGCTTATGGCGGGCGCGACGCAATCGGCGGGCGTGGGCGATTTTTGCCGGCGTGCCGCTGACCTTCGGCGCATTGTTCTTCTATTTCTGGCCGGGGCTGGCTGACACGGGCCCACACCTCTATCACGCCGCCGGGGCCGTACTGCTGCCCTTCGTTGCGGCCGGGGCGCTGGCTCTGCTCGATCGTTTCCACCGGCCGCTTGTCGCGCTGACCGTCCTCGCCCTGGCTGCGTTGCTGACCGTGTGGCCCTCGCACCTGGGCGCGCTGCATCGCGCCGCGCGCGCCGCCGATGAAATCCCGCGCCGGATTGCGTCGGCCGGAATCGACAACGCCGTCGTCTTTACCGATCTTTACCCCTGGGCGGGCGGAAACGAACGCTCGTGGCGTCTGGGCAGCCCCCTGCCTCGTCCGAATTTGAGCGATTCGGTGTTGTACCTGCGCACTCGCGGCGGCAAGCGCGACCGCGACGTCGCCCGCGAAGTTTTCCCCCGGCGGCGCGCTTTCATGCTCAAAGTCGTGGACGGGCAACTCGCGCTGCTCGCCCTGGAAGACTACACCGGCAAGGAAAGCCTGCGGCGTGTCGCCCGCCCGCGCAATTTGCCCCCGCGACGTTCCGGGTTACAATGAATTCTTCCGAACCGGGGGTTAACGTGGCGCACCGGCGCAGCAAATTTTTCACTTTGTTGGTGCTCGACGATCGAGGGCGCGTGAGGCGCTGGCGGCTGTCGCGGCGCACGTGGCAGGGCATGGTGCTGGGTGCGGCGGCCGTTGCCGTGCTGATCGTCGCCCTGCTGTTCGTTGTCGTACACGACCGCTTTCGCCTGGCTGGTCTCGATCGCGAATTGCGCGGTTCGCAATCCGAACCCGAGGTTGTGGCCGCCGCGCCGGTCTCGCCGCCGCCGAGCGAGGAACTGCTTGCCGCCGCCCGCGCGCAACGCGCGTCGTTGGAACCTGCCGAGCGTTTTTTCGTCGCGGTCGTCGGCGATGCTTACGACGCGCCGCACCGCTGGCCGTTGCGCGGGTGGGTCACCAGCGAGTTCGGCCGTCGCCTGAATTCCGATACCGACGCGGTTGAAATGCACCAGGGGATCGACATCGCCGCGCCGATCGGCAGCGACGTACGCGCCCCGGCGGCGGGTCAGGTATTGATCGCCGAAGAGCGGGCGGGATTCGGCCTGGTCGTCGTACTCGGTCACGGACGCGGGTGGACAACCTACTTCGGCCACTTGGATCGCAGCCTCGTCGTGCCCGGTCAGCAGGTCGAAGCGGGCGAAGTCATTGCGCGCTCGGGCAACACCGGCATCAGCCGCGGGCCGCATCTGCATTACGAAGTTCGCCGGTTCGGTATTCCGCTCGATCCGCGCGTCTCCTTGCCCGGTTACGGTCAAGCGCCGCGCGCTGTCGATTCATAATTCGAAATCGCGGCCGCGCGTCATGGTTTATTACGGCCGCCAAGGGGAGACGACGTGCGACGTCCAAGTTACGGCAGGTTGGCCCTCTACTCGCTGATCGCGCTGCTGCTCGTGCTGCTGGCGGTCGAACTCGTGGCGCGGCGCATGGTGCCCCACGAACTGGCCTACGTCGGCGACGAGAAATATTGGATCCTCGCCCAACATACGAACCTGTACGGCCAGTGGGACGACGCGCAACTATTTCGCATCGAGAATTACACCGCCACGGCGCGTAAAAAAATGTGGCCGCAGCGCGTGATCTGCCTGGGCAGTTCGAGCACATACGGCGCGGGCCTCGAGAAGCGTGAAGAGGCCTTTCCGGGCGTGCTCCATGAGATGTTCCCCGACGTCGAAGTCATCAATGCCGGGTTTGGCGGGTACAACTCGTATCAGCTTGCCATTTACTTCGAGGAAGTGTTGGTGCGCCTGAATCCCGACGTGCTCGTGTTCTACTACGGCGGTAACGAAGGGTACGGCTTTACCACCAAGCGCTTCTACCCGCGGGCCAAAGAAGTCGTGGCCAAGATGCGTGACCGCGGCATTACCGATCGTTCCAGTTTGGAGTTCGCCGTCTTGCGCGGCACCGCCAACCCGATTGCGCTGGCGCTCTATCACCTGCTCGACGGCAGCAAGGCGTTCTTATGGTGGCGCGACCGCGTGGTCACCGCCGGCGTCACCACGGAAATGGTGTACCGGCCGATGGTGCCCAACGATCCGCGGCTGCGCATGAAGCCGACCACGGAACAAATCTTCACCCAATTGGCCGCGTTGACCGCCAAACGAAAGATAACCCTGCTCCTCGTGCCGGAAATTTCCTCGACCCTCGATCACGCCGGCCCACCTGTGTGGTCGGTCATGCAAACGCTTTGCCGCCAGGGAAAGGCTCAATGTGTCGACCCGCTGGTCGAGCAGCCGCGTCTGGACGACACCGCGCTGTTCCTCGATTCCAGCCATCTGACCGTGGCCGGGCACCGCCGCCTCGCCGAAGTGATCCGACCGACGTTACAGGCGGTCTTGGAAGCCCCCGACGAACCTGCGGCCGAGTGATTCAATCCCCGAAATAGCGATAGTGGCCGGTGCGACGCCACGATCCCAGAACGTCTTCCAGCTTCGGCCCCGCGCCGATGTTGTGCACCAGTAGCGGACGCTTGCCGTCGCGGCTGCGGCGGTCGGTGACGATGCCGATATGCGGCACGCCGCCGCCCAGGTCCCACGTCACGATATCGCCGGGAAAGTAGGCTTCGGGTTTTTCGCTCACCGGCAGGCTTTGTCCGTGGCGGGCAAAGAACACCGCAAGATTCGGTACGCGGCGATGGTCGATGTTCGTGTCGGGCCGGGTCAGCCCCCACCGTTTCGGATACGCGGCAAAGGCGGCCCGCATATCTTCGTGCACTTTCTGTTGCAGATCGACGCCCAGCTTGCGGTAGGCGCGGATGACCACGTCGCTGCACACGCCGCGATCCGTCGGCACGTCGCCGCCTGGGTAAGGGATTTTCACGTAGGCGGGGTCGTAGGTGATCTCATGCCGCGTGCGATCCACGGCCGCCGCAACCAAGCGTTGGGCGAATCGCTTTTGCGCCGCTGTTCGCGCCGCGACGTCCTGGGCGGGGATTGCCGACACCGACACGAAGCAAAGCGCCACAAGAAGCGCGGCGCAGCGACGGCTAAACACGCTAATCCTTTTTTTGATCGACACTCTTGGGCGCCGGAACGTCCGACACCGAGGACCGTCCTACAACGAAGGGCACGACCGCCAGCACTTCGTCGTTGGCATCGACGACTTCCACGCGCCAAGATCCGGCCTGCACCGCCGGGATGTTCAGCGAGGTCAGGGCATGGGGTTTGTTCTTGGTCAATTCGACGGTCTGCCGCGCGCGCTGCTCGTCCTCCCGGAACCAAACGACTGCCAGCTTTTCCTTTTCGGTCAGGCCGATGCCGTCGACGCGGCAGTACACCGTACCCACGCGTTTGGCGAAAGCGCCGGTTTCTCCCAAGATACCGCCGTTCGGCGTCGCGCCGACGCCTAAGGTGACCTCCACGGTGAAATCCGGGATGGAGAGCCAATCGGTCAAGCCGGCGGTTGGATCGTCATTCGGCTCGGCCTGCGCCCAGGCAATGGACGCGGCCAGAACCAACAGCCCGCAAAGCACAAACGTACGCACCGACATAAAGCACCTCCGCGTTCGACAACCGCCACCAATGTACGCCCGCAGCCGTCGCGCGACAAGTTTCCCGAGTTACGACACCGAAATCCGCACGACGGTTTCCCGCGTTAGCTCCAACACCCGCGCCGCGTGCCCGTTGCGCACCGCGATCTCCAGCAGGCCACTCGAGCCCACAAGCGCCAACGGTTCGCCAACCTCCACCTCGCCGTAGGCGCGCCGCAGCGCCAACGCCGGACCGCCTTCCGGGATGACGCGAATCGTCCCCGAACCCAGTTCGGCCAACCGCGCCCCCGGCAGTGCGGTGATGCAATTGCCGAAACGGTCGATGTGCACCACGGCGGTCACGAAGCTGTCGCCTTCGCGCTTGAGTCGCCAAGCGGGCAGACGCACCGGATCATCCACCCGCGGGCCGCACTCGGCCGGAGGCAAACCCGTGGCCAGTTGCGCGGCGGCCGGCGCGAATAAATCACGACCGTGAAAGGTCGCCGATGGATCCGGCAGCCATAAATCCGGATCGGCCAACTCATAGACGACGGCCTGCTCGTCCAGAAAAGGCGAAAACACACCGTTGTCCGGTCCGACGAAAAAGTGCCGGCGATGAGCCACGACAATGCCGCGCCGCGCGGTGCCGACGCCCGGGTCAATCACCGCCACGTGCACGGTATCGGGCGGAAAAAACGGCGCAGCCTGGAACAACACGAACGCCCCGTGCAGCACGTCGTGCGGCGGAACTTCGTGGCTGATATCGACCACGTTCGCGCGTGGCGCGCGGCTGAGAATCACGCCCTTCATCGCCCCGGCATAGCCGTCGGCGAGTCCAAAATCGGTAGTAAGCGTCAGAATCATGGTCGGCCGATAAGCTCGGTTTTGTAGGTGTCGACCTTGGGATTGTAATTGACCATCAAATGGTATTGGCCGATCTGCCCCGCGGCCAATACAATCGGATCGACCAAGGTTGTCTCGGCAAACAAGAAGCGATCTTCCTCGTCAAAAAACGATATCTTAACTTTGACTTGTGATATTTCCTGCGAGAACCCGTTCCGCACCTTGCCCTTGATGTGATAGAAATTGCCTTCGCGCGTGTAGGTTTCCTCCACCTCTTCCAACCGCCCCGACGCCTTGGCCGGCACAATCGATCCCGCATCGGGAACGAAGGATCCCTTGACCGCGATCGAGCGATACGCGGCCGGGATGCTTTCCAGCCCTTCGGTGTAGTGCACCACGCCCGCGTCATCCACCCAACGATACAGCACCACCTTTTGCGCCGATGCCTGCGCCAGAGCAAGCGTCGGCAACAACAGCAGCCACAAGCAAAGGATGAATGCCGTTCGTTTCAGGGTATACCTCACCTAGTTGGCGAATTCGCCCCAGCCGATCTTAGCAGCGCCCCGAACCGTGTCAAGAATCAGAGGTGATGATTGATGCGAATTAAGGGAAATTTCGAGCCCTTCCGAGTTTCCGGACGCCTCCTGACTCCAGGTTATTTCCACTGCTTACCGGAGTGGCGTAATCCAATTTTGAGCGAGGCGGACCCGCCGTAGGCGACGTGCAGCCACCCGGCCGCGTCGATTTCGAGGTCGACACCGCCCGAAAGCACCGGGCCGACGTCAAAGATTTCCTCGGACCAGACCCCCGCCACTCCCCAAGCGTGCATCACTTGGGACGGTGCGGCCAGGTAGTACATCACGTGCACGACGCCTTGGGCGTCCAGCGCCGCCGCCGGGGAAAAATAGAGTCCGGGTGTGGCGATCGTTTCCGGCCGCCAGGTCGAATCTCCCGCGTCGCGCCGGGCGTAACGCAAGGCGCCGGTCAGCTCGGCCCGGTACACCAGATGAGTGGCGCCGGTGTTATCCACCAGCAAGTTGACGTACGCGCCGGAGAATTGACTGGCGTCGACGACCTCGGTTTTCCATACGCCGCCGACGTTTTCCGCGAGTTTGACGGCGCCGTGCGTGCGATCCGCGTAGGCAATGCGAACCGTATCGTCGACGCTGACAACAATGTCGGAATAAAAACCCATGTCCCCGGCGTTATCGATAGTGATCGTTTCCCACGGGCCGTCGCGATTGGTCGCATAGCGCAAAGTGCCGAAACCGGCGTCGCTGAAGTAACTGATGTGCGCCCGGCCCGCCTCGTCCAACGCCAGCGACGGATTCAAGCCGGTGTCGCCGTCGCCATCGACGACCAAGGGAGTCCAGGGACCCAACAGGTTGGTGGTGTACATCAACCGTGCGTGATCGCGGTCGTAGTAGGCCACATGCACGTAACCGGCGTCGTCCAGCGCCAACGACGGGTAATAGCCGGTATCGGCGCTTTGGTCGACCACCTCCACGTTCCAGTCGGGACCGTCGCGCCTGGCCAGTTTCAAGCGGTGGTTCGTCAAATCGAAATACGCCGCAACCGTGTCTCCGGCGGCATCGGCGGCGACCGCCGCGTACAAGCCGACCACACCGCTGCCGTCCAAATAATCGAGGTTCCATGAATCGCCGTCACGTTCGGCCAACCCCAACCCTTCGGTGGCGAAATAGCCGGCGTGCAAAACTCCGTCGGCGCCTACGCTCAAGTCCGTCCAGCCGCCCAACTCCTCGTCGGCCGACGCGGCCACGACGAAGCTTTCGAAAGCGCCGCGATCGTCGGAGGCATAACGCAGTTCGCTCAAAACGCCGTCGGCGTAAACCAAATGGTGAACGCCCTGGTCATCGACTGCGAGCGAGGCGAATCGGCCGGCGTCGTCATGGTTGTCCACAACGTCGGTCTGCCACGTCGCGCCGTCGTAGACGCCCAGCCAAAGCGCGCCGCCCGAGCGGTATGCCAGTCGCGGTTGGTCGTCGGGTCCCAATCGCAGGGCGTGGGCCGAACCGATGCTGCCCGTCGCCAGGCGCGTGACGTTCCACGACCCATCGCGAAGCGCATAGGTGACTTCCCCCGCGACGGCATACGCGGCGTGCACCGCGCCGCGCCGGTCCACGGCCACGGATACGTGCGCGCTGGTTGTCGCGGCGCTTTCCACGGTTTCCGAAACCCATGCGCCATCCAGCAAATAGGCGTACACGATTCCGTGATCGGTCGACCCGAACAGAACGTGCGGGATACCGCCGGGGTCGACAAAAAGTCCGGGCGAGGCCTTGGCGATTCCCTCCGCGACGACCGACGGACGCCACACACCGTCTTCCTTGACCATATGGATGAGACGGGGAGTTTCTTCGGTGGTGCGATACGCCACGTGGGGTCGGTTGGCGACATCGACGGCAAGCACGGGCGAGGCCGCATCCGAGGCGAGCCATTCCCGCGAAACAAGGCCCGCCCGCCGTGCGTAGAGGTACAGGCGCTCTTCTTTCACGGCGGTGACGTACACCGTGCCGTTGGGCAAGCGGGCGACGCCGGTGCCGTCATTGCCGGGCAAGCCGCCGTCGACGATATCGATCAGCGGTGCGCTGGTATCGTTGTCGTCATTGTCGTCGTCGTCGTTATCGTCATCATCGTTATTGTCGTCGTTATCATTGTCATTATTGTCGTTATCGTCATCGTCGTCGTCGCCCGCCCCAGCCGGTCCGGGAAGCGGTTCCTCGCCGCCGCCGGGCAGATCGGGCAGCGGGGGCGCAGCGTCGCCGGGCACGAGGCCGTCAAGGATATTATCTTGCGCAAACTCGTTGAGATCTTCGATGAGTTCTTTGACACTGCAGCCGGCAAGGAGAAAAAGGCACAGCACGGCCATCAACAGGAATCTCGCCGATAGTCTGATCACCCCGATACGCCTTCCAATCATGACCCTATCAAGATAACACACAACCGGCGGGAGAGAAGCTGTCGCCGTCGATTCCGGGCGCCTCGCCGGAGGCCCGTCTAATCCAGCGGCAACACGAAACCCATCGCCTGGGTTTCGGCGTCGATCGAGCAGACTTTGGTCATCTCCATACTAGCCCGCGACACATCCTGCATAACCGTTTCGCGGGTGATGGTGAGTTGGTGCTTGCGCATGAACTCTTTTTTGGGGAAGAAAAACCACAGTTGGCCGATCTTGTCGATCTTCGGCTTGAACTGATTGGCCAACGCCGTAGCGTCGTCGCCTTCCCGTAACCAAATCAACACCATCGGGACACTGCCGGCAGCGGGCGGCTCGTTTAAAATAGTAATGCTGCCTTTGTGCTCGACTCGAATACGTTCAACAACTCTCTCGTCGGGGTGAATCACCAACAATTTGTCGTTAGGCCAAATCCCCAATTTTGCAGAAATAGATTTCAATCGGTCTCGCCTCCTTCAAGGACAAACACTTAACTACGCTCATAGCTTCACTGTCCCATGCGGAGCTCGGAGACATTTCCCCGTCACCTCGTTGTCAATACGATGATGTGACTATCGCGTTAAAATCTCCTCTACGCGTTGCATATGCAACCCAATCTCTTTCTGATACTCCATCGCACCTTCCAGTTGCAAGGCGCCACTGGACACGGCTTCGACCATCGCGACCTTCGCTGTCAACACGTTGTACGCGCTGTCAAAGTCGGGAAAGTAGAATTTAACGAAAGGACGCCGGCGCGCATAAATGCCGCGGCCCGCCTTCGTTTTGCCCGCTTTCATGCGCAGATACGCCGCCGGACCGCCCTCGACCTCGTACTGATACACGCGGTCGGGACTCTTTTCGGTCAGCTCGCGGATATCCGGCTCGCCCGCCTTGTTCATTTGCGACATCGCCGCCGTGACCATGAAGAGCAGCAGCTTGACCTTCAACGCCCGCTTTTCCGGGTCTTTCGGATCGGCTTCGGGCATCAGGATTTTCAGCGACAACAACAGCGGCACCACACGCACCAGAATATCCAGGCGGTACAGGCCCTTGCAGTCCAGCAACGACGGCAACGCCGGGCGGCCCGCGAAAAAGTCGTTGAGCCCTTTGAGGTCTTTGAAGACAAACGCCACCGTCGGGTTTTCGTGCCGTCCCGGTTTCACGTCGAGCGTGTCGTTTTCGAAAATCATATGGGCGGCCGCGTCAGCGTCACCCTTGACTTCGAACTGCACGATCCCGGTTAGATTTTTCGTCAGCAGCCGTATCATTTTGTCGTCCTCGCGCACGACCTTGGTCATCGGCAAGGCCGCTCGCAGGAACAAACGAGTCTGTAGTTTATCCAGGTTAATGTCACCATTCGCGGCCATGTTACACCTCGTCTTCCCAGTCTTCGTCCGCCTCGAAGTCCATCTTCAAAACGGCTTCGACCCCTTCGAGGATACCGTCGGCGTCCATCTTGTATACGTGCAGCAGGTCGTCGGGATAACCCACGATCGAAAACTCGTCTTGCAGGCCGTGTTTGCGCAGCACGCAGCCTTTGCCCGAAGCGGCGATTACATCCGCCACCGCCGTGCCCAGGCCGCCGTAGACGTTGTGGTCTTCCACCGTGATGATGCGGCGCGTTTCCATCACCGCTTCCAAAATCGCTTCCTCGTCGATCGGCTTGATCGTGTGCATGTTCAGCACCTTGACCGAAATGCCCTGCTGCCCGGCAATTTCCGCCGCTTCCAACGCGCCGGTGACCGTGCGGCCGGTGGCGATGATGGTCACGTCGGTGCCCTCGTGAAGCTTGATGGCCTTGCCGATTTTGAACTCAAAGTCATCCATCGACTTCCACAGCGGCGGTTCGAAACTGCGGCCGATGCGGATGTAGACCGGCCCGTCATGCTCGATGGCGGCCGTAACGGCCTTGGCGGTTTCGAAGGCGTCGGCGGGCGCGATCACCACCATGCCCGGCATAACGCGCATCACCGAAAAGTCTTCGGTGCAGTGGTGGGTTGTGCCGGCCTGCCCGAAGGACGTGCCGCTGTGCGTGGCGATGATTTTGACGTTGCGCTTCTGGTAGCAGATGTCGGTTCGCACCCACTCGGCGCAGCGCAGTGAGGCGAACGCGGCGAAGGTCGAAACCACCGGGATCAGGCCGGTGGCCGCCATGCCGGAGGCCACGCCCATCATGTTGATTTCGGCGATGCCCATATTGAAGAAGCGATCCGGGTGTTTGTCCCCGAACTTGCCGATTTTCGTTGAACCGGCCAGATCACCGGTCAGCGCGACGAGTTTTTTGTTCTGCGTGCCCAATTGGGTGAGAACCTCGCCGTACACCTCGGCCTGGGTCATGCTGTCGGCGTCTTCCACCGTCCACGTCAAACCTTTGACCGTTTTGTGGTCCGATTTCTTAGCCATCAGATCACCCCCTTGTACGCGGCGCGAAGCTCGTCGAGCGCCTTATCCCGCGTGGCGTCGTCCAAACCGCCGTAATGCCAGGCCTTGACGTCCTCCATGAACGCCACGCCTTTGCCTTTGACCGTGTCGGCGATGATGATGAAAGGTTTGTCCTTCTCCTGGTGCGACTGCTCGATGGCGTCGCAAATCTGGTCGAAGTCGTGACCGTCGATTCGCACGACCCGCCAACCGAAGGCTTCGAACTTTTCGTCCAGCGGCTCCAAGGCCATGATGTCTTCGGTCTTCCCGTCGATGCACAGCTTGTTGCGATCGACGAACACCGTCATGTTCGTGACTCCGAAGTGCGCGGCCGATTGCGCCGCTTCCCAATTCGGCCCGCCGTGCAGTTCGCCGTCGCCGAGGATCACGTACGTGTGCCATTTTTTATTCTGCAGCCGAGCGCCCATGGCCATGCCGATGCCGATGCTCAGCCCGTGGCCCAAACTACCGGTGGAAGCGTCGACGCCGGGCACCTTCAAGCAATCCAAGTGCATGCCGAAGGGCGACCCGGTTTTGTTGAATTTCTTAAGCTCGCCCTTATCGACGAAACCCAGGTCGGCCAAGATCACCGCGTGACCCACGCCGCCGTGACCCTTGCTGAGCAGGAAGCGGTCCCGACTCGGCCAATGAGGCTTTTTGGGGTCGATCTTCATAAACTTGTAGTATAGGGCGACCATGATGTCGGTCTGGCTGAACGCGCCGCCGATGTGACTGCCGCCGCAGTCGTAGGTCGTCTGGATGATGCCTTGACGAACCCGGTAGGCAATCTTCGCCAGCTTCTTCTTCTCTGCTGCTTTTAGAGCCATGACTTGATCCTCATACGAGCGAGTGGTTCACGGATTTTTCCGTATACGCTGAGATGCGGAAAGGAACGCCGCGCCGCATCAATCGTGCTTTCGCAAAGGCTTCCCCCACAAACGGAGAGGCAATTTACCACAAACTTTGGAACGTTTTCAAGCGCGCCAATTCGATGTTTTTTCTCATTTCGGACTCAGTCCACGCCTGCGAAATATTCCGCCAGCCGACGCATACCCTCCACCAGGTTTTCGTAGGAGTTAGCGTAGCTCAAGCGCAGATAGCCCTCACCACCGGATCCGAAATCTGTGCCCGGTGTTACAGCGACCTTCGCCTTCTCCAAAATGTCGAACGCCAGGGCGTACGAATCCATTTCAAGTTTTTGGCTAAAACGCGCCACATTGATGAACACGTAGAACGCGCCGGTGGGCTCAACGGTAACGCCCAGCCCGATCTGCGCACACTGCGCCAGCACCATGCGGCGGCGGCGGTCGTATTCCAGCCGCATGCGTTCGACATCCGCGCCGCAACCCTCCAAGGCCGCAATGGCCGCGGTCTGAATGAAGTCGCCCGCCGAGATGAAGAAATTCTGCTGCATCTTCTGTACAGGCCGCACCAACTCCGGCGGCACGATCAGGTAGCCCAACCGCCAGCCGGTCATCGCGAAGAGTTTAGAAAATCCGCCGACCACGATCGACCGCTTGGTGATCTCCCGCGCACTGACCGCCCGCCCTTCGTACACCAGGCCGTGATAGATCTCGTCGCTTACGACCACCGGACCCAAGCTGCAAATGTCCGTCAAGCGCTCGCGGCCGATGAGGTTTCCCGTGGGATTGGACGGGCTGTTGACTAGAATCGCCTTAGTGCGCGGCGTGATTTTCGCGGCGATGGCTTCGGGACGGTATTGAAAGCCGTCGGCCTCGAACACGTCGACGAACACGCACGTGCCGCCGCCGAAGCCGACGATCTGCGGGTAACAGGCGTAGCCGGGGTTGGATAAAATCACTTCGTCGCCCGGATCGCAAAGCGCGGCGAACACCAGCAACAAGGCCGGGCTCGACCCCACCGTGACGATGACCGTGTCCGGATCGACCTCGCTGCCGTACTGCGACCCATGCCACCGGCCGATCGCTTCCCGCAGGTCGCGTCGCCCCATGCTGTGCGTGTAATGGGTTTGGCCGTGTCGCAAGCCGTGGACGGCGGCATCGATAACACACGCGGGCGAATCGAAATCCGGCTCGCCGACCTCCATGTGAATCACGTGCTCGCCGGCGGCCTCCATCTGCTGAGCCTTTTCCAGCACTTCCATGACCAAAAACGGCGGCAGGTTGTTGCTTCGTTCGCTGGCCTTGATCATCGTCGAATCCTCGCGCCCAGGTTTGTCGCTAACTTACCCGCAATACCGCGCCGCGTTCAATCCACGTTGCCGTCAAGATGTTTTGTGGTAGAGTGAATCGCAAACCATTGGGGGAGAAAAAAATGAAGCGATTAGCGTGGCGTTCGGGCTTTGTCCTGGTTGTTTCGCTGATGTTTCTCGCACTCGCAGCCGGCTGTGACAAAAGCGATAAGTCACCTGCACCGCCAACCCAAGGACAGCCGCCGGCCCCCGGGCAAAACACGGGCGACAACCAGAACGTCACAGAAGGCTATCGTGATCAACCGGCCCGGACGGCCGACTCGCTGGCGGCATTGCCGCCCGATCAAGCCCCGCCCCCGCCGTCGGACATTGTGGAAATTCCCAGCGAGCCAAAGCTCAAAACCGCCGATTCGGGACCGCAAAAGTTCAAAGCGCCGCCCTTGCAGCCACCGCCGAACGCCACGACCGCCTTGCGGCAAATGACTCCGCCGCCCGCGGCGACGATTGACCCGCCGTCGTCGGACACCGAGGACGGGCAGCCGGCCGGCGACACGGCGACCGAATTGATAATCCCGCGCAGTCTGCCCGACGATGCCGAACAAGCTCAGAAGGCTTTTCAGGATTTGCTGCCGGTGATCGAATCCCGCGTGATGGGCGAATTGCGATTCACCGATCAATACCAACAAATGCTGGGCCTGGCGCGTCGCCTGAAGATCAAGAGCGATCACGTGGTCGCCGATATTGGCGCCGGCACCGGTTTTTTATCGCTCGTGCTGATGGAAAACGGCATCGCATTCCACACCTTCTATGCGGTGGACATCAACCCATACGGTCTGCGGGTGCTCGAAGAAATCATTAAGCGCAAACCCAGCCTGATCGGCGGCGCGCAGGTCAAGACGATTGTCTCCCAAGTCGACGACGTCAAACTGCCGGTCGGCGTGGTGGACGTGGCGGTCATCTTGGACTCGCCTTTTTATCTGCCCGAAAACGCCGGCGAGCCCTTTGCCGCCGATCATCCGGCCGTCAAGTGCCTGGCGTCGCTGTATCGCTCCATGAAATCGGGCAGCACGTTGCACGTGATCAATTCGCTAAAGCAGTTGCATCTCGATCGCTTCGAGAACGACAAGCTGATCCCGGCCACCTTCGCGGCCGCCGGATTCCAATCTCCGAAAAAACAGGAATACAAAGAAGGCGGCGAAATGTACCAGCATTTCGTCTTCAAACGCTGAGCGACACTTAGCGCAGGAATAAAACCGCGACGCCCGCCACGGCAACCGCCGCGCCCAGCACGGCCCGTAAGGACACTTTTTCTTTCAACACCAGCACGGCCAAGGGCAGAATGAAGATCGGCGTCGTGCCCTTCAGAATTGTTGCTACCGTCGCCGTGGTGAACGTCAACGCCGCCTGAGCCAGCCAAATCCCCAAAAACGTGCCGATAAACGAAGCCACCGCGAGCACGGCCAGCAAACGTGGTTTCAAGAAGGGCTTGAGCCAACCGATCACCCGTCCCCGCGGCAGGCCGTACACCACAAGGCCCACGGTGCCGGCGAAGATGCGCACAAACGTAGCGTCGGTCGGATCGACGGTCGCGGCGGCTTTCTTCGCCAGCAAAATCGCCACGGCGTTGCACATCACCGCGCCGGTCGCCAGCCACACCCCCGCCCGCCCCGTTCGCTCTTCGGCCGGTGACTGCTGCGGCAGGCGCTCGCGCATCACCCACACAACGCCGCCGATGACCAGCGCCCCGCCCAGCCAGCCTACGCCTGTCAGACGCTCGCCGAGCACGACGAACGCCAACATGGCCGTCACCAGGGGAATCATCGTATCCATCATCAGCATTCGCCGCGGCCCCAGCCGCATCAGGGCCAGGAAAAACAGCGTGTCGCCCAGCGAGATACCCAACAAGCCGCTCAGCGAAAGCATGATCCATTCGTCGAAACCCACGCTGCCGAAACCCTTGAAGGCGAAAATCGCGCCCAGACAGACTAGCGCCACCAGGCCCTTGCCCAAATTCATGGCGACCGAGGACACGTCCTCCCCGAGCTTCCGCCACATGATCGAGGCAACGGCCCAACAAAGCGCCGTCGAAAGCGCAAAAAAACTGCCGATGATGTCGTTGGTCAGGTTCATTCCTCGATATCATCCCATCGTGGGTCGACTCGGGTTATCACGGTGGCGCCAACGGAGGTTTTCGACCGGGAACACGCCCAGCTTGACTTGCCGCGCCCGCCCCACCATTCTGCCGTCCGGAGTTCATACCATACAATCCGGAGGAGTGGTCCATGGCAACAACGCCACGTCTGTTGCGTCTACTTTCCTGGTTGGCGACCCTCACAATCGTCGTTGGTTATAGCGCAATCGGCTGCTCCAAACCACAAGATTCCCCCGATCGCGGGGCCGCGCCCGGCCCGGTTAAAAAACGTATCGTCGCCGAGTTGCCGCCCGACGATCTGCCGCCGCGCAGCCTCGGAGCCTTTCAGCCAATCACCAATGAGCAGCTCGAACAGTATCGGCAAGCCATCGACCAACACATGACCCAAGGGCGCCGTCTGTCCAGCAGCCGCAACGTGTTGCTCGACATTATCCCACTGCTCGGCTTGCGCCCCGGCACGGTGCTTGCCGACGTCGGCGCGGGCACCGGATATCTGGAAATCGCCTTGTTGGAAGAAAACGTAGATTTCGGCGCCGCCTATGCGATCGATGTCGATAAACAAGCCCTGGGGTTGTTACAGCATTTCTTGTCCAAGACCGACCACCCGCGTGCGAAGAACATTCATCTCGTTGCGTCCCAGCCGGAAGATATCGGCATGCCGGCCGGTTCCACGGATATTGTCGCTTTCATCAGCGCGCCCTTTTTTCGGGCCGAAAAGCAGCCCGACGGCTCCCTGCGCCTCGATGCGATCACCCAACGGTGCCTGGTCTCGGCCGTGCGGGCTTTGAAGCCCCAAGGCGTAATCCATGTCTTCAACACCTCCCACACTGACCGATACCTTGATGAAGAAATCACGTATCCCTTCAAAGTTGCCGGGTTGAAAACCGGTGCGATCAACGACCTCTCGCTGGGCAGGATGCCCGTACGGCATTTCGTGTTTACCAAGAGCGGAGAAAAATAGCGCGCTCGTGTCGACGGGATTGAATCAGGGCGCCGTCGCGTTCTTGGCGCAGCGAAAACCGCGGGAACTGACGTACTCGTTGCGCGGCAGACCGACGCGATGGGAGGCCGTAGCGCTCGAGGGCGTGCCGCGAAAGCCGCCGCCCCGCACAACGCGCAAGCCGACGTTCGCTTCGTTAAGCGGGTTCTTGGCGGGCATTCGCGCGTACCAGTCTGCTTCGTAGGCGTCGGCACACCACTCCCACAAATTCCCGGCGATGTCGCACAAACCGTAGGCGTTTTTCTCGAAACTGCACACCGGTGAGGTGCCGACGTAGCCATCGTCGTAGCCTTGGAAAACGCGCCAGAAATGAAATTTCTTGTGGGCCGTGTCGTCGGCGTAGTTCCCGAAACCCGGCGACGGCGCCGCGTCATCGCCCCAGGGGAAAATGTTATCCGGCGACCCGCCGCGCAAGGCTTTTTCGAACTCGGCCTCGGTGGGCAGGCGCTTGCCGCGCCAGCGACAATACCCCGCGGCGTCGTCCCAAGTTACGCCGTTGATCGGGTGGTTGTTGCGGAACCAACGATCCCAGGTGTAGGCGA
The DNA here is from genome assembly GCA_030765525.1 of Candidatus Lernaella stagnicola. Taxonomy (NCBI): domain Bacteria; phylum Candidatus Lernaellota; class Candidatus Lernaellaia; order Candidatus Lernaellales; family Candidatus Lernaellaceae; genus Candidatus Lernaella; species Candidatus Lernaella stagnicola. Next base: position 215,412 of record JAVCCK010000010.1, read on the forward strand.
AATCGTAGCGAGCCCATTTCTCGTCGATGCCCGCCGGTTTTTTATTGGCGGGCGCGCGGCACGCGCCGGCGTCCACACATTCCTTGTACGCGGCAACGGTCACTTCATGCACATCAAGAAAAAACGCGTCGAGCTCAACACGCCGCCGCGGGCCGGCGTTGTCGGGGCACGTGGTAGCTTGGGCGGGCACGCAGCCTTGATCGAATGCCCCGGCCGGTATCGACACCATGCCCGCCGAGGGGCTCGTTTCCGAACAAGCGACCACGCCGCCGACCAGCAGCGCCAACACCAACCCAAAAACGTGACGAAACATGATTTTCACAAGGGTGCATCGTAGCATACGAGCCGGCGCGGTGCGACGTTGCCTTGTGTTCCCACGGCGTTGTGCTAGCGTCGGCTCGATGAACGCGAAAGCCCTTCACCGCTGGTTTATCGCCGCGCTCGCTCTCATGCTGCTCGCCGGCTGCCACCAGAAGCAAAACGCCGCGGCGCCCGTAAGCGACACGATCGATTTCGTGCGCCTTCCCGCCGGACGCTTCGTGATGGGCTCGCCCGCGGGTGAACCGGGCCGCGACGAAGACGAAAGCCCCGCCCATGCCGTGGCCATCAGCCGACCCTTTTTGCTCGGGCGCACCGAAGTAACACAAGCCCAATGGCGCCGCGTGATGGGCGAGAATTCCTCCGCCTTCTTCGCCTGCGGTGACGCATGTCCGGTGGAAGATATTTCCTGGTTCGAGGCCGTCGATTTCTGCAACCGCGCCTCGCAGCTCGAATCCCTCACGCCCTGCTACGAACGCGACGGCGATGCGGTCGCCTTTGACGCCGACTGCACCGGCTACCGCCTGCCCACCGAGGCCGAATGGGAATACGCCGCGCGCGCCGGCGCCGCCACGGCCCTGTGGAACGGACCCTTGGCCGAAACCGAATGCGGCCCGGATAAAAAACTCAACCGCGCCGGCTGGTATTGCGGCAATTCGAAGGTCTCCTACGCGGGTTGCTTGAGCGCCGCCGACGGCGGAGGCGCGGCCTGCTCCGGCACTCATCCGGCGGGCGAAAAGAACGCCAATCCCTGGGGACTGGTCGACATGAACGGCAATGTCATGGAATGGGTCTGGGATTGGCACGCTCCCTATCCCGAAGGCGAAGTCACCAACCCCCGCGGCCCTGCCGAGGGCGAACATCGTGTCTTGCGAGGCGGCGGTTGGCGCTCGTTGGCCCGCCATTGTCGCGCCGCCAATCGCCGCACAAACGTGCCAAGTTACAAAATGAGTGTTATTGGTTTCCGCGTAGCTCGTAACGCCCCGTGACTCGGAAAGGCAGCCTGCAACGATGAAACGATCGATGATCCCGCTTTTGCTGCTCGCCATCGTGGCGACGGTGTTTTTCGCCTGCCAACAAACACCGGAAACCGCACCGCCGCTGGAATCTTCGCCGCCGCCCGGGTCTTCCCCACCGCCCGGATCGTTACCGCCACTTGGATCTTCCCCACCACCGCCGGGAGCGCCACTCGCCCCGCCGCCCGGCAACGCCGGCGGGCAACCGGACGGCAGCTACCTGCGGCCGGTGCCGGGTAGTCTGGTGATGTTCTCCGAGAATCGCGAGGCGAAATGGGAAGAGACCGTCGCGGCCGTGCGCGAAATCAAAGCGAAGGGAAAAAAGCTTTCGGATTATTTCCCCAAGATGCTCGCTTCAGCCAAGATGGCGGATATTCAACCGACCGATGTGGTCGCCGACATCGGCGCCGGAACGGGGTTGCTTGGTATCGCCTTGCTGGAAAACGACGTCGCCTTCGCCAAGCTGTTCGCGGTCGACATCGACAAACCCTCGCTCGATCTTGGCAAGCGGATGCTCGAATTGCTGGCGTTGCCGGGGCGCGAAAAGATCGTCTCCGTGCCTTCCGAATATGATGACGTGAAGCTGCCGCCCGCTTCGGTGGACGTGGCGATCGTCATCAATTCGCCCTTCTATCGCGGCAAGCACAACGAGGCCGGTGACATAGAAGTCAAAACCGAGGCCGTGGCGTGCATGACGTCGCTGTTTCGCGCCGTGAAGAAAGGCGGTCGCGTACATCTGGTGGAAGCGGCGGGTAAAGACGAGAAAACAACCATTCCCAAAGACCTCTACATCGAGGCTTTCCGCCGGTCCGGATTCCGCGAAGTCAAAACCGACACCTTCGTGTTTTTCGCTATGGCGCATCACCATATTGTCTTAGAGAAACCGCGATGATCTCGGTGTTTCGCTTGCCTTATTGAGACTCGGCGTTATGCTGTTTGTCGAGGCAAACACCGCTCGTTTTTCGCTGACAAGGAGGTCGATTGCCATGCCGCGTTACACCGTACTGCTGGCATTGGGCGTGGTTCTCGCCGTCGCGTTAATCGCCTGCCACTCCGGACCGGGGGATTCGCCGACCGGTCAACAAGATCTGGATTCACAGCCCCCACCGCCGCCGCCGCCACCGTCGGCAATGATCGTCCCCGAATACCGGGGTCCGATGCCTACGAGCATGGACGCGTTCCCAACGGTGAGCACGAAAGACTTGCAGAAAATGAAAAAGGCGTTGGCCAAGGCGATAAAGAAAGGCACGAAATTCGCCCCCCTGCACCCCGAATTCGAGGCGCTTTGGGAACGAGTCGAAACCAACGCCGACAGTGTCGTGGCCGAAATCGGCGCCGGTAACGGTTTGTTCACGCTTGTCGGCCTTGAACGCAACGCGCCCTTCCATACCTATTACGCGGCGGAAAGCGATCTGCACTCCGTAAGTTTTCTGAACTATTTATTCACCGATTTGAAAGCGCAGGGGGCCAGAACGGTCAAGGCGGTGCTCTCGGAAACCACGGATTTTCCCCTGCCTCCCAATTCCGTGGATGTTGTCATCATTCACCACCAGCCGCACCTCACGGGTTACTCGGTGGCCGACGGGCAAATCGGCGTCGTCGAGTCCACCATTAAAACCGTGGCTTCCATCACCTCCGCGATGAAAGACGGCGCGGTTCTACACATGATTGTCGACCCGAAACTGAGGCATCAACTGAAGTCGTTGGCTAAACAAGACCCGCCCTTCGAAGAAGCCGCCTATGCTTTCACCCGGGCCGGGTTCACCCTGGAAAAAACCGAACTTCTGGAAGTTGGCGGCGAAAAGTTAATGTACGTGATGCTACGAAACAGTGCTGCGACCGAAAAGAAACCCGCCGAGTAGCCCGCGTCTCAATCCCGCAGAATGCGCACCCCCGGCAAACGCCGCAGAGCGCCCCACGATTTCAGCGTCGGCCAGCCGATCTTCGTCACCGTCGCCCCGAGGCGCGAGGCCAATCGACCCGCAGGGCTCCATGTGACCGGGCGATCCAAGCGCGCCATCACCAGGTGAAAGACCGCCTCTTTCATCAAGGTAAACACCACGCCCTCCGCCGCTCGGTCGCCCCACACGAGCACGCCGCCCAGATTCCCAAATGACACCAACGCGGGCTTGTTGACCGGCGAGTAATCCTTGAGTCGCCGCAGCCGAAACAAACGCTCGATGTTCCGCGCGGCGCAAACGCCCATATCCAGCGCGTGATAGGCCTGCTTGCCCGCCGCACCACCGGTCAGCCCCGCCACATCTCCCACCACAAACAGCGTCGGGAACTTCGGATGCTGCAAGGTCGAACAAGCCGCCAACCATTCGCCGGGATCGCCGGTCAATCGCCGGTCGGCCAATAACGGCGGCGGCGCGACCCCGCCGGTCCAGATCGTCAAGTTCGATTCCAACGTATCGCCGCCGGCTAGGCGCACGCGGCGTTTCAGGATTCTCTTCACCGGCGCGCGGCAAAGAAACCGGACAGGATACCCCGCCGCCAACTGCCGCAGACGGGCGTCGACTTCCGGTGGGCCGTTGGCCATCAGCCGGTCGGCTCCCTCCACGAGCGTGACACTCAACCGCGGGCTGCGACCGTAGGCGCGCAGTATCTCACCCAGCGCTTCGATGCCCTCGAAACCGCCACCCACCACGACTACGTGGTACGGTCGACCGCCGCCTTCCAACTCGCGCAGACGCCGGCCGATGGTCTCGCATTCCGCGACGCTTTTGAAGGAAACGGCGTTCTTCGCCACGCCCGGCACGCCATAGGTCGCATCGACGCCGCCCAGCGCGACAATCGCCGCGTCGTAGAAGTGATGCGTACCCGACGCGGTGACAACCTCGCGCGCCGACGGATCGATCCCGGTTACATCGTCCTCCAAAAAGCGGTGTCCCAGGCGATGCAATGTCTCGCGATAGGGCAGTCGCAACGCCTTCGCCGTTTTGACGCCGGATACCAATTCGTGAATGTTCGGCAGGAATTCAAAGTTCGACCGGCGGTCGATCAGTGTAACTCGGTGTGCCGGTGGCAGCGCACGCGCCGCCGCCAGACCCGCGAAACCACCGCCCAAAATGAGCACTCGTTTTGCCGGTTGGTGCAACAAACCTTCGCCTTTTCGTTTTATGCCGCAAGGAGGCTTCCCTAATACCGTAAGTCGCCGACCGCGCATCGTCCAATATCGCCGCGCGATACGGATGTAACACGAACGCCGGTCATTAAAACGCCCGCAGCCGACCCGAAGGCCGGCTGCGGCTGGCTAGGAGGATGTGGAGGAGACTTCGTGTGCTATGGCTGCTGTACACCACGCCGCTGACGATGACGGCGCATGGGTTTCACTTCGCTTAGCTTTTCAACTTGGGCGTCGGTCAGTACGCCTTGCACCGCGGCGCGATGTTCAATCTGCCGCAACATGATGCTCAGGTGCGCCTCGTTGACGATTCCCGCCGCTCTTTTGGCCGCGTCCAGGTCGATACGGCCGTTGTCCATCGCGTCTTGGAAATCGAGGCGGGCTTTCTGCATGTCGGCTGCCAGTTCGATTATGTCACGGCGCGTCTGGTCGTGCACGGCTTCGAGTTCGGCGATTTGATTCTCGCTCAAATCCAGCTTTTCCCTGACTTCGGGATCGTTCCAAAACGGCCCGAGACCCATGCCGTGTCCGCCGCCTTGGCTGGCGCCCATGCCCATACCCATGCCGTGATGTTTGCCGCCCGCGCGGTTCTGCGCGAAGGCCGGAGCCGCCGCCATCATGGCGACGGCTACGACCAGGAGAGGGATAACGAAGAATTTTCTTTTCATGGCTCTAACCTCTTTGTTCGTTTTTCGCTCGTTCGCCTATGTGGACACGCCTTCCCCCGCCCAGGGTTAATTGCCCGCGTGGTTTTTTTTCGAGCCTCCCGGACGCCGCACGCTTTCCGGCTTCGGTCCGGCACGTCGCAGGATTGAAAAGAAATCGCCCAGTGATTACGTTCTCGGTCGGCGAAAACAACCGCTTGCATGGAGGTATGCCGCGCATGCCGCTCTTCTTTGACCCGACTTTCATCCTGCTTATCCCGGCGGTCATCATGGCCATTTGGGCGCAGTCGAAGGTGCGCAAAGCCTTTAAAAAATACAGCCAGGTTCGTGCCGCCTCCGGCATGACCGGCGCGCAGGCCGCCCGGTATCTGCTGGACCGCGCCGGCTTGCAGGAAGTGGCCATCGAGCCGGTCGCGGGCAAGCTTTCCGACCACTACGACCCGCGCAAGAAAGTGTTGCGGCTTTCTGAAGGCGTGCATGGATCCCCCAGCCTCGCGGCCTTGGGCATCGCCGCTCACGAAGCCGGACACGCCTTGCAGGACAAAGACAACTACTGGCCCATGTCCGTACGCCACGCCCTGGTGCCGGTCGCCAACCTCGGCGCCTGGTCGCTATGGCCCGCCATCATCGGCGGCTTCTTATTCGGCTACCGGCCGCTCATCGACATCGGCATCGTCTTGTACAGCTTCGCCGTACTCTTCCACTTGGTGACCCTGCCGGTGGAGTTCAACGCGTCGTCCCGGGCACTCGCTCTTCTGGAGGGCAGCGGTGCACTGCACCCACAGGAAATCGGCGGGGCGCGCAAGGTGTTGTCCGCGGCGGCGATGACCTACGTCGCGGCGACCCTGGCCTCGGTGTTGACCTTGGTCCGCCTGCTCGTTTTACGCGGCATGACCGACGACTAAGCACACCCCTTTTCCTCTTCGGCGCGGCGACCCGCGAAACCGTTCCTTTGTGACAAGTCGCCTTGGGCGCAGTGCCGCCGTGTGTTAACTTGATTTACAGACACCGTTTTTTAGGACGAATTTGAAGATCGACTCTCCTGACGGCACATTGTCTTTCGCGCTTATTCCACCCGGCGCCGCGCGGCGCCGAAGGGCAAGCTCATGACCGCATTGATCTTAACCGTTTGTCTCATGCTCGGCCTTTCCTTTTTCTGCTCGGTCAGCGAGGCGGCGCTTTACGCTGTTTCGCCGGTTCGCGTGGAAGCGCTCAGGGTTCGCGGCCGGTCGCACGACCTGAAACTGTTCGACCTACGGGCCAACATCGCCCGCCCGATCACCGCGATTCTGTTTCTCAACACCTTCGCCAATACGATGGGCGCGGCGATTGCCGGCTCCATTTTCGGCGAGCGCTTTACGCCGGCGATGATGCTTCCTTTTTCCATCGCCCTGACCGTCGCCGTACTGGTCCTCGCGGAAATCATTCCCAAATCCCTCGGCGTGGGCTACGCCCGCCACCTCGCCCCGATATTGGCCTGGCCGATTCAACTGCTCGTCTGGTCCTTCTATCCGCTGGTTCGCGCCGGCGAGGTTCTCACCAATACCCTCAAACCCAAACAAGGCGAAGTCGGGCCCAGCGAAGATGACATCGTGACCCTCGCGCATATGGGCGCCGAGGGCGGCGCGATCATGCACATGGAAGCCAAGTGGGTGAAGGGCGTGCTCGAACTCGACAAGCTGACCGCGCGGGACATCATGACGCCGCGCCCGGTACTCGTCACACTCGTAGGCAACCAAACGATCGGCGATTTGGGCGCCGAATTGGCCCGTCTTGATTTCAGCCGCCTGCCCGTCACCACCGAAGAAGGGCCGGACCATATCCGCGGCATCGTACTGCGCCGCGATCTGGCCAACGCCTTCCTGCAGGGCGAACACGACAAGCGCGTATCCGATCTGCAATTCAAGCCGAAATTCGTGCCCGAATCGATGCGCGGCCACCAGTTGCTGCGCGTTTTTATCCAGGAAAAAACCCATCTGGTCGTCGTTGTCGACGAATACGGCGGCACGATGGGCGTGGTAACCCTGGAAGATGTTATCGAGGCGATGATCGGCGAGGAAATCGTCGACGAATTCGACGCCCACACGGACCTGCGTGAGTTCGCGCGCCGGCGCGCGGCCGCCAAGCTCGAGGAGGAGGATAACGAGTGAATCCGGATGCCGCCGACCGCCCGAGTCGTGCCCCGGCGTGGCTCGCCGCAGCCCTCGTGGCCGCGTGCTTGATTCTCAATTTGATTTGGGAAGGCGGCGCCACGCCCAGTTTCGGCGGCTTCGACGAAGCCAACCACCTCGGTCGCATCTGGGCCTTCGCCGAGCAGGAAATGGGCCGCGCCCAAGACGTCGAACTCAACCAACCCTTGCACTGGCCGCCCACCGTTCACGAGGGCGCCGCCAAGTTGTGGCTCCTCACCGAGCGTTCCCACATCGCGTTGAAAATCGCCTGGACACTCATGCTCGCCATCATCCTGGTCGCGGTGTATTTCCTCGCCACCGACCTGACCGATTCCTGGGGCGGGCTCGCCGCCGTAACCCTCGCGGCCACCGCGCCGCCCGTGGCCACCTACAGCCGCGCCGTCACCCTCGACATGCCCCTGGCGATGATGACCGCCTTGACCCTCTTCGCCCTGGTGCGCTCGCGCGGGTTCCGCCATCTTGGCTACTCCGTGGCGTTCGGGTTGGCCGCCGGAGTGTCCTGCCTCGCCAAAGGGTACGCCCCGGCCTACTGGATGGCCCCCGCGGCCATCGCCTTCTTCGCCCACGGCTCCTTCGTCGACTTGAACAAACGCGGCTACGAAAATCCGCTGTTCAACCTGGCGGTCGGCAGCGTGTTCGGTGCTCTGATGATGTCGTGGTGGTACGGCGGACGACTCGCCCAGTGGCTCCAAACCCTGACCGGTCACGTGCAGAGCTATCAACAAAGCGGCGCCTTGGATGGCGCGTGGCCCTTGGGCCGCATGATCTACGGCGACATGGGCCCCTTGCTCCCGGCGATCCTCGTCGCGGGCCTGGTGCTGGGCTGGCCCGCTCGCCGCACGCAGCGCAGCGTTTATGAAATCATGGCCGCGCTGCTGATTCCCGCCGCGCTCTTCGCGGTCGCCCCGACAACCTACGCCCGCTTCCTGATGCCCGCGCTCGGCGCCGGCGTCGTCTTGTTCGTCGTGGGACTGTGGCGCTTGCCGTTCCCGACGGCTCGCCGCTGGGTGGTCGGTGTCCTGGCGGCGCTCTCGCTGCTGTTGCATGTGGCGCTCGCCCTCGCCCCGACCCGCGCCGCTGACGCACTGGGCATGTTCGCCCGCCCGCCGCAAAGCGACCCGCAGGCCGTCGCGCTGGCCGAGTGCGCCGCGACCGTCGGGCCGGTGGTGATCGTCGACGACGCCTGGCACCCCTATTTGCCGGCGGGCATGTTGGCTTTTTTGGTGCGACGGGCCGACGGCGAGGTCCACATTACCGCCGCCGACACCGAGCGCGACGACGAAGCCGCCGTGGTCGCCGCCATCCGAGATATCGACGTGGCGGGCTCGCTGCTGGTGCTGCGCGAAGGGTCGGGATTGCCGTTTGACGAAAGCGTCTTGAGGCCTTTTACTTTAAAGCGAGAGGCGGCATGGCGCTTCGGCGCCCGGCAGCCTCGTTTGCAGTGTTGGATACGTAGCGATGCGGAGTAACGAATGACTCGCACCTGGTTGATAGTGGCCGCGATTTTTTTGCTGGCCATTTCCGCGGCGGCGCAAGACCCAACGCCTGCGCCGGCCGACGCCACGCCTCCCGAACCGGTCGTCGTCAAGGTCTTGGCCACGCCCATCGAGTTGATCAGCCCCATCGACAAGGGACCGGTCAGCGGCTGGCGCATCGACGCTTTCACCACCGCGGGCGTCGATACCGATTTCTGCTACCTCGGCGCGTCGAAATCCTACTACGAAAAGCTGATCGCCACCGACCCCCGCACCGGCTACACCGGCTACCCCGGCGATTTCTACCCGAATCTGGAAAAACCCCTCGCGCCCGAAGTGGTCAAAAATATCGGCAAAATATTGCCCAAGGAATACAACCTCGGGAAACTCGAACCGTGGGATCGTTACGAAATCCTCGCCAAGATTTACACCTGGCGCGGCATGCCCGACAAAGACATCGCCAACGCCTACTTGCGCGCCACGTACACCATGCGCGGGCTCTCCCTGGGCGAAAACGAACGTAAGCGGGTCCAAAAAATGCGCAAGCTGGCGATCCGCCACTTCAAGATCGCCATGGATAAGGCCGATTTCAAGCTGTCCGAATCGCCGCAGTTGAAGTATTTGATCGGCGACCTCTACCGCCGCAACGGCCAGTTCCGAAAAGCCCTGCGCTACTACAACGACGCCGCCAAGATGCGCAACCGGCCCGAATGGCTCGAGGAAATGATCATCCGGCAATCGGCCCGCGCCCACGCCTACGACGATAGGTAAGACCCCCGCCCTCTCATCGGATGCAGTGATCGGGCAGCCGCGCGCATAGATCCACCTGCAAAATGCCGAACGACGTGGCCATGTAGCCCACACCCGGCCTGGACGGCGATGGATTAAAACGCCGCGCCGCCTTGCCCACAAACACGCGGTCGATCGGTCGCATCGTCTCGGTGTCGACGATCTCCATCACCCCCGCCAGCTCGTTGACGATAAGCAGCAGCCCGCGATCGGCGTCGAAGGTGGCGAAGCGAAAACCGGGCAGCACCTTGTTCTCGGCCACGACCCGCGGACCGCCGGGGTCGATCTTGCGCACGCGCCCGTAAGTCTCCACGAGGTAGATGTAGGGGTGCCCCTCCTCGCCCAGAACCATGCTCTCGCCGAACAGGCGCTCTTCGTACACGGTTGCCTCGGTCGTCACCTGCTGCGTGGCCGCGTCGTAGGCGATTCGCGTCAGCACGATGTCGTGAAACGAAGCGATCATCCCGTCGCCGTACGGCGCGAAGAAACGCAGCGGCGCCAAGGGAATCACCTTCGAAAAGGCGAACTCGTGCACCCGGCGGCCCGTCGCGCGGTCCACCAGCATCGCCGAGGTTTCGTCGCCGACCAGGTACACGCCCGCCCGCGGCAGGCAGTACCCGGCCATGGTGGGTCCGTACCACGAAAACCCGCGCCCCATATTGACGCTGCGCTCGGCCCAGTTGCGCGCCTCCGCCGGGGGCACGAAGGCGTCGTCACTTCCGCAACGAATCAAATGCACCGAGGTGACCGGGGCCGGTAGCGGGCTGGGTCGCCAGCGATCGGCCGTGACATCGTACACTTCGTTGCGATGCACGGTGACGCCCGCCGGCAGTTTGCGCTTGGCCCCGACGAGCAGCATACGGGGCGACACCTCGTCCACGAAGTTCATCTGGTGAAACAAAAAGCGTTCGCGATAGCCGTCGGTGCCGGCAAACGTGGCCACGGCCTGCACGCCTGTTTGGCTGGTAACCGCGCGCAGCGGCAGCGACGAAGGCAAAAAGAAAAACCACGTAAGCAATACGAGGGTGATGGTGAAGTAATGCGTAAACGCGTCGGCCGGAAAATGAAACCACTCGGTCGTCCAGCCACGTTTCCAGGCAAGGACCGCAAAGCCGCCCAGCAACACCGTCACGACGGGTAAACCGATCCAACCCCCGTACGCTTGCGCCACCGCCGCCAGGTACAACCACACAACCCCGTACAGCGTCACGAAAAACGTGGGGCGTCGCGTGCGCGGCACGGCCATCAGCAGGAAATACAGGGCCGTGAACGCCACGTAATACAGGTTGCCGTAGCTGACCAGGTTCACGATGGCCGCCGGCACGAACACGCCGTAGCCGACCGCGAGCAGAATCGTCTTCCAGCGGCGCCGCTCGGGAATCCACAAGTTGAGCGCGCACAGCGGTATCAATAGAAAAAACATGAACAGCGCCGGGATCCCGGCGATCAGCCAAAAGAGGAAATATGCGCGCCGCGCCTTCATCGCTACTCGGCGTTGTCGGGGAAATAGGTCGAATAGGCGTTGTCGGATTCCCACACATTGCAGCGCAGCAAGCGCACGCGTTGGTCATCCACCAATGGCGCCACCTCCTCGAAAATGTACTTCGCCAGGTTTTCGCTCGACGGGTTGATTTCGTCGAAGGGCGGGATGTCGTTGAGCAGCCGGTGGTCGAGGCGTTCGAGAACTTCGTCCACCGCTTTTTTCAGTTCCTTGAAATCGAGCACCATGCCCAGTTCGTCCAACGTCACCGCGCCCACCGTGATTTCCACGCGCCAGTTGTGGCCGTGCAGGTCTTCGCACTTGCCGCGATAACCGCGCAGATTATGCGCCGAACTGAACGACCGGATGACCGTGATTTCGTGCATCAGTGATCTCCCCTCAGCCAGGTGAGTTTGCCCCAAAACAATCCTAGGAATCCGAAAAAATGTTTCTTGTGCGGCAGGCGGCGCCAAATTCGCCACAAGCGAAACGGGTGGAGGTAGAACCGCAGATGCACGCGCCGCATCATCTTTTTAAGAGTCGCCCGCGACGCCGTCGCCATATGTATCGGCGGGTTGTCGTAATCCACTTCTTCCGGGTGGAAATCCTGCACCAACCCGCGTTGCGCCGCCGTCTCCCAAAGCGGCGTGCCCGGCAGCACGTTGAGCAGGTTGAAGGTGATAAACGTCAGCTTGCTCTTCAGCGCGTAGTCTACGGTTTGCCGCGCTTCTTCCTCGGTTTCGTCCGGCAAGCCCAAAATGAAGAACCCCTGCGCCATCATGCCCTTTTGCACCGTGTAGTCGATGACCATCTCGAGCTTGGCGAAATTGACGTTCTTGTTCAACGCCCGTTGCAGGCGTGGCGAGGCGGTTTCGATGCCGTAGGGAATTTTGAAACACCCGGCGCGCGCGAGCAGGTCGATCAACTCGCGATCCATGCGGTCGGCGCGCAGCCCCACCGGAAACGTGATGGCCAGGTCCATGTTACGCGCGATGAGCAGTTCACAAATGCGTTTGGCGCGGTCGAGGTCGAGATTGAAACAATCGTCGATGAAATGGATCTCACGCACCATGTACTTTTCATACAGCCGCGTGATCTCCTCCACCACCGCTTCGGCTTGTCGCACGCGGTACTTGCGGCCCAGCACGTTTTGGCAGAACGCGCACTTAAAGGGACAGCCTCGCGAACTGGACACCGAATAGTATCGCTTGTGCTTGTACAAATAGCCGTGCCGCGGCTGCTCGTGATACAGCTCCATCGGCGCTAGGTCCCACGCGGGCCACGGCAGCGCGTCCAAGTCCGTCACCGGCTCCGGATGCTGACCCGCGCTCCCGCCCGGATACCCGACGCCCGGCAATTCGAGGTGTTCGACGTCGCTTTCCCAGGCGGCGACCAGAGGCGGCAACACCAACTCGCCCTCCCCGCGCACCACCGCGTCCACGCCGGGAACGCGAAGCACATCCAACATCGAGGAATGAGCATAGGGACCGCCAACCACAATTCGCGCCATCGGCACATGGGACTTGAGTAAGGTCACCGTCTCCCGCAGCACCGCGGCCTCGAGGATCACGGCCGACAACCCCACGACGTCGGGCGCGAAGGCGGTGATCTCTTCCAGATGCAGCGCGAGCGCCTCCTGCCGCGCACGCAGGTCCAGCACCCGCACCTCGTGTCCGGCGTTGCGCAACACGGCGGCCAGATACAGCAAACCCAGCGGCGGCGCGATTTGGTAGTTCCTCTGCGCCTTGTAAAGATTTGCCAGGAGAATGTTCGCCAAGCCGCCCCCTTGTCGTTGGTTTTACAGTAGGGCCCGGTTTTCGCGCCTGTCAACACGACGGTCCTTCGTTCATGATATGCTGAAACGCGTTCGACACCGAAAGGAATCTCCGTGCGGCTGCTGTTGATCAATCCCGCCGAAACCCTCGTCGTCCGGGCGAATCTGCCCGACGAAATCGAGGCCGTGCGCGGCAACAACCCGCCGATCAACCTGCTGCAAGTCGCCGCCGCCGCCCGCCGCGACGGCCACGCCGAGGTGAGCCTCATCGACGCCCACGCCGAAGACCTGACGCCGGTACAAGTCGCCGCGCGGGCCCACCGCCTGCAACCCGACTTGATCGGCCTGACTGCCGTGTCCTTCACCATGCCCGCCGCGCGCGCGCAGGCTCAGGCGCTGCAAGAAGCCCTGCCCGAAACGCCGCGCTGGCTGGGCGGCCTGCAACCCTTTCTGTACCCGGCCGAAACCCTCGCCCTGCCCGAGTTCGACGGCTTAATTCGCGGCGAGGGTGAACACCCGCTGGCGACCCTGTGTCGTCACGGGGGCGAGAAGTCGCGCCTCGGCGATGAACCCGGTTTCTATTTCCAACGCGACGGCGCATTGATTGACACCGGCGTTGCACCGACGGTCGCCGATTTGGACACGCTGCCCCAACCGGCCTACGACCTGCTGCGCCCGGAGTTGTACGGGTCGGTGCTTACCGACTTGCACCCCGTCGCCAACGCCGTCACGAGCCGCGGCTGCCCCTATCACTGCACGTATTGCAGCCGTTCGGTGACCGGCAAACGCTTTCGGGCGCACGGCCCGGCATACGTGGTCGAAAACTTTCGCCGCGCGCACGATCTGGGTTTCGCCGCCCTGCTTGTCTACGATGAAGTGTTCACGATCGACAAGGCGCGGGTGCTCGCGATTTGCGACGGACTGCGGCACGCGGGGATCGATCTGCCCTGGATGGCGCGCGCCACAATCGGAACCGTCGACGAGGAAATGATGCGCGCCATGGCCGCCGCCGGTTGCCGGTGGATCACCTTCGGCATCGAATCGGGCAGCCCCGCGGTGCTGCGCCGCCTCGGCCGTCCCACCGACCTGGAAACGGCGCGGCAGGTTTTCGCCGCGGCCCGGCGCGTCGGGCTCAAAACCCTGGCCTATTTTATGGTGGGCAACCCGGATGAAAGCGCGGCCGACATCGCCCAAAGCGCCGCGTTCATGGTCCGCCTCGACCCCGACCACGTGCACCTGGCGGTGTACACGATGTATCCCGCCACGCCGCTCTATGACGAAGCCGTGGAAAAAGGTTTGCTGCCGGCCGATCTCTGGCGGGAGTTCGCCACCGATCCCGCGTCCGCGTTTACCGCACCGCATTGGCCCGGTTCGTTCTCGGCCGACGACTTGTTCGCCATCGTGCGCCGCCTCTACCGGCGCTTCTACCTGCGGCCGCGCGTCATCTGGCGTGAACGTCGCTCGCTGCTTTCCTGGCGCGCCTTCCGCCGCCGCTTGCGCTATTTGGGAGCGCTTATTACGCGCTAGAGACGTTCCATACCTACGAACTTCCGACTCATGAATCTTTTCGTTTGCGTAGATATCAAAACGATCAGATAATCGACTATCCTGAGTGTAGTGGAGGTATGATTATGCTTGATTTCGTCAAAGAAAAACATCGAGACCGGTTGTTAACTCTTTTTGATGAAGAAGAAGCTGAAGTTGTTCTCAAGTGGCTCGAAGTTTGCGAGCTTCGTAAGCCTGTGGGCGTTATTGGTGCCGGTTTCAGCAAGAATGCCGAGCCGAGGTTGCCGGAATTACGTCCGAATATTCCTTTGTGGAAGGATTTTAGAAAATTATTCGCGCAAGCATTGGTTCCGAAGCCGAATGCCGAAGGAAAAAATAATACGTCGGAATACACAATTCCACACCTGGCCGAGTTGTACGAAGAACAATTCGGTTATCAAGCACTAGTCGACGCACTCCTTGATCTTTTCCCTGATGCCGATTTGAAACCCGGCCCACTCCACAACGCGTTATTCACATATGAATTTGAAAGCATAATAACAACAAATCACTTAGATACCCTTCTCGATCACTCTCCCACATGGGTTAAACTCATTTATGACACGGATTTATTAAAAACCAGACATAATTATGGCGAAAAAGAACTCATCTATATTCACGGCCATAGAGACCACCCGAGTTCCTGGGTCGTAACTCGGTCGCAATACGAAGATGTTTCTCACTCCAAGCCGGGTATTGCGACTCGGATGCGCCAGCTTTTTCTTCAGCACCCGCTATTAATACTTGGTTACAGCCTTTCGGATCCTGATTTCCATTGGGTATATCGCACAATCGGTAATGTACTGGGGAAACACGTCGCATTCACAATTGCGATTTTCCCCGAAAAGCCCGAACCCGCAGAAAAAAAACATTGGCGCCGTCTTGGGATTCATCTTATCAGCTTCAAGAGTTCCGGGTCCGATTTTCCGAGCCAGTTGATGAATTTTATGCAAATGTCTGGCGCCGGTTTATGGTCTTCTCTCAGTTTAGACGCATTTTTAGATACGTTAAAAAACGCTCGCAGTTTTGGAGATCGGCTTCACGTATTACGCGAGGCCTTTGATCATCGACTCCATTTCCCGAATCCTCTTCGCGTATCGCCCGAGCTGGCGTCTCATTGGTTATCGGTGGCAACTTATACCGTTGGCCTTGAAACTTGGACGCAGATACAACAATGGGTTGGTGCTACGGAACTTCCTGAGTCCGTTGTTAATTGGCCAGTTAATGAAAACTTTGATCAGGTTTCATGGAGTTTTTCTTCCTCAATTCCTAAAAAGAGGTTTTCTTTTTTAGTAAATTATCTTCTAGAAGAAAAAGGTGTCGACGTAAGCGAGGTTGCGGAATGGCTTGGGCTGGGAATTAATATCTTGAATGACAGCCCATTTGGTAGTCCATCCGATACAGAAACCGACGTCATCTCTATCGCTGTTGAGGTTTTCAAAAAACTACTTCGACAAAACCCCAGAAGTTATAAGGCCGCCGCTCTGCAGTCGCTCACGGAAGCTCGAAAACTAGCAACAACGCTGAATCTAGATGAATCGGCGGAGCAATGCCGTGTTTTCTGCATAGAGCTTGATCCGACTCATGATCGCATTGAACCGAGCATTGGACCTTTTCACAAAGAACCTTTATCGGCGCAGGAGACTGAGTATTTAGCAGAGATGAAACGCGGATTTGATTCCGCTCGGGCTTGTGACGATCAGGTGAGCTTGCCGGCCTATTTATCGGCAGCGCGAATCGCACGGGCGGCTAAGAACCTACTAAACGAATGGCTTGCTTTGCGGAGTGTCCTCAGCCAACCCAAACGACTTAATGGTAATCTTCCGGAATCCTTACAGGAGTCGATAACGCAAGCCATAACGCGAAAAACCGAAATAGGTGACGCCCCCCCCGTCAAAAGATTTTTGGAATTTGAGCAATATTTTTTGCAGAAAGCTCGAGATGCTCTGGCTGAAGAACGAATGGCAGAGGCACGACGCGAAAAACACGGTACGATCGGTTATTCCTATCACAACGCGTATTATCATTTATGGCGCTTTTTTCGAGTGTTAGAACTAAAATATGTGGCTCCGCAAGTCCAAAAGGGATTCGTCGAAGTACTTATTAAAAGTCAGGCCAATGATGATCTTTCCGTTTTTGAAGAGAGCCTCTCATATGGTTTTGAATATTCGAAAGATATCATAGAACGTCTCGCGGAAAAGAATGACTTTGCCGACGTCAACGCGAGGAGGAATCGAGACGAAAAGATCGTTTCGATATTACTTAATCGGGAAAGCCTTATAACCCAGCGAACAGCGCAACTCAAACAACTCGACTTTATAGCTTCTTTCTTGCTTACTTCTCAGATACCCGACTTCTTTGACTTTCTTTCGAGTTTCAAAAGCACTTTTGGATCGCTCGTCAATACGATGTCGGGTACAAGTATCGTTTCTGACGATTTCGGATCGATATGGCTCAAGGCGATTTCTATGTTGCCGACTGTTGATGCTGGGCGCGCACTTCACAAGTATTATTCAACCTCGTTAGACCCCCGTGAGGATTACGCTTTTTCACGAGAAGTTAACCGTCTAGATTTATGGCAAAAGATTTCAAGGATGCCGAAACCCTTGCAGCGTGATTTGATCGCATTAGTAATCGATCACTGCGTCGAAAAACCCGTTGGCCCGTTTGCCCAAATGAGCACGGGCCGGTGGCTCGAAGTGTTTTTGCATATCTTGGAATCGTTGCCTATAAACGGAATTCCAAACCGCGAGAAGACACGTTTGTTAGTAGCTATCAAAGACCTCATCGAAAACACCCATGAAGACGGTGACGTTCCTTGGCTTGCTTTACTCATTATCGAGCAACTGGTACAAAAAAAGGCACTTTATGAAGACTATTTCAATCCGCTTTTCCGTCAGATTTACAGCGATGCCCAGGCTGCAACTGCAGGAACTGATCGGTTTCTAATAGTTAAAAAGTTGAACACTCTGCTTTCGTTTATGGCCGGCATACAAGAATATGCAAAATCTCGTCGTTTCAGTCGTGAGGAAAATGAAGAGATCATTGATTTCACATACCGGAATCGAAGGTTTCTCATTGGCTATATAGAAAAAAACCCGCATCGTGTGCACCCCATTGCCCGGTTTTTCGCTTTGGCGCATTCTGAAGTGGGGAAAGGACACCAAAAAAAGTGCCTTTTCTTTTTGAGGGCTCTTCTAGATAAGGCACCACAAACGATTGAATATGTATTAACCGAACCAAGCCAACTTCAAATGAAAGATGTGATCATTGACCCAACGAATTTCTGGGGAGACGTCCTAAATGGAAATCTAACACAAACGAGGACCGAAGGCTTAATAATCGCATTCGGCTTTGTCAGACGAACGGCGTGCACCCAAAAAACTCATGATTTTCCGGGCTGGTTCGGACTTAAAGAGTTAGTGTTCTTTAATTTGCGAAATCCGAACCTACACGTTGCCTATCTGGCAGCGCGCGCACTTTCCGAGATCGCGAAATTTGCTAAGAATGCGGCCGAAGCAAAAAGAATTAGTAAATTGCTTCTTCAACTGGCCGAAGACCAACGTCCGGAGATGCGTTCTTGCGCGGCGTTTACCTCGAAGTGGCTTGTCGACAAAGGTCGTGTCGACAAACGTCGTTATTCTTCGCTCAATAAAGCCGCTGAAAAAATATGCCGCAAATTACGCGAAGACCCTTACGCTATCGTCCAAGCTGGCTTGGGCCACCCAAACGCTTGAAAAATATCGGTGGCGAAAGGTCCAGTGCTATTGGAATTGATTACACGTCGAGGTTCGAGACGCGCAGGGCGTTGTCTTCGATGAACTTACGGCGCGGCTCGACCTGATCGCCCATCAGCACGGTGAAGGTTTCATCGGCGGCGACGGCGTCCTCGATTTTCACCTGCAGCAAGCGGCGGCGGTCTGGATCCATCGTCGTTTCCCAAAGCTGATCCGGATTCATCTCGCCCAGGCCTTTGAAGCGCTGGATAGACAGGCCCTTGCGCGCCAGTTCCATCACCTCGTGCAATAGTTGCAGGCGCTTGCCCGTCTCGATCACGACGCCGTTATTGTGCACGTAGAACGGCGGGTCGCCCAGCGCGCCCAAATCGCGATGAATCAAGCGCAGGTTTTGATACTCGACGCCGTTGATCAGCGGCCAGCCGATCGTACGCCAATTGCGAAGACCCATCCGCTCGCGGCAACAGTCGAACTCAAAGACACTGTGTTCTTCGTCCATGACCAACTCGGTGGTCAAATAGCCGGCTTCCTGCAACTGCCCGGTCAGCCTCCGCATCCACGCCTCGTCGGCGAGTTGCTCCTTGTCCAGCAGTCCCATGCCCAGCAATTCAAAGATCATGGACCGCGAATACCCCTGCTGCCCGAGCCGGTCGAGGATGAACTCGAAGCGGATCAGGTCGCGCAAGATCGTGACCAGGGCTTTGCCTTCGAAAGAAAGGTCGGCGGCATTGACCACGCGCAGTTTCTCGACGACGCGCGAAATCAGCAAATTGTTGAGCGCCTCGGTGTCCTTCACGTAGTTGTGGGTCTTGCCGTGCGCCACGCGAAACAGCGGCGGTTGGGCAATGAACAAATGCCCGCGCTCCAACAGATCCGGCATTTGCCGGAAAAAGAAGGTCAACAGCAGCGTGCGAATATGGCTGCCGTCGACGTCGGCGTCGGTCATGATTACGACTTTGTGATAGCGCAGATTCTCCAGCTTGAAGTCTTCGCGCCCGAGTCCCGTCCCGATCGCCTTGATCATCAGGCGGATTTCCTGGTTGGACAGCATTTTGTCGTACCGCGCTTTTTCCACGTTGAGGATCTTGCCGCGCAGGGGCAGAATCGCCTGCGTGCGGCGGTCGCGGGCCTGCTTGGCCGAGCCGCCCGCGCTATCGCCCTCCACCAGGTACAGTTCGCACTTCGCCGGGTCTTTCTCCGAGCAATCGGCCAGCTTACCCGGCAGGTTCGATACCTCCAACGCGCTTTTGCGACGCGTGAGTTCCCGCGCTTTGCGGGCCGCTTCGCGGGCTCGGGCCGCATCGACCGATTTGCTGATTAGTCGCTTGCCCACACCGGGATGCTCTTCGAGGAAAATCGCCAGATTCTCATTGACGACGCCCTCGACGATGCCGCGCACTTCGCTGTTGCCCAGCTTCGTTTTCGTCTGGCCCTCGAATTGCGGCTCGGGCACCTTAACGCTGATCACCAAGGTGCAGCCCTCGCGCACGTCATCCCCGCCCAGGTTTTGCTTGAGGTCCTTCAGCAGGTTGTTGGACGCGCCGTAGTTGTTGAGCGTGCGAGTCAACGCCGCCCGCAAACCAACCATGTGCGAGCCGCCCTCGACGGTGTTGATGTTGTTGCAGAAGGAAAAAATCTGCTCGGTATAGGAACTGTTGTATTGCAGCGCCACCTCGACGACCACGCCGCCGCGTTCGGCCTCAAAGTAAATGACCTCTTCGTGCAGCACGACTTTGTTGCGGTTGAGGTGCTCTACGAACTCACGAATACCGCCCTCGTAAAAGAAATCGTGGCGCTTTTCGCTTCGCTCGTCCGTGATGCTGATATGCAGGCCGCGGTTCAAAAACGACAACTCCCGCAGGCGCTGCGACAACGTGTCGAAACTGAACTCGAACTCCGTGAAGATCTGAGAATCCGGCTTGAACCAAATCTTCGTACCCCGGCGCCGCGTGCGCCCTTTCTCGGCCAGCGGCATCGTCGGATCGCCGCGCACGTAACTCTGCGTGAAGACTTTCCCGTCGCGGCACACTTCCAGATCGAGGCGCTCGGATAGCGCGTTGACCACCGATACGCCCACGCCGTGCAACCCGCCGGACACCTTGTAGGAATTCTTGTCGAATTTGCCCCCCGCGTGCAGCACCGTCATGACGACTTCCGCCGCGCTGCGCTGCTCCTTCTCGTGCCAATCGACCGGGATGCCGCGCCCGTTGTCCTCCACGGTCACCGAGTTGTCTAAGTGGATCGTCACGTCGATGCGGTCACATTGTCCCGCCAGCGCCTCGTCGATGGAATTGTCGACAACCTCGTACACGAGGTGATGCAAACCCTCAGTGGAGGTCGAGCCAATATACATCGCCGGGCGTTTGCGCACGGCGGCCAGCCCCTCCAGCACCTGAATATTCTCTGCGGTATACTGCCCTTCTTGGGGCGTTGCCGCTGCGGAATCGGCGGACGAATCAAATGTCGCGTCATCGCTCATGATGGATTAAATCCTTCTTTTGGAAAGCACGCTTGCCGCGGGTTCGCGGCTGCGAAATCGGCTGGCGTTCACTCGCCGATTCCCCGATTCGCACGCGCTGTGAATTCTTCAAAAACGACCGCGAAGAGTATACCACAGCAGGGTTTTTTGTCAAACCCCTTACGGCATTAAATTACCTTTGTTTTCAAATGGTTACGCCCACGAAACGGGGGACGGCGACGCCGTTGCGCCAAACGGCCGCCCCGTGGCTCGGATTTGGCGCAGACACGCCACAATAACGCCACGCGGCCCGGTGTGCCCGAGCCGTCTGAAACACGCCGTGGATTTATTAAAATAACTTTACGGAGGCGCCGAAGCAAAAGGGCATGCGGTCGGCATGCCCATCATGAAGCACCTCAAGTCGGCGGGTGGAGCCGATGGCTCACCGCATGAGGATCGGTCGCGCTACGCCACGGCGAAACGAATGTGCTTGCCTTCGAATTCCATTTCGATCGCGTGGCGGGCTCCCGGCTCAAAATATTTGGTGAAAAAGAACGTCCGATCATCGTCGGTGATGTTCTCGATCTTCAACCGCAAGAGAAAGCGACCGCTTTTCCCCGCGCGGACCGCTCGGGTCACCCGCGTGAGAAACGGCACGACCCGACGCCGAAACAACACGGCATCCTCGCCGCCGGTTTCTTCGTTCTCGCAAGCGTTCTTGAACGACGCCTTTATCAGGACCAACTCCCCCTGGTCGATTTCCTGGTTGCTGACAATTGAACACGAATCGTTGGCTTTGAGTTCGAAATCGCCGACCTGCAGTTCCACCGCGTCGATCGATTTCACGTTCTTGATGTTGATCTTTGATGCGCCCATGTTCCAAACCCCCTGGAAGCGAGCTTTACTGGATGTTTTTTTCTGCCTCGTTAATTTTTCGTTTTCTAGAGCCGCCATGTACCCCAGAGATCGTGTCGACCTATTCCATCGCTTTACACTACGAGCAAACCTTGTGCCGACGGGCGCAATCGCCGCCAACGACACCGATCCCATTAAATTATTCTTGTTTTTTTCAACGGTTACCTGTGGGGGTAGGCCGGTTGGGCTGGAAAAACGCGATCTCAGTGTTCAATATTTTGACAAACGTCAATTTTTTGATTGTCAAACTGGTCCATAACGGACCGACTCCGGCACTGCGGAATCCCGTCACTCCGGCGACAGAATCCGCTTCAAACGATTGCGGCTCACGTTCAATATTCGCGCCGCCTCGGACTTGTTTCCTTTCGTTATATCAAGGACTTGCTTGGCGTAGATACGCATCGCCAGGTCCAACGACATGGCCTTGGCCAGCGGACTGCCGGGCCCGGCGGCCGCTTCCTCCTTGCGGGTCAGCAAATCCATCGACGTAATCCACAGCCCTTCGGCCAGCAAACAAGCCCGCTCGATCACATTGCGCAACTCGCGCAGGTTGCCCGGCCAGCCGTAACTCGTCATTTTCTCCATCGCATCCCGGTCGAAACCCTTGAATCGACGCTCCATGCTCCGATTGAAATGGTCCAAAAAAGCGTCCGCGTGAGCCAGGATGTCTTCGGGCCGCTCCCGCAAAGACGGCACGTGCAGCCGAATGACGTTGATGCGGTAATACAGGTCCTCACGCAGCAAACCCTGGGCCAGCATGGCCTCCGGATCGCGATGGGTCGCCGCCAGGATATTGCAGTCGATTTGCGTCCCCTCGTGACCGCCCAACGGCACGACAACCCGATCCTGCAAGAAGCGCAACAGCTTCACCTGCACGTGACCGGCCAGCTCGCCGATTTCGTCCAGGAAAAACGTTCCGCCGGCCGCCTTCTGGATCTTCCCCGCCCGGCCCTTGGTCAGCGCGTCGGTAAACGCCCCCGGTTCATACCCAAACAACTCGGCCTCGATGAGCGACTCGGGGATCGCCGCGCAATTGACCGCCACAAAGGCTCCCTCGGCGTGCCGGCTCTGGTAGTGCAGCATGCGGGCCAGCACTTCCTTGCCGGTACCCGATTCGCCCGTGATCAACGCCACGATGTTCGGATACTGCGACACCTGCCGAATTGTGTGGTGTACCGTGGCCATCGTCGGCTGCTCGCTTTGGTACAGCGTCGCGAAGAACTCTTCCTTCTGGCGGCTGCGCAAGCGCGCCACTTCGTGTCGCAGGGAATTCGTCTCATGGATGCGCGAGACCCGCGAGAGCACTTCGGACAACTGCAGCGGCTTGGCCAGGAAATCGACCGCGCCCCGCTTCATCGCCTCCACGGCCCGGCTGATGGTCCCGTACCCGCTGATCATCACGACTTCGGTCTCCGGGCTTTTTTCGCGGATAAGCTCCAACGCCTCCATGCCGGTCATGCCCGGCAATTGCAGGTCCAACATCACCAGGAAAGGCTTTTCCTCCGCCAACCGGACGATGGCCGATTCGGCATCGTGAAAGACGTGCACCGTGTAGCGGGACTGAGTCAGCAGCTTGCTCAACGTTTCGGTGATCATCGGCTCGTCGTCGACGACGAAAATCGGCTCCGGATAGTTGGCTGGCTTCGCCAAGCGGCGGTCCTCCCCCTCGCGTGATAAGTGCGGATGTGCGATACGTTCATTCCTAACCAAAGCCCCGCCCGTGCGCAAGCGATATCCGCCCCGCGTCCGCCCCCTCACCGACGCGCCGGCGATATTTTCCGTTTCGATACCCCGCGCCACTCTGGTATCATCAACGCACCATGAACGAACCCATCTACCTGCGAAACGTGCGCACCGCCCACGAGGCCGCCGCCGAACGCGTGCAAACCCTCGCCCGCGACCGGGGCGCCGCACTCGTCGCGCTCTACGGCCAACCCGGCACCGGGCGCACGAATTTGATTGCCGCGACCCAGGGCCGGGTATCCGAAAGCTTCACGGTCGCCGCCATCGCCGCCTCCCCCGCCGACCACACCGACGCCGAAACGCTGGCCGAGGCCGGGCTGCCCACCGTCGCGGTGGAGGTCGGGCAACTGGGCCACTTGGACGCGGCCATGGTCGAGCAGGCTCTGGCGGCACTGGCCGACGTCGGCCCGAACCTCGTGCTCGTCGAGCAAGTCGGCGCCCACGCGGCCGACCCGCCCCTGGGCGTCAACGCCTCAGTGGTTGTTGTGGCCGCCGCCGGCGCGCAACACCTGCCGGGCAAATTCGAAACGGCCTTCGCGCACTGTCAGGCAGTGGTCGTCAACATGATGGATCTGGTCGCCTTGACCGATTTCCGCCTCACCGACTTCGAAGCGAAGTTGCGCACGGTCAATCCCCGCGCCGAATTGATCCCCGTTTCCTGCCGCACCGGCGACGGCCTGGACGCCTGGGTGCGCTGGCTGGAAAGCTTCTGCCTGGCCAAACGCTGAGCCCAAAAGGACCTCCCGGTCCCAGTCCCTGAAGCCTCTTTTCGCCGCACCGCGCCAAGCGGGCGTAACGTGTTGTTTTTGAAGGGCTTATTTTGCGGACAATACACCCTCCGCCATTGACCGCAAACCGCCATTGTGGTATAAATTAACGATTCATTTAGGCGCGATTTTTCATGACGACTAACCGCGGTTTTTCACGGCGACTTACGAAAGAAAAGCGGACAAAATTATGGCCCCCGACCGACAAATTCCAGTGAACATCGAAGACGAAATGCGTCAGTCCTACCTCGATTACGCCATGAGCGTAATCGTAGGCCGCGCCCTGCCCGACGTGCGCGACGGGCTCAAACCGGTACACCGGCGCATCCTGCACACCATGAACGACACCGGCAACAACGCCGGCAAAGCCTACCGAAAAGCCGGCCGCATCGTCGGCGAAGTCATGGGCACCTACCACCCCCACGGCGACGCCGCGATCTACGACACCATGGTGCGCATGGTCCAGGAATTTTCCATGCGCTACCCGCTGGTCGACGGCCAGGGAAACTTCGGCAGCCTCGACGGCGACCCGGCCGCCGCCTATCGCTACACCGAAGTGCGCATGCACCGCTTCGCCGAGCAACTGCTGGCCGACATCGATAAAGACACCGTCGATTGGCAACCCAACTACGACGAATCCAAGCTCGAGCCGGTCGTTATGCCTTCGCGGGTGCCCAACCTGCTGGTCAACGGCGCCGAAGGCATCGCCGTGGGCATGGCCACCAAGATCCCACCGCACAATTTGCGCGAAGTGATCGACGGCACGATCGCCATGATCGAAAGCCCCGACATCGAGATCTATGAATTGCTGGAGACAATCACCGGACCCGACTTCCCCACTGCCGGGTTCATATTCGGCCGGCGGGGCATTATCGATGCGTACACCACCGGGCGCGGCAAACTGACGGTCCGCGCGAAAATCGAGATCGAAGAATTAGAGAACGGCCGCGAAAAACTTATCATCTTCGAACTGCCCTACCAGGTAAACAAAGCCCGGCTCGTCGAGGAAATCGCGAACGCCGTACGAGACAAAAAAATCGAAGGCATCTCCGATTTGCGTGACGAATCCGACAAAGACGGCGTGCGCGTCGTGTTGGAACTGAAAAAAGACGCCAACAGTGCCGTGATCGAAAACCTGCTTTACAAACTCACCAACTGTCAGACGACCTTCGGCATCATTCTGCTGTGCCTCGTCGACAACCGCCCGCAGGTGCTCAACATCAGGGAAATCCTCGAGCAGTTCATCGCCTTCCGGCGCGAAGTGGTCACCCGCCGCACGCGTCACGAACTGCGTAAGGCCGAAGAGCGCGCCCACATCCTCGAAGGCTTGAAAATCGCCCTGGATAATCTCGATGCCGTCATCACCCTGATTCGCGGCAGCGCCACGCCCGAAGCCGCGCGGCAAGGTTTGATGGAAAGCTTCGGCCTCTCCGAGCGTCAGGCGCAAGCCATCCTCGACATGCGCCTGCAAAAATTGACCGGCCTGGAACGCGACAAGGTCGTCGCGGAATACAACGAAATCCTCAAGGTCATCGAAGAACTCAAGTCCATCCTGGCCAGCAAAGACCTGCTGATGCAGGTCATCAAAGACGAACTGCTCGAAGTGCGGGAGAAATTCGGCGACGAGCGACGCACCGTGATCCTCGAAGACACCGGCGAGCTGGATCTGGAAGACCTCATCGCCGACGAGCAGGTCGTGGTCACGGTCACCAAATCCGGCTACATCAAGCGCAACCTGCTTTCCGAATATCGCGCCCAGCACCGTGGCGGCAGAGGCAAGATCGGTATGGATACCAAGGAAGAGGACGTGGTCGACCGCGTCTTTGCCGCCAGCACACATGATTACATTCTCGTGTTCACCAGCGCCGGCCGCGTATATTGGCTCAAGGTCTACCAAATCCCCCGCGCCCGGCGGGTTGCCCGCGGCAAGGCGATCATCAACTTGATTCAGCTCCAGGAAAAAGACGAACAGCTAACCGCCATCCTGCCCGTCAGTGAGTTCCATGAAGGGTTAAACCTCGTGTTCGCCTCCCGGCGCGGCGTGGTCAAACGCACCGACCTGATGTCGTACTCCAACCCGCGCACGAACGGCATCATCGCCGTCAAACTCGACGAAGATGACGCGCTCGTGGGCGTCGTGCTCACTGATGGCGAACAACACATCATGCTCGGCACCCGCCACGGCAAAGCCATCCGCTTTTCCGAAAGCGACGCGCGCAAAATGGGACGCAATACCCGCGGCGTCAAAGGCATCACCCTGGTGCCCGGCGACGACGTCGTTTCCATGCTGGTCGCCGACGCTTCCCGCGTGCCGATCGAGGAAGATGAGAGCGACGAGATCGAGGAGCCCGCGGCGGAAAACGAAGAAGAGGAAAACGGCCACGAGAAGCGCTACGGCGCGCCGACTATTTTGACCGTCAGCAACCGCGGCTACGGCAAACGCACACCGGTGGAGAAATATCCCCTGCGCCATCGCGGCGGCCAGGGCGTCTACACGCTGAAGCTCTCCGAACGCAACGGCGAAGTCGTCGGGCTCAAGCAAGTGGACGACGACGACGAAATCATGCTCATCACCGACGACGGCAAAATCATTCGCCTGCGCGTGTTCGACATCAGCATCACGGGTCGCAACACCCAAGGCGTGCGGTTGATCAACCTCGAACCCGATCAACACGTCACCGCCGTGGCGCGTATCGATGAAGAACACATCGACAACGGCTTGGACGAAGAGGCGGAAGAAGAGACAGAAGAAGAACCGATCCCGGTCTCCGAAGAGAACGGCGAACCCGAAACCAATAACGACGAAACCTAAGGCGGAACGCGGTGCGCGATTCGACCCCGCCGGCGGCCCCGCAAACCGCCGTCCCGTGGGTCGAAATCGCCGTCGTTCTCCTTGTCGCTCTCGCTTGCGGATTACCCAGCCTTTCCCTGCCGCTGGGCCGTGACCACGGCATTGGTCTGTACATCGGCGAAGTCATCGCCGGCGGCGGCGCGCCATACGTCGATGCCTGGGACATCAAACCACCGGGCGTCTTATATCTGAACGCGTTGGTCTCGCTTGTCCTGGGCAAGCATCCGTGGTCGCTCCGCTTGTTCGACCTGCTTTGGCAGGCGGCGACGGCCCTATCGCTGCTGGCCCTGGGTCGCCGCTGGTTCGGCAACGTGACCGGCCTGACCGCCGGCCTGCTTTATCCCGCGGCCTATTTCTTCGGTCACGACTTCTGGCATTTGGCCAATTTCGACGCTTTCCTGGCGCTGCCGATGACCCTTACCCTGCTGTGCCTCTCCGGCACTCGACGAACGACCGACCTGCTGGCGGGGCTGCTCGTGGGCCTTGTTTTCCTCGCCCGTTTCACCCACGGATTGCTTTTCCTGCCGGTCATCGCCTGGCTCCTCTGGCCCGACGCCGAGGGTGGCGCGTACGCCTGGAAGCCGCGTTTGCAGCGCTTCGGCTTCGTTTGCGGCGGCTTTTTCCTTCCGGTCGCGGCCTTTTTGCTGCACATGTTGCTGACCGGCGGCTTCGGCGAGTTCTTCTACACGCTCTTCGTTTTCGCGCCGCAGTATGCAGTGACCACCGCCTCGGTGTTGGACGTCGAATTCTGGCGCTTGCTGCGGCGGGTGTTCGGCGATTTCATTGTCCGCCACGCGCTGACCGCCGTGCCCGGCCTGCTGGCCGCTCTGTCGCTCGTCGCGGCAAAAAAACGTGATCGCCGGGGTGTCACGGTCGTGGTTTGGCTGCTCGCGACCTTCGTCGGATTTGCGATCATGGGCAAGTTTTTCGCCT
Source organism: Candidatus Lernaella stagnicola (assembly GCA_030765525.1). Classification (NCBI taxonomy): domain Bacteria; phylum Candidatus Lernaellota; class Candidatus Lernaellaia; order Candidatus Lernaellales; family Candidatus Lernaellaceae; genus Candidatus Lernaella; species Candidatus Lernaella stagnicola. The sequence goes on from JAVCCK010000010.1 coordinate 243,197, forward strand.
ACCACTGGCTGCCCCTGTTCGCCCCGCTGGCCCTGCTCGCGGGCCTCTTTGTGCAGTGGATTGCCGACCTCTTCCGCGAACGGCGCCGCGCCTGGGCCATCGCCGGGATCGTCGTCTTTGTCGCGGCAGCCGGGCTCTTCCTCTGGCGCGTCGGCGACACCAACCTCACCCGCGCCGGGCACGCTTGGAACCTGGCCATCGGGCGGCTGGATCGCGCCGCCCACCTGCGCAGCTTCGACTCGGTCGACCAAGGCGGCGACTTCTCCGCCACCGCGAACTACGGCGTCGCGGCCTATCTGCGCGACCATACAGAAGCGGAAGACGGCGTGTTCGTCTGGGGCTTCGAACAGCTTATCTACTACCTCTCCGACCGCCGGCCGCCCACGCGCTTCTGTTCGAATTTCGCCCTCTCCGCCGCATGGCGTCCCGCGGCGTGGGTGCGCGAACTGGAAGACGACCTGCGCCGCCGACCGCCCGCCTACGTCGTGCTGGTCACCCAAGACGTGATGCCCTGGGTCACCGGTCACGGCCTGGATTCGTTAGGGATTTTGCGGCGCGATTTCCGTACGCTTGCCGAATGGATATCCCACCACTACGACGTTGAAACGCAAATCGGGAACATGTTGGTGTGCCGCCGCCGGGGGCCTTAACCGGCCACGTCTATCGCCCGACGCTCCGCCGCAACAAAGCCGTCGCCGAGCAGCCGCGGCAGCCGCCGCAAACAAGCCCCGCGTCCCCAACCGCCGCCCGGTGCGCCGGGGTCGATGTCCACGGGCGTCAGGCACAAGACGCCGCCTGCCGGGCCAAGCGCCCGCCGCGTCAGCCACACCGGGACCAGGCGCGCCACGGTTCCCGCCAGCGGCCAGTCGAAAAGCGTGCTGAGCGGCAGCGAGTCGATTCCTTCGCCGCGACAACCCAACGCCTGTTGTATGCCCGCCTCCCGCAGCGCCGCAACGTGCGCCGCCGATAGTTGCTGGTTGGAGGGAAACGGCGGCATAAAACGAACCGGTGACGGCAAATCGAGTTCCGAAATGGCGGATATTACTGCCTCTACCTCATCCCGCAGGGCTCCAGGTGGGATCGTCCACGGGTCGCGCGCCGTGTCGGTCATGGCGGCGATCTCACACCCCGCCGCGTGGATGGCCAGGACCAGTTCCGGCTCTTGGCGCACGGTCTCACCGAATACGCCGACGGTCGCCGTAACCGAATAAGCCCGAAACCGCTCGAGTAGAAACGAAAGATTCGCCGTCAAACGCGCCACGTGCCGAGGTTTCGCCGCACCGGTGGCCGGAAAGTAATCCGCCCAATCCACACCGGGCACCAACAAAACGTCGAGAATAGGCCAGCGCATCAGGCGGCGTTACTCCCCGCGGGCCGAGGCCACCGCGCGCTCGAAGAGGTCCAGAACCCGCCGGGCGACCACCGCTTGTCCATAGGTTTGCTCGACTTCCCGACGCCCTGCCGCGCCGGCTTTAGCGCGCCAGTCGGCGTCGTCGAATGCGGCCACGATGCGTCGCGCCAGGTCTTCAGGGTCGTTGGGCGCGGCCAGATGGCCGGTGACGCCGTCGCGCACGAGTTCGGGCACGCCGCCGGTTCGCGTGGCCACGACAGGTCGCCCCGCCGCCATGGCTTCGATGACCACCCGCCCGAAGGCTTCCACCGTCCCCTCCGCCGGGTCGGAAAAACAACTGGCGTGCACGACAAGATCCGCCGCCGCCATGACGCGGGGAATATCGCCGCGCTGGCCGAGGAAATGGATCGCATCCGCCAAGCCCAGGTGGGCCGCGAGTTTCTGCAAATTTTCCGTGTACCCCGCGCCGCCCTCGCCCGCCAGTGCCAACACGGCGTTCGGATGCCGGGCCACGACGCGTTGCCAGGCGGCGATGGCCACGTGCTGCCCCTTCCACGTGGTTAGACGCCCGACCAGCAGCGCCACCGGCGCTTCGACCGGCAGCCCGAGTTCCCGCCGCAACTCGGTGTTGGGCGCGGTATCGAAAGCGTCGACATCGACGCCGTTGGGTACAACGACGAATCGCTCCGCGGGTACCGAGGACCGTTCGAGCAGCAGTCGCTTGACCGCTTCGCTGATGCACAGGACCCACGCCGCTCGATCCAGCGGCAACAATTCGCGGCGGCTGAATTCGCGGATCATGCGCACGTGCAGCGTCACCGGCGAGGCAGTATCCCGCACGGCCACGATCACCGGCAAATTCGGCAGGTTGAGATTGTTCACGTGTACGAGATCGGGGCCAAAGTCCTCGATGGCGCGCTTGATTTCCGGTCCGATCCGTTTGCCGAAGCGTCGCAACGCCAGCGTTTGCCCGAGAAAAGGCAGCCCGCCGCCGCTCAGGCCGTGGGCGGGATCGAACACGTTGCGAAAGCCGTCCCACTCGATGGGCAGGCGCGTCGTTTCCTCGCCGAGCAGCGAGGCAAAGAGGTCCGGACGCGAGGCCACCAGGCCCGTCTGGACACCCAGGGAGCTCAGGCCGCGCAGCAGCGTCGCGGCACTATGAATACTGCCGCCCATCTGCGGGCTGTTATCGATCAGCAAAACGCGCATCAATTCCTTTCCGAGCGGCGGCTCTTTCGCCGGATCAGGTCGCGCAGAAAACGCCGATCTTCGCGGTCGGCGACACCCAGCGCCGTGGCCGCCAGCGAGTACACGATCGCGCCGAGGACAATCAGCACCGCCAGTCGGCCGCCGGGCGACCATTCATGCAAAACAAATCGGCTCATGGCGATTAATACTATAGCCATGATCGCCGTCGCCAACACCGTGCGGGCCAGCGGTCCGGCGATATCAAACGCACCCAGCGCCCGCCGCAGAATGTGCTGATTGATCGCGAGCACCAACGCGAAGCTGGCCACCGTCGCCACCGCCGCGCCGTACAAGCCGAAAGACGGAATCAGCGCCAAGTTCGCCGCGAAATTGAAGGCCGCGCCGATCCCCGTCACCTTGGCGACCGACCATTCGCGATCGGTGGCCCGCAGGGTTTGGGCCAGCAGCGGGTTGATGCTGTCCAGCGCCTGCCCCCAGACGAGAATCGCCAGCGCCGCGGCCGCCGGGGCGAATTCGGGGCCGAACATCAGCGGCATGAGGTCCCACGCGATGATCGCCAGGCCCGTCGCGGCCGGCAGCACGAAGGCCAGCAGGTAACGCAGGGCGCGGCGGAACACGAGCCGCAGGCGATCGCGGTTGTCCACGAACAATCGGGCGAGAAACGGGTACATCGCCGAGACGAAGCTGGCGGTCACCAACCCCAGCCCTTCCATCACCTTGTAGGCGGCGTTGTAATAGCCAACCTCCGCCACCGCCGCGTCGCGCTTGAAAAACGAAAGCATCACGATATCCAGCCGCGCGTAGAAAATGATGAACAGGGTCGTGATGAAAAAGGGCCACGTAGCCCGCAGCATCTCGTTCATCAGTGGCACGTCGAGCTTGGCGTCCGGCGCGGCCTCCAAACCGCGCAAGAAGCGCAACGCCAGCAGCAAGGTCAGGGCTTTGGCCACGGCGTACATCGACACCAGCGGAATCAAGCCGTACCCCGACGCCAGCATCGCGCCGCCCAGCGCCACGGTCGTCACCGTGTTGAACACGTTAAGCGCCGCGGACAATTCCATGCGCTCGAAACCGGCCAGCGTGGCGTGGTAGCTAGCCGTCGTCGCGTCGAACACCAGGGCGAAGCCGAGGATGACAATCGCCTGCACCGTGCGCGGATGATAGCCCAGGTGCGGCGCCACCAGGGCCAGCGCGCCGAACACGGCCAGCGCCAGCAGAATGTTGGTAATGCTGATTTGCGTGAGCATGCGCGAGACGCTGTCGCGGCGGCGGGCTATTTCGCGAATGATGTAGGGCCGCGCAATATAGTTGGGGATCACCGCCACCAAACCGACCAGGGCCATCGCCACGGAAAAGCGACCGAAGTCGATATCCCCAAGCCGCCGCGCCATGTAGGCCAAAAAGACGAGGCTCAGCAATTTGGCGATCAGGTTGCCCACGGCGAGCGCCGCGGTGTTTTTGGCGATCCGCGCAAAAGCGCTCATCGGTCGCGCCCCTCCGGGCTAGAGTAGAAAACCGGCCGCGATATACAGCACGAGTCCGGCGGTGATCGCGCTGGAGAAGCCGAAGTGCACCGCCAGCAACATCGCCGCGACCGAGCCCAGCACACTGGCCGCCGAGTTGACCGCGTACATCCACGGCACACCGTTCGGGTGATCGTAACCGAGCAAGCGAATGCCCAACGGGAACGGAATTCCCATCAGCAGGCCCAGCGGCAGGATCGCCGCCACGGAAATCGAGATGCGCGAAACCAACGGCATAGCCAGCGTCGCGTGAAACAGCGACGGGCTCACGACCATAAACACCGCCGCGTACAAGGCCAGCACGCCGACGACAATGCGCAGGCGGGGAATGGCGATATCAGGGTAAATGCGCTCGCTAAGCCAAGCGCCGAACCCCGAGGACATCAAGAACGTAAACAACACGACGGCCAGCGCGTAGGTCGGGTGACCGAGGTAGAGGATGAACTTCGACATCATCGCCACCTCGACCAGCAGGTACGCCAAGCCCAGCGCGGCGAAATAAAGGCCCCAGTTGAGAGGCGGATTGTTTTCCTTGTCGCGCGCCAGGTACGCCGGCACCAGCATCAAAAGCACGACGAACACGAACACCAACCCGAGCAGCGCAAAGAGCAGCAAGGGGCCGATGTTGTGAATCTTGGCGCTGTAGGCTTGTGAGAACACATCCGGCAGGTCCCGTAGGCGCAGGGTGTAAAACAGGAAGGGCCGGTTGTCGGTCGGCGGGGTTAGGTCGAGGGTCTGCTCGGCGAACCAGGCGGCCATGTCGCCGCGCAACGCCAGTTCCTCAAACTCCGGATTTTCGCCCGCGTGGAAGGGGCTGTAGACGATGCGCAGGTCCATTTTCGCGCATTGCTCGACCAGGTCGCCCATTTCATCGAGCGTGAAGGGCTCGTTCTTGATCATCAGATTGGCGAACTCGTCGTTGCGCGCGATGAAGAAATGCTTCTCGGGCTCTTTCACGCCGCGCTGGATCAACACGGTCTTGCCCAGCGCCATGAGCCGCAGCACGATTTCCTTCGCCTCGAACCACCGCTTGATGCTCACCAATCCGCCCGGCTGCAGGTGGTCGAGATACTCGTGCATCGACTGCACGGTGAACACGTTGTTTTCCGTCAGCGTGAACGCCCCGGCCGCCGTGGCCGCCCAGGTGTCGATCAGCGTGAACTGAATCACGTCGTACTTCTCGTTGGTGCGGCGGATGTAGCTGCGGCCCTCGTCGACAACCACCGAGACGCCCGGCCATTGGAACAAGCCGCCGCTTACGTTGGCGAAACGCTTTTCCACCATGTCCACTACGATGGGGTTGTACTCGATGCCGACGATTCGCTTCGCCCCCGCGTCCAGCGCGGTCAGAATGTGCTCGCCGCCGCCGCTGCCGAAAACGAGCACCGACGCGTCGTGCCGCAAAATGAAGGGCAGGCGCTGCAAATTCGCCGACGGCACCTGCGTCTTGGCCGCGTCGCCGTCAAAGGGCGTGATCGGCGTGTGCGCGATGCCGTCGATCTCCAGCATGATGTCGCCCAGTTCCGGCCGCGCGAAGGCGATCACCCGCGAAAAGCTATTCCACTCGGCCGCCAGGCGCGCCGGCTCTTTATTGCCCTTGGTGTATTTGGGTTCCAGCAGATCGGCTCCGGTCGCCAGGTGCACCGCGGTGATCGTCAGCAGGATCACGGCCACGGCCAGGGCGCTGCCGAATTGCACCGGCCGCCGCCACGAGCCCGCGGCCACCACGCCGCCCAGCGCCGCCAACGCGCCGGCCACCAGCACCGCCGCCGGCCCGCCGACCAGCCGCAAAAGCGGAATGGTCAACAGGCAGCCGAGCCCCGCGCCGACCAGGTCAAAGAAGTAGACTTTCCCGGCGCGCTTGTGCCCCAGTTGCAGCATGCCCGCCACAAACAGGCCCGCCGCCGTGAACGGCAGCGCGGCTAGCATATACACCAGCGCAAGCTTGCCCATCCCCGAAACCGACAGATCGAAATCGCCGACCTTCAGCGAAAGCAGGGTGAGGATCAACACGCCGCTCGCCACGCCGAACGCCGATGCCGACCAAGACAGCAGCGAGTCTTCGCGATCCTCGATCCGTTTGCCCAAGACGTGCAGCACAATGCCGCCGAGCCCTAAGCCGAACAAACTGACGCTGACGGCCAGGAAGGCGAAGTGGTACCACATCATGACCGAGAACACGCGGGTCAGCACGATTTCCGTGCTCAGCACAGCGCAGGCGACGATCATCAATCCCAGCAGTCGGTTCAATCGCATGGTTTATCCTTTGCCCAACAGGCGCTTGACCTTGCCGCGCAGTTCGTCGTCGGTATTGAGCTTGCTGTGCAGCATGAAGGCGCGACCGCGCACGCCGCGAGCCGCCTGCCACTGTACCAATTCCCGCGTCAGCTTTGCCCAATGCAATTTGTACGCGGCGTCGCCGCGCAGAAAGTTGTACTCCGCCGCGCCGTCGTCGGCCGCTTCGGCCACCGCGTAACTCAGCGCCACGTAGCCAAGGTTGTAGCGGTCCCAATGCGGGTCGGCGCTGCTGCCCTGCTGATAGAGATACACCCGGTCGCCGACCCGGTAGGCGTAGGTGGCGAACACGAGTTCGCCGTTGATCTCCAACAGGCCGAGCCGCAGCCAGCCGCATTGCAGGCCCAGGCGGGCCATTTCCTTGTGAAAGCCGATGAAGCGTTCGTTGACGAACACGCCCGGCAGGCCGTCGGCGTTCCATCGCTCCAAGTGCAGCGCGATGAAGCGATCCATGTCCGTGTCGAGGGTGTCCGGGTCGTTTTGGTTGCGGTGTACGACCTCATGGTTGAGTTGAAGCTGCCGCACCTTTTTGCGGGCGTTGAAGCGGCCCTTCTTGCTCAGGGTTTGCAGGTACGCATCGTAGCCGCCCATCAACTCGGCATACGGCGCCACGTAACGAAAGCGCCGCCGCGCCCCGCCGAAGTGTCGCGCCAGGCTCTTGCCGACCGCGGGGGCCACCGGGCTTTCGGCGGGCATGTCGCACAGATCGATCACGTCAAAACCGCCGGAGTTTTTCAGATGGCCGAGCATGGCGTCGACGATTTCTTCCTCCCGCCCCGGCAGCACCAGGGGTTGGAGAAAATCCGAGCAGATTTCGCCGCTGCCCAGGTAGGCCAGCACGCGCACCTTGGTTCCCTTGCCCGGCACCGGCATCTTGCGCTCGCCGATCATGTCGATTTCGACTTCGCCGAAGGTTCGCGTCGCGAGAAACAGCGGCATGATGCCCACGACCCGCTGCTCGTCCTCGGCGACCACGATGTGCAATTGCCCCAGTTCGGCGTAGTGCTTCCACCATGTCGCATTCCACGCGTACGAGCTGAAGAGCGCGTCCCCGGCCCCGGCGGCCGACAGCGCTTCCCACGGTTCCTGCAGTTGTTGCAGGCCGTCCCGATCGGACACCGTTCGCAATTCGAGCGTCATTTACAGAACCTCACGCAGCCCTTTGAACCATCCCCACTTGCCGATGACCGTGTCTTTGACGAAGCGCGCCAGCTTGTACTCGAGGGGCCACTCGTAGCGCAGCTTGAACACACGCCAGCGGCTCAGGCGGTGCAGCAGGCGCAGGGGCAGCCGCAGTTTGTGGGTGCGCATTCGTTCCTGCATCACCGTGTCGGGGATCGCGAATTTGAAATAGAAGCGCGTGGCCATATGCAGCAGGCGCGCCAGTTTTTCGTCGACCCACGGCATTTCGGGGTCGTACGGGCTGTAGATGACAAAATCGGAAAGCCGCTTGGCGTAGGGCAGCCCGAACTCGTGGGCCCAGTCGTACAGGGGCGTATCGGGAAACGGCGTGTAGTAGAAGTGCGACATGTCGGCGTCGGGCGCCAATTCCTTGAGCTCGGCCATGAAGCGCAACGTGTGCTTTGTATCGTGCCAGTTTTTCTCGTCGGGGAAGCCGACCATCAGCGAGTACACAGGGTGAATGCCGTACTTCATAACCCGCCGGCTGCATTCCAAAACATCGGCGGGCCGGATTTCCTTGAGGATCAAATCCATGATTCGCTGGCTGCCCGACTCACCGCCGATGGCCAGTTCGCGGCAACCGCTGTCATGAATCAGTTGCATGTAATCTTCTTCGTAGCGCAGCATTTGATCGACGCGCACGCTGGTGCGCCAGGGCACGACCAGGCCGTGGTCGATCATCCCCTCCATAACGCGACGCGCCCGCACCTTGTTGGTGAAGAAATTCGAATCGTGGAAATCGAAGCCCTCGACGCGGTACTGCTTGATGAGTAATTCCATGTCGGCCAGTACGCGCTCGACGCTTTGGCCGAACCAGCCACGCTCGAACAGCGAGGTGATGTGGCAGAAGGTGCACTTGCCGTGGCACCCGCGCGACGAGGTGTAATTGATCGCCCGGTCGATGCCCTGAATCATCTGCTGGCACCGCCCGCCGTCGCGGCCGATGTACCAGTCCAGGTCGACCTTGTCCCACCCGGACGGGAAATCGTCGAGGTTTTTGTCCAGCGGGCGCGGCGCGGTCAGCCGCAGCTTGCCGCCCTCCATGTAGGCGAGTCCGGGCACTTGCGACACGTCGCCGCCGCCGGCCAGCGCGGTCATCAACTCGGGCAGCGTCGTTTCCGACGTGCCCACGGTGCAGTAATCGAGCGTCGGCTCGCCCAGGTTCGCCTCGGGCGCCATCGACGCCTGCCAGCCGGAAAACACGACGGGCAGATCGGGCCGCACCTTTTTGGCCACCTGCGTGGCGGTGATTAAATCGACGAGTTGCCGCCCGACTTTGCCGATGATCACCAGCGCCAGCGCGTCCCGCAGTTCGTTTTCGACCGCGTTTTCCCAGTCATGCGGGTGCCGTTTGGCGTCGAGAATGCGGCCGTCGAACCCGTGGTCGTCGAGGATCGCCGCCAGGCGCATGGCTGCCAGTGGGGCGAAAGTAAAAATCACCGGGCGTTCTTCGCGACCGATGGCGAAAACCACCTTGGGTTTGGGCATGCAGAAATCCCCTCGTTGGTAAAGCCGTGTTTCCCGACCGTTGTTGCGGGTAGAGGATAAACGGAGCGACGCGCGGAGTCAACGAAATGGACTGGCGGGCGTAGCTTGCAACGCTTCCCGCTCTGCGGGAAAATAGCTCGGCCTACGATGTGGAGAGCGGCACGCAATGATTCGAACCACTCCAACCGCGGTCTTATGGTTGGCCGCGACCCTTCTTGCAATCACCGCCGGCTGCGGCGGTAACGACGACAATGGCAACCACCACGCGGGCGGCGACTGGTCGCCGCCGGTGGGAACGACGTGGCAGTGGCAACTGCTCGGACCGATCGACGACTCCTTCGACGTGGACGTGTACGACATCGATCTGTTCGACGTCGAAGTTGCAACCATCGCCGGATTGCAGGCGGACGGGCGTACGGTGATCTGTTATTTCTCCGCCGGAAGTTGGGAAAACTGGCGGGAAGATGCGGACGAATTCCCGGCGCAGGTAAAGGGCGAAACGCTGGAAGGATGGCCCGACGAGCGCTGGCTGGATATTCGTAATCACGCCGTGCGCAACGTGATGGAAAAACGCCTTGATCTGGCCGCGGCCAAAGGGTGCGACGCCGTGGAACCGGACAACGTCGACGGTTACACCAACGCCAACGGCTTCGGCCTGACCAACGCTGACCAGCTTGATTACAACCGCTGGCTGGCGGCGCAATCGCACGCGCGAGGGCTGTCGGTCGGGTTGAAAAACGATTTGGACCAAGTTGCGGAACTCGTCGACAATTTCGATTGGGCGCTCAACGAACAATGCCGCGCATACGACGAATGCGACATGCTCTCTCCTTTCCTGCAGGCAGGCAAAGCGGTTTTCAACGCGGAATACGTCGAGAATTGGTCGGACGCCGCGGCGCTCCGCGACGAAATTTGCGGCACGCATCCGCAGCTATCGACGATCATCAAACAATGGGATTTGACCGCACGCCGGCTGGCGTGTAACTAACTTCCCGCCTCAGCACCCACATCCGGAAGCGTCGTTATCGTCACCGTTGTCGGATGAATCGCCCGCCGCATCGGTGTCATCGGTGTCGTTTTCGTCGTTATTTGTGTCGTCATCGTCATCGCCGGCGTCGTCATCGGCGTCGTCCGCGTCATCATCGGTGTCGTCATCGGTGTCGTCGTCATCGTTATTGTCGTCGTTATCGTCGTCATTATCGTCGTTGTCGTCATCGTCGTCGTCATCGTCGCCCGGAAAGCCCGGCGCGACGTGGTCGAAAAACACGAGGATCGCGCCGCCCATCTCCGCGCCGAACAAGCCGTTCGCCCCCAGCAGCAGATCGGGTGTGTCGTTGCCGTTCAACTCCGCCACTTCCACCATCTGCCCGAGGAAAAACTGGTCGGCGGGTCCGTAGTACAGCGCGTTGGCGTCCACATCGGCCACCGGCACCTCGTCGCCCATTCCATCCAGGCGACTGGTATCGATGCGCGCCGCGATGCCGTTGTAGGAAAAGCCACCGTAGATCTCTTTCGGCGCGGCGAAGATCAGGCTGGGCTCGCCCTTGGCGTCCGGCAGGTGCGTGAGAGCGACGTGTTCGAAGTAGTAGTTCCAATCGCCCGCGCCCAGTAGGGTCAAATCGGCCCCGTCGGTGGTGACATCCAACAACGCGCCCGGCGTCAGACGGGTGCCGTCGATCACGAGCAAGGCGCCCGCGAACTTGCCCGCCACGTCGTAGAAGGGGTCGGCGATAATCGCGTCGGGCGTTGCATCGCCGAGGTAATCGCCGAAGGCCACTTCGACGCCAAACTGCAAGAAGGCCGCGTCATCGCCGGTGAAAATCACGGCGTCGGGATCCTTGAGATCCTCGCCGTCAGCCGAAGGAGTTCGCCCCAGAAAGAGCAAAACCGCGCCGTGATGGCCGTCGTCGGTGTAATCCGGCGCGCCGATCAGCACGTCGTCTTTGCCGTCGCCGTCCAGATCCGCGACCGCGAAGATCTTGCCGAAACCGTCCCCAAAATGGCCGGGCGACAAAATCGTGAAATCGGCCGGCTCGCTTTCCAGATCGATGGTGCGCGGCGACGCGGGGCGATCGATCGGCCCCAACAGCACGTACACCCGCCCGGCGTCTTCGTAGGGTCCGGAGCCGATCAGCAGGTCATCGACGCCGTCGCCGTTGAAATCGGCCGAGCCCATGGCGATGCCCAGCCGCATGTATTCGCGGTCGTGGTAGACGCGCAGGTCCGGCTCGCTTTCGGTCAGGTCGACGACCCATTCCGGCGGCGTGTCATCCCGCCCGTACATCACCGTGACCTCACCGGCCCACATGTAACTTCCCGGTTGCGAGATGAAATCGCCGATGACCACGTCGTCGAGGCCGTCGTCATTCAAATCCGCCAAGGTCAGCGAGCCGCCGAAACCGCCGCAATTCGGTGGTCCGTAGATGAGCACGTCGGGTTTGTAATCGGCCAGGGGAACCGACCCCGAGAGGTCGTCGAAGGGGCCGAACAGTCCGAAAATACGTTCACCCGCCCGGGGCGAAGTCGCGGCGAATCAGTCGCCCGGCGCGGCGATGAACAGGTCGGTAACGCCGTCGCCGTTGAAATCGCCGGTCGCGGTGATGAAGCCGATGTTATCACCCTGCTCGCCCAAAAAACCGATGTCGGCATCCGAGGCGGGAATGGTGACGGTGGCAAAAGCGGCGCCGGCCATCAAAACCAGCGCCGCGGTAAGAGCTATGGCAATACTTTGCTGTCGCATATTTTTCTGGCTCCTCGATCCCGGTTGGCGGCAAGCCGACGGGCAACATCTAACGAAGATAATGCTCCCAAAGCCATTTGTCCGGCGGGACCTGAATCAGGTCGCCGTAGACGCCAAGGTACGCGTTGTTCAGGCCGATCGGGGCCAGTTCGAGGATCGACACCGAATACCCCTCGAACGCGGGGATCGGGAATTCGTCGAGGAACGCCGTGATCAGCGGCAACACGATCGACACCAGCCCCGGCAGGAAAATCTCGAGCAACTCGTCGGGCAAAATGAACATCGACTCGATCACGTCGAGGCTGATCGTCGGGAAGCCGATGGAGAAATCGAGAGCCGTGCCTTCCACGTTGGTGCCCACGGTGACGGGCGCCTGCAGGGCGATCACCATCTGCATGGCGTCGACCGGGTCGCCGGTCTCGGGCACCACCGACAGATTCAGGAAGAACTCGCCCATCTCGAGTTCCAGGCCAACCTCATCGGCCGGGTTCATGTCCACCACCGGAGGCAGTAGCGGATTCAGCTCGATCGCCACCTCGGCGTCGGCCCCGGCGATGTCGCTGATGCCCGGGAAGAACAGTTCGAGATCCCCCGCGGTCATATCCCACGTGAAGCCGAATTGCGGCGCGGTGGTGGAATCCAGCGTGAAGGACATCAAGCCCGAGCGGTACACGATGTGCAGCATCTGGTTGATCAAATTGCCGCTGAGCGCCGCGCCGATTTGGTAGTTCAGGCCGCCCGGCGTGTTTTGACCGAAGTGCGGCGTCGAGGTCAGTTTGTAGAACGAGCCGTCGTGGGCCGGCACGGTCGGGTCGTAAGAGTCCACGTCGGTGATGGCGTCGAGCCAAATCTCGATACCCTCTTCCTCGACCTCCAAATCGTTGAACTCGGCCTCCACGGAAAGCTGGTGCCCGAGCAAATCGAATTCGAACGCCAACTCCAAATCGCCGAGCAGATCCTCGATGATCGCGGGCACTTCATCCTGGATGATCTGGTTCGCGTAGTCTTCGACGATCGGCCACAACGCGTTGAGCAGCGCCGTGGTCAACAGCGGGTCGACGCCGCTGATCACCAGCGACAGCCCCTGCTTGCTGATGGTGATGTCGCCGATGGTGATCATCAGGTCGTGGTTGCCGTCCAAGCCCACATACACCGGCGTCGAGGCGCGAATCCAGTCGGCCGACAACGTCCCCGTGTATTGGACTTCGGAACCGTCATCCTTGGTGCAGGAGATGTCGGCCGCAATGCTCACGTCGAGGTTGTTGATGAGCACTTCGGTGGCGATGTAGCCGGTCGTCGCGTTCAGCGTGAGTTGAATCGGATCGATCGACACGCTGTCCGGCGCCAAGTCGACGGTACACACCAGGAAGCCCAGATCGAAGACCTCGTTGATCGTCAGGTTGTCCTCGAGCAGTTGTTCGAGGTTGAATTCGGTGGCCAGGAAGTCCTCGGCGATCGCCTCCACTTCATCCAAGCCGCCTTCGGTGACCATCGCGCCCACCGAGTCATCGACCCACGAGCCGTTGGGCAGGTAATCGCCGCGCAAGACGCTCAGCGAGTAAAACGCGCTGCGCCCGGACCCGTCTTCCACGTAGGCTTCGAAAATGTTCAAACCGACTTCCAGCGGGAAAGGCACATAGAACATGCCCCCGGCGAACGGAATATCCATGTCGTTGATCTGGAACACGGCGATTTCACCGCCCACGTCGTAGACGTTACCGCCCAGATAGATTTGCGAGGCTTGGGTGAAGGTGCCGCGAGCAGGTGAAGTCCACTCGACGACCGGCGGGGCGAAGTCGAGCACGATGACCGTTTCCTGGTCCGAAACCGTCAGGTAGGTCGCCCGTATGGAGAACGTGCCGGCCTGCATGAAGGTAATCGTCTGCGCCTCTTCGTCCAGGGTGATACCCGTGGTGGGATACACCGAGACCGTGAAGCCTTCTTCGATCGTGTTGCCGTAGATGTCCTGGCCTTCCACGGTGTAATTTTTCGTGGTGCCCGCGTTGAAGATCAACGGCGGTTCGATGTCGATATCCACATCCTGCGGGAAGCCGGGCCGCACCTCGATGGTCTTGGTGGAGAACACGGCCGGATAGCCCAGCGCCTCGGCTTTCAGTTCAAACGAGCCGGTGGCGACGAAGGTGAATTGGTTGCCGTTTTGCGTGACGCCGATCCCGGGCGTGACCGTGAAAACGATCTGCGCATCCGGCAGCGGGTCGTCGAATTGATTGAGCGCCAAGGCGTTGGCGATGACCGTGCTGCCGGCGGGGATATCGGTGGAGGAAACCGCCAGGCTGATCGAGGCGGGGATTTCGTCGAATGCGTAGTGGGTTTCGGTGTCCGAAAGCAGTTCCTTGCCGGCGAATTCGCAACTGGAGGTGAACACGAATTCGCCCGTGGCGATGAAGGTGAACACCTCGCCGTTTTGCGTCCAACCGGTTTCCGGCGCGACGGTGTGGTTGACCGTCACGCTGCCGGTGATGTCGTTGCCTTCTTCGTCGTACGCGGTCACCGCGCGGGTCACTTCCGTGCCGACCTGCGCCGTGGCGTGCGAGAGTTGCAGGTCCAGATACGCCCCGTCGGACATGTTGAAGGACACTTCGTCCGAGTTGGCGCCCAGATCGTTGGACACGTCCACGTGCAAGGTATGCGCGCCCGCGGTCAGGCCGCCCAGCGAGCCGAAAATGCTGGTTGCCGAGGCGCTGAGTTGATCGGTGACATCGTCGCCGTTGAGCGTGGCCGACCAGGTGTCCACTTCGCCGATGGCAATGTTCACATCCACTTCGGGCGTGATATAGGTTTCGCCCCCGACGGGCGCCACGATGTCCACGCTCGGCGGATCGCCGGGATCGTAAGTGAAACTGACGTTATCGGTGGCCCACCCGGCGGCGTTGTCGACGCGCACGAAGAGGCTGTAGACGCCCTTGATGTCGGTCAGGCCGGTCAGGCTGCCGGTGATCGAGGTGGCGGTCGCGGTGAGTTGTCCGGAGATATCTTCGCCGTTAAGCGTCACGACCCAGGTGTCCATGTTGGACACGGCAATGTCCACGTCTACGTTGACGCCGACGTAGGTTTGGCCGTTTTCGGGCGAGATAATTTCTGCCGTGGGGTCGGGCACCGGCGAGCTGTCATCATCGTTATTGTCATCATCGTCGTCGTCGTCATTATCGTCGTCATCATCGTCGTCGTCGTTATCGTCGTCATCGTCGTCGTCGCCGGCGGTGTCGTCATCATCGTCGCCGGTCGTGTCGTCATCACCGGAGGTATCATTGTCGTCGTCATCGTCGTCACCGCCGGTGTCGTCGTCGCCGGAAGTATCGTCGTCGCCGGAGGTGTCGTTGTCATCGTCGTCGCCGGGAGTTACCGGCGGGCTTTCGTCATCGTCGGTGGCGCGGTCGGTCGCGGTTTCATCGTCGCCTCCGGAGCCGCCGCAAGCCGCAGCCAGGGTGAGGGCAAACACGAGTATTACCAGCCACACTATTGAGCGTTTCATGAGACACATCCTCCGCAATACAAATCCAACAAAAACAGGCCTTCCGGCGGCGTGAGTATAGCCGAATCTCACAGTCACCACAAACCAAAGCTCCCGTTTTACCTTGACTCCGCGGCACCGCGTGGCTCATGATAAAACTCTAATTGTGGCAGGATAACGATGCGTTCCAACACAAGCCGTACCTTTGTCTTTACGGTGTTCCAGGACTTGATCGTCCTGGGGTGCATTTCGCTTGCCGGGTACCTGCGTTTTCTGTACGACGCGTATCCGGTATTTACCGTTGAGAAACTCGGCTCGTTTTTCCTGTTGTACATGGTGATCAAGCTTTGCTACCACTACTTCGATCTGTACGAAGTGGCGTTGCACATTTCCTTCCGCGAGTTTTTCACCAATCTGCTGAAAGCTTTCATCGCGGCGATTTTGCTCGTTACGCTGATCGATTCCATCTGGGACACGCCGAAAACGAGTGACTACATCCTTACGTTGACGGTGCCGATCTCCATTTTCGCCACCATCATCTACCGCTTGCTGTGGAACGAATTCAGCCGCGAGTCCAGCTTCACGCAGCGGGTCGTGATTCTCGGCTCGGGCCGCGCCGCGCAATCCGTCCTCGAAGACGTGCTGCGCTACGCGCACTCGGGCTACGACGTGCTGGGCGTCATTACCGAAAAGCACTCGGATCAAGAAGACGTCCTGGGCTTTCCCGTGCTCGGCCACGCCAAGGAACTGATCAAAATCGCGGACGAATTCCCCCTCGACATGATCATCGTCGCCCTGGACGAGCAGCGCGGAAACCTACCGACCGAAGAACTGATGGAACTCAAACTCACCGGCGTGCGCATTATCGACAACGTCACCTTCCACGAGTTGTTCTCGGGAAAGATCATTCTCGAATCCCTGCGCCCGAGTTGGTTCGTGTTCACCGAGGGGTTCAAAGTCGACCGCCTGCGCCTGTTTCTCAAACGCGCCTTCGATTTGGTTTCCTCCATGGTCGGCATTGTGGTGACCGCCCCGATCGCCATCCTGTTCACCATGCTGATCATGTTGACCAGCCGCGGCCCGGTCTTGTACCGGCAAGAGCGCGTCGGCCTGCAAGGCAAGACCTTCATGTTGCTGAAGTTCCGTTCGATGTACATGGACGCCGAAGCGCAATCCGGCCCGGTCTGGGCGGCGCAAAACGACACGCGCGTCACGCCGGTCGGTCGCTTCATCCGCCGCTTTCGTATCGACGAGATTCCGCAAATGTGGAACGTGCTCAAAGGCGAGATGAGCTTCGTGGGGCCGCGGCCCGAAAGGCCCTACTTCGTCAAGTAACTTTCGGCGGTCATCCCCTACTACAACCAGCGCCACGTCGTGAAGCCGGGCATCACCGGTTGGGCGCAGGTGCGCTACCCCTACGGCGCTTCGGTTGAGGACGCCCGCGAGAAGCTGCAGCTCGATCTGTACTACATCAAGCACACGAATTTGGGATTTGATATCAAGGCGCTTCTCAACACGATGAAGATCCTCTTCACCAAAATGGCCCGCTGACACCCCGCTTCCGACGACGCGCATCCCGATGTACCATGACGGCCTGTAAAAACGCCCGAGGAGGCTGTCATGAGCGCGTTTCGCTGGTTCTGGATTCTCTTGCTGGTTGTTTCTCTGGTTGGTGCCGTGGTTGCGTGCGGCGATGACGACGACGATGACAACGACGACGTCACGCCCGGTGACGACGACGATGACGACGATAACAACGACGATGACGATAGCAACGACGATGACACCGCCGACGACGACGACACGACGGATGACGATGACGATGACGATGACGACGATACCGCGCCGCCCGACGTGCTCGATTACGTCGACCCCTTCATCGGCACCGGCGGCCTCGCCTTCGGCTACGCCAGCGGCTACCCCGGCCCCAAGTGGCCCTACGGCCTGATGTCGCTAAGCCCCGATACGTCTTGGCTCGGCATGCATTTCACGTTCAACCACTTCTCGGGCTACATCTACTCCGACACCGAGATTCGCGGCTTCACGCACACCCATTTCCACGGCACGGGCGCGGCCGATTACGGCAACCTGATGGTCATGGCGATGAACCAAGCGCCCGGCCGCACCATCAGCGAAAAGAACTACCGCAGCAACTTTATCAAGACCAACGAATACGCCGAGGCCGGCTACTACGCCGTGTACCTGACCGACCCGGAAGTGAAAGTCGAACTCACCGCCCGCGCGTCCGCCGGGCTGCACCGCTACACCTGGATGGGCGACGGCGACCGCTACCTCGTGGTCAATCCGTGCTCCAAAATCGAGGATAGCTGGATCGAAACCGCCGACTTCGAAATCGACGTGCCGAACCAAACCATGACCGGCTCCGTCCACCACGACGGCGGCCTGGTCGGTCGTAACGAAGGCGTGATGATCTACTTCGCCATGCAGTTTTCCGAACCCTTCACCGAGCACGGCATCTGGGAAAACGGGAACACGTCAAGCGGTGAAACCTCGGCGCAGGGCGAAGACGTCGGCGCGTATTTCGGTTTCAACGTGGCCAAGGGCGAGCCCGTGCTGCTGCGCGTGGGCATTAGTTTCCAGAGCGTCGCCCAGGCCGAAGCCAACCTCGCCGCCGAGATGCCGGATTGGGATCTCGACGACGCCGTGGCCGACAACCAGAACGCCTGGCGCGATGTCATGGGCAAGATCGAACTGGTCGGCGGCACCGAGCAGCAGCGGCGCATCTTTTACACCGCGCTCTACCACACGCATATGATGCCTACGAAATGGAGCGAGCCCAACGGCAAGTACCGCGGGTTCGACGAAGCCACTCACGACGACCAGGGCGTGGACTACTACACCGACTTCTCGCTGTGGGATACCTTCCGCACCGAGCACCCGCTGCTCTTTTTGATCGAGCCCGAAGAAAGCGGCGACATGATGCAGTCCCTCGTGCGGATGATCGAACAAGGCGGCGCGCTGCCCCAATGGCCCGCCGGCGACGGCTACACCGGCTGCATGATCGGCAACAGCGCCATGATGGTCTTCGCCGAAGCCTACCTCAAAGGCATCGACGGGTGGGATGTCCAAACCGCCTACGACGCCGCGTACGAAGTGGCCACCAGCCCGACCGCGCCGCGCGGACGCACGGACCTCCAGAACTACCTCGATAAGGGTTACATCTGTGTGGAGAACAGGGCGCGAGGCGCCAGCGACGCGCTGGAGTACTACTACAACGACGCGGCCATGTCCTGGTGGGCCGACGCGCTGGGTTATACCGCCGACGCCGCGCAACTGCTCGCGCAAAGCCAGAACTACGTGGAGCACTTCAACCCGGAAACCAAGTTCATGGAGCCGCGCTCCTGCGACGGCAACTTCCTGGACGGCTGGTGGCGGTCCAATGTGTTCAGCGAGTACTACGTGGAGGGCAACGCCTGGCACTGGAGCTTCTACGTACCGCATGATCCGGAAGGATTCATCGGCTTGTTCGACAACGAGGAAGACTTCGTCACTAAGCTCGACTACGCCTTCCGCATGGGCCAGGGCGGTCCGGATAACGCGCTGCTGCCCGATACCTACTACTGGTTCGGCAACGAGATGAACATGTTCCACAACTACATGTTCAACTACACCAGCCGCCCCGACCTCGCCCAGAAATACACGCGCTGGATCATGGAGGCCAAGTTCCGCGACGAGCCCGCCGGCCTGGACGGCAACGACGACTGCGGCACGCTCTCGGCCTGGTACGTCTTCAGTTCGCTCGGCTTCTTCCCCCTGGCCGGCTCCGATATCTACACCATCGGCAGCCCGCTTTGGGACGGCGCGGTGCTCCACCTGCCCGGCGGCGACCTGACCATCAGCGTCGAGAACAACAGCCCGGAGAACGTCTACGTGCAGTCGGTGCAGCTTAACGGAGAGGACCTCACCGAGCCCTTCTTCACCCATGACCAGATAGTGAACGGCGGCACGATCGATTTCGTGATGGGGCCCAACCCCTCCACGTGGTTCGCCCGCTAGGCACGATGGAACTCGACCTACACGGCATGACCGTCAAAGAGGCGCTGGCCGCCTTCCGCGAGGAGTACAACCGCCTGGCCCGGCACCATCGGGGCGCCGAACTCACCGTTGTCCACGGCTACAGCACGACCGGCCTGGCCGATCGCTCGATCAAATCGGCATTGCACGCCCTGCTGCGCCGCCATGCCGCCAAGCTTGCCTTCACGCCGGGCGAACAGTTCCCGAGCGGCAACCCCGGCTTCACGCGGGTTACCGTAAACGAACCGCTCGGCGACGAGTTGGAAGACGCCATCCTCGTCTTTTGCGCCACGGGCCAGACCCGCGCGAAAATTATCCGCAAGTTCCTGCGCGGCCGCACCGAAGCCGAACTCACGGCGGTGATCAAAACTCTGCAAACCAACGGCCACCTTCGCCAAACGCGCAAGGGCAAGGTGACAATTCTGCAAACCGTCGACAAATCGGCGACCAAGGACAACGCATGATGCAGTGGAAACCCGCCGCCGTAACGCAAAAGCCGCTCGCGCCCATTGCGGTCGACTGCCACGTGCACCTTTTTCCCGACGACTTGTTCGCGGCCATCGCCAACTGGTTCAAGGCCGTGGGCTGGAACCTGCCCTACCCGCCCAAAACCGCCGACGTCCTGCGACACCTAGAACATTTCGGTGTCGAACGCTTTTGGGCGCTGCCTTACGCGCACAAGCCGGGCATCGCCCGCGGCCTGAACGAGTACCTCGCCGAGCAGGCGGGCCAACACCCGCAGATCGTGCCCTTTTTCACCGTCCATCCCGAAGACGACGTGCGTGCCGAAGCCGAGTACGCCGTGAACACGCTGGGCTCGCGCGGCATGAAAATCCACGCCGAAGTGCAGCAAGTCGGCCTGCACGATAGCCGTCTCGACCCGGCCTTCGACCTGCTGGAAGAGCGCGGCATGCCCTGCGTGCTGCACGCCGGCAACGAGCCCTACCCCGACAAACGCGCCGTGCTCGATTTCGACAACACGCGCCGGCGACTCGAGAAAAACCCCAACCTCACCGCGGTCATCGCGCACCTGGGCGCGCCGGACACCGCCGCGTATCTCGCGCTGCTCGACCGCTTCCCCAACCTGCACCTGGAGGTCTCGTTCACCAACGTGCCGCCGATGATACAGGTTCAGGATCCCGCGCCCGCCGCGCTGGCCCCTTACGCCGAGCGCCTGCTGTACGGCTCCGACTTCCCCTACATCACCTTTCCCTACGCCTGGCAGGCCGACGCCTGGGCGCGGCTCGACTGGGTGAAGGAGCACCACAAATCCTTTTTCGGTGGCACGGCGAATCGCTTGATCGGCGTGTAGCCCCTCGCCTAACGCAACAAGGCCCGCAAGCGCGACGTCAAATGCCGGTTGATGTGCTGGTAAGCGTCGGAGGATAAGTGCAGGCCGTCGTAAGTGAAGCCTTCCTTGAGTTGCCCGTTGGCGTCGCTCACGAGGCGATGAATGTTCCAGAACTCCGCCCCCAGGCGGCGGCAGTTGCGCAGCAGGTCGCCGTTCACGTCGCGGATGAGCAGATTGGTCGCTCGCACCGAGAGCCCCGAGAACGTCACGCGCGTCGGCGGAATCGACACCACCACGGGTTTGATCCCGTGCCCCTGCAGCCGCTGCGCCAGGCTGGTGATGCTCTGCACGACGTGAAAGGCGCGGTCGTGGGCCGCCAGGCGATGAAAGAGCGTCAGGTCGTTGGTCCCGGCCAGAATCACCGCCACCCGCGGCTTGGCTGCAACCACATCGCGAATCAAGCGCTCATGCACGCCCAGCGTCGTGTCGCAGGAAATGCCGCGATTCAAGGCCGCGTGCGGCGTCGTGCGCGGTAGCGGCGCCCAGCCTTCGACCAGCGAGTCGCCGATGAAAACCACGCCCACCGGCGCGTCACTCGTTTTCTCGTCGCGCCGAAATTTCCGAAACCGCTCCACCGCGTGCTCGCGGCAAGAGCCCGGCAGTTCCCGCGAAAAGTGAACCGTCGCTTCGTAACGCAGCGCCGCCGCGTTCGGCCCGCCGGTTTTCTCGGAATCGTTCGCCGCAAACACCACCGCCGCCAACAGCAGCAGCGCCGCGACCCCAAACCAACCGCCCTTCATTTTCACCTCCCGCCCGGTTGCGGGCAGGTTATCACCCCGCACCTTGCGCACCCAAGGCCTGGTATTTACAATTCATCCGTTCGCATCCATGGAGAAAGCACATGCCCATTACTTCACTCGAAGATTTTTTGACCGCCCTTGACCGCATGGAACGGCCGCTGGTCGTCGTCGCTCACCAGGACGACGAAATCACCTTCGGCGGCACGCTGACCCGCTGCGGCGACCGCGCCCGCATCGTCTGGGTCACCAACGGCGACGGCCTCTACTTCCAAACCGACCTCGCGCCCAAAGAATACGGGCAAATCCGCATGGCCGAGGCCCTCCATAGCGCCGCCGCCGCCGGAGTCGACGCCGCGCGCACCGAATGCCTGGATTTCTCCGAGGTCGAGATCTACCGGCGCATGATGTACGTCACAAAGGACCCCGCCGCGGTCTTGCGCCTCAAACCCTTCTTTCAAAAGATCGCCGACGCGATCAAAGACCGCATTTTCGCCCACCGGCCCGAAGTGGTCTTCACCGGCGGCTACCAGGGCGGCAATCCCGAACACGACCTGACGCACTTCTTCACCCGCCTGGCCCTGGATGAGTACGAGCGCGAAACCGGCCTCGAAGTCCCGCTGATCCACGTGCCGATGTACGAGTACACGATCCTGATCGCCATGCGCTTCAACCCCGCCTACCCCGGCTTGCGCTGGCGGTACGTGATCAACGAACGCGAAAAGCAGGCCAAGCGCGAAATGATCGAAGCCTACCCCTCGCAGACGCAGCTTTTCGCCGAGTTCGAACGGGTGGTCGGTGCCGTGAGTTTCCTGGGCTACCTCAAGAACGGTCGGCGGCTGTCGCTGGAAGAGTACGCTTCGATCGAGGAATACGGCCCGGTTCCCAAGGGATGGGACTACCTGAAAAACCCGCACACCTTCGACTGGGCCAATTACATCGGCGACGACTTCGCCGGGGTGCCGGTTTCCTTCGACAAGTCGGTGCGGCCGATCGTGGCGTCCTTCCCGCGGCCGCTGTAGATCAGTCCACGTCCTTCACGCAGCGAAAGCCGATGCGCGGCGAGCGTACGTATTGGTGCGACGCCTCGCGCCACGCGCCCGAAAGCTGGTTGGGCTCGGCATAGAAGTAACCGCCCTTGACCACCTTCACCGCCGCGTCGCCGCCTCGTCCCGGCTCGGGACTGTAAACCTCGGCCGTCCACTCGGCCACGTTGCCCGCCATGTCCATCACGCCGAAATCGGAACGGTCTTTCGGGAAACAGCCGCCCGGCGCCGCAAAGCGAAACACGGTGTCCTTTTTCCGGCAGGCCTTCGCGTGACCGCCGTTGGCCGCCTCCGGCGCGAACTCGTCGCCCCACGGATACAGCGTGTTGCCCCGGCCCCGCGCCGCCCGCTCCCACTCGTTTTCGGTCGGCAGACGCATGCCGCGCCATCGGCAGTAGCTTTGCGCCTCGTCCCAGGTGACGTGCGTCATCGGCAGGTCGTCGCGGCCGAACGGACCAGCCAAATGAATCGCCGCGCACGCCCCCGCGGCCACGCAATCGGTGTACCGCGCGACGGTCACCTCGTGGCGCATGATGTGAAACGCCGCGACCTGCGCCGGACGCTCGGGGTTGTCCTTGGTCAGAAGAGCCGTCGAGCCCGCCATGAATGAGCCGCCTGCCACGAGCGCCAATTCGCCGTTATCGGCCCGGCAACCGGCCCACAGCGCCACGGACGCCAGCCACAAAATCGCGAATCCGGATAGATATCGTTTCATGGAACATCCTTTGAGCAGCGGAAACCCAACCGCAGGCCGCGCCCCGCCGCATGCCGCCAACCGTCGCGCTGAAAAAGCGCCGCCTCGCCGCCGTTGTTGGCGAAGCTGCCGCCGCGCACGGTGTAGGTCCGCCGCCCTTGCGGATCCTCGCCCTTGGCGGAAGCCCGCGGGTTCGTGCCGGAGGTTTTCTCGTGGTAGTCGGCGCGGTAGGTGTCGGCCGTCCATTCGTTGACGTTGCCCGCCATGTCGCGCACGCCGTAGGCCGATACGTCGCCCGGCGCCTTGCCCACCGGCCAGGTGAATCGGTACAGCGCGAGGTCGACCGGGGCGTCGGTGGTGTCGGCCAGGTTGGCGCGATTGGCCTCATACTCGTTGCCCCACGGATACCGATTACCCGCCTCGCCGCGTGCCGCCTTTTCCCATTCGGCTTCGGTGGGCAGGCGTTTGCCCGCGAACTCGCAGTAGGCTTTCGCATCGTGCCAGTTGACCAGCACCATGGGTTGGTCGTCGCCGAAAAAGCGTTCGGAGGTTGCATTCGGGTTCCACTGGCAGCGCCCCGCCGCCACGCATTTTTTGTATGCGCCGACGGTGACTTCCGTGCGGTCAATATAGTAGGCCGAAAGCGTGACGCTTCGCTGCGGCCCCAGCGGCGGCGAACTGCCCGCGCCCATCGTGAACGCCCCGGCGGGAATGACCACCATGCCCTCCGGCGCTTCGCCCGCCCCCGCCACCGCCCCGCACAGCGCTAACAGCAAGCCGATCAATAAATAACAAACACAAAAACGACCACCGGACACCGAACAAACCATTACACGTGCTCTTAGTTGTTATTGTTGTTCGTCAACACCTCATACTCCACCATTATCTGCGCCGTGGGGTTCTTCACCTCGCCGGCCACGGAGAAACTGCCGCCCTTGAACGTCATCGTCGGGGCGCAGCCGTCGGTGGATGGCACGTAATGATACGGCGCGTACGTGTTGGCTTCAACGCGCAGGATGTCTTTCGCGCCGATGGGTAGCTGCACCTTGAGCATCCCGGACTCCTGCGCCAACACCAGCAACTCCTGCCCGACGCCAAGCAACTGATCGGCCTTCTGGTCCGAGATGCCAAACAACTTCTTGAACCACCCAATCGCCTTGGTGATCACGACCTTGGCCACCGGCGCGGCGGCCGCGATGATAATCGGCACGAAGACGCCCTTGGTCTTGGTTTGCTGGAGCGCGTCGGCCTTCACGTAACCGCTTTTCCCGTCCGGCGTCTGCACGCGCCGGCACCCTGCTGACGCTGTCGCGTTTCACGGCCTGACACAAGTCGATAATCCGCACCGAAAACTCATACGTCCGCGCCCGAATATCCGGCCGCCTCAACTCATCACTCATTACCATCCCGGGAACATCGAAACCCGCCGTTGAAGGTCGCACCCGTCGGTCGATGCCCGCCCCGATACGACGCGCGCACGTGTTGGGGGCCAGTGAACCAGCTACCACCCCGAAGCACGCGGCCCAGTTTATTTTGAGTGTTGATCGGGTTGTGCTCCGGCATCCGCGAGTACCACTTTTCGTCGAACCAATCCTCACACCACTCATAGACGTTACCGAGCATGTCGTACAAACCATAGGCGTTCGGCTGCTTCTGGCCCACGGGGTGGGTTTTCTTGCCAGCTTTACTTCTATACCAAGCAACGGCTTCGATGTCATACCAAGCAACGGCTTCGATGTCCCCGTACCGTGCCCCCGTCGTCCCGCCCCGCGCTGCGTATTCCCACTCGGCCTCGGTCGGCAACCGTTTGCCCACTTTCGCGCAGTAGCGGCGCGCTTCGTTCCAATTCACCGTTTCCACCGGGCAGTTGGCGCAGTTCTTGAAGTGGCTGGGGTTATCGCCCATCACGTGCAGGTACTCGGCCTGCGTGACCTCGTGGGTGTCGATGAAAAAGGCATCCACGTACACCCGCTTGCTGGGTTTTTCGCGTTCGAAACACTCCCCATCTCCGGGCGAACAGCCCATCGTGAACCACCCGCCAGGTATTGCGGCCATGCCCTTGGGCGCATCGCCCGCCCCCGTCACCGCCCCGCACAGCGCCGCCGTCACGGCCACGAATACCGCCAAGTAAATAATTCTTTTCATGAGGCCATCCTAGTCAAGCCGCCACGCGAAACCAACCGCGTTTTTTCCCGCCAGGCTGAGCCTGGACCGGGCAAGCCCCGGCGCGACAACTGCCAGGGTGCCATAGTCTCACCGCCATCGGCGGGGAGGCTGTGCGGCTGAGACTTGGGGGAAACGGGGACATGCACTTGTTACGTGTCCCGCTTTTTACCAAGACCCCGTTCACTCGTCGTCGTCGTCGTCCGTCTCGCCGGGCCGATGCGCGATAATATCCACCGGAATGCGGTTGCTGTGCTTACCGCAGAAATCGGAAATCTCGAAGCCGTACGGCGCTCCCACACCGTCCAAGAAGTAATGCGGATCGATAACGATTTGTATCGGTCCGCCTTCTTCGCTCGAACAGCTTGCGTTTTTTATTTGTTTTTCTTCCAAGCATTGTGGTTCGCCGTTGATCACGACAAATGGATAACCGCTGTTTAGACTGCAGTACGGATGGAGATATTCAATGACGAACTTCGCATAGTCCGTGGTCAGCACGGTCGCCGGAAATTTTCTTACCTCTCCGTTGACCGTCAATTCCAACGCCAGCAACCTTGGTTGGCTGTTGGTTGGAACATCGTCACATTGACCTCTACTCGCGCCCTCGCAGCCGATATCGCCCCAGTCAGACCCCGGTGTATTTGACGGTGATTCATTATTATCGTCGTCATCGTTATCCTTCGCACAATTCAAACTTAACAAGAATAACGCTAACACCGCCACAATCAAAAACATAATTAGAGCTGTTTTTTTCATTTTTCCGCCTCGCCCAATTTCGTCTTTGCTCACTTTTCTTTTTCGTCGTCGTCGTCGTCGTTTGTCTCGCCGGGCCGATGCGCGATAATATCCACCGGAATGCGGTTGCTGTGCTTACCGCAGAAATCGGAGATCTCGAAGCCGTACGGCGCACCCTCACCGTCCAAGAAGTAATGCGGATCGATAACGATTTGAGCAGGCCCTTCTTCTTCGCTGGAAGACGTAAAGTTCAAGAATTGCTGGCCTTCCAAGCATTGTGGGACACCGTCGACTACGATGAACGGATAACCATGACGCAAATTCCGGTGTGGATGGAGATATTCAATGACGAACTTCACATAGTCGGTAGTCAGCACGGTCGCCGGATACTCTCTAACATCTCCGTTGACTGTCAACTCCAACGCCAGCAGCCGAGGCTGAACGTTACCGTCATTACATTTCGCACCTTCACAACCGATCTCCCAGTCGTCGTCAATTGGCGAGATGTCGTCATCACCTTCATCCTCGTCGTGATTGTTATCATCCTTTTTCTCACACGCAAAGCTAATTGTGAGCATTATTATTGCAACCAACACAACTAGCACGGCCATTTTTCTATTTGACATGGTTTGCTTTCCTCCTTCGCCCCCGCAACCTTAGTGTCTCGATATGATCTATTCCCAAGTCCCTTCGGTTACACCATTACGGCCGGCCCAATAGACCCAAACGAGTTTATATACGCCTTCATCAAGCGCCGCGTCGCGCAAGCGCTTGTAAACCGACGACGCGACCCAATCGTGGGGATTCGCGCCATCCCATATATCGAAAATATCGCTCACCGATAGACCCGCCTTGCTGTGCATATCCCACCAAAAATTGAGCCAATCCCATTCAACACCACGATTATCATGTGTTCCATCGCAGCCACCAAGCTTGTTAGCCAAGATTCCAGGGCTTTCACAGTCGTAATCCTTGTAGCGGCAATCGTTATCGTATTTATCGTTCCAAATCGCCGCTGCATAGAAATGGGCATTCCCCTCAACGGCCGCAGCGGTTTGGTACTCCCGACTATCCATATGGTGAGGATGATCTATGGATAGGCAATTGTTTTCGCCTTGGTCTCCATAATTGCAAACAGCACTTTGGTCCCCGTCTCTTTTCCAGCCGATTAAATGACCCAATTCGTGAATAATCGTAAATTTGCTGTTGCGGCCTTTGTCTTCAGGAAGACCGTCTTTGTACGGCGCATCGAGGAATATTCGACCGTTTGACATACAACTGCCGCCACTCGGGCAATCTTGCGTGTAGAAATAGAAATTGTGCTCACTAAGGCCGGCGCGACGTTGATCGACGGCATAACTCGCGGCGGCGAGGATGTTCGTTTCGTGCACGTTGTTGATAATCTCATAGGTATATTGAGCGGTTCCGTTGAAGCTAGGTACAAAAGCCCAATCGACCGTTTGTTGGTGATAAACGTCTTCCGGATAGTGTATATACACTTTCACCGTATTGTCATAAGAAACACGCGAGTGGCTGTATAAGCGGACCTGATAGCTTTCGGTCGACGACAATGACAGGGTCGGCGTACATCCGGTGTCTTCGTCCACGTACGCCAAGTACACAACGTCGCCCCCGTTTTCACTGATTTTAGCGCGAATGCCGCGCGCGACTTTGTCGGAATTGTTGATCCAGTAGTCGCCTTGGGACACGGTCGAGCCGTAATCCACTTCAAGCTCGAAGCAAAAGTTGACGTTATAAGTTGCGGCGTGGGCGGCGTGAGCGGTGGTGAAAGCAACGAACAACGCCAGCGCGAACAGCAACCAAGATTTACGCACCATCATCTTCTCCTTACGTATCATATACATAATGGTTTTCACTGTACAACCGCTTCCGGTTCCGCGATGTAAACGCCCGACGCGATGAAACCGGTTTCCCGGGCGTTCTCCGGATCGCCGCGCGCGTCAATGAGCGCCTGCACACGGTTCAGTTCGGCCGCCGTGGTGACGCCGCGCGGGAAAAGCACGGCAAAGGTTTCGTAGTCGTAGATTTCGTGCGGCGCGGGGCCATCACGAACAACGAGGTACCGGTGCGGCAACGACAGGCTGTTGCCTAGCGAACCATCCTCGTTGACCACAACCGCGTCACCGCGAATCCGCGTCGGATACGCAAGCTGGCGTTCGTGCATATCGAGTGCCTCGCGCAGATCCAGAGGTACTGCCACGTCCTCGCTAGGTCCAACCTCCACCAGACCTTCCCAGATGGTTCGGACAAGCGCCCCAAGACGCGCCACGATTTGCGAAGCTCGTAAAGCGACCAACGGGAGCGGTCGCGGTGGCAACATCGTCGTCGGATGCAGGCGGTCCCAGCACCGGACCTTGTCCGGCTCGCAAAGCGACCAGCGGGAGCGGTCGCGGTGGCAACATCGTCGTCGGATGCAGGCGGTCCCAGCACCGGACCTTGTCCGGCTCGCAAAGCGACCAGCGGGAGCGGTCGCTGTGGCAACATCGTCGCCGGATGCACGCGGTCCCAGCACCGGACCTTGTCCGGCACCTCAGCCTTCCGGATCAATACGAAAGCCGCCGAGGCAACTGACGGCCAGGAGGTGGCGGCCGTCGCAGTCCCAGTTGACCTTGCGCAAGGGCGAACCGACGAACCAGCGGCGCGTGATTTCGCCGCCGGGCAGCGCATGCTCGATGAGGATGCCGTCGAAGTAGTTCCACGCGAAAAGGCGGTCGCCCGCCGGGTCGACCAGCACCCCGCGCACGCCGCGCTCGGTGGGGAAGCGGCCGCGCTCGGCCAGCGTTTGCAGTTCCAGCACCACGATGCGGCCCAGCACGGTGGAGGGCGCATAGACCAAGCCGCGCGGTCGGTCGACGGCCACCTCGAGAAAGCCCAGGTCGACCAGTTTGGTTTCGGCCAACACTGCGCTGTCGGCCACCCGTACCCGCCGCAGCCGCCGCCCGGGCCAGGCCGCCTCGCTGATCAGCACCTCCTCGCCCGACAAGGGGATGCAAGCGCCCGGCAGGCGCATCGGCAGGTGGCCCGCGCCGGCCAGGGTGTCGGCCCGCCCCAGGTGGCAGTAGCCGGATTGATCTTCGATCATCGTGATCAGCCCGCTTTGCGGATCGAGGCGTAAGTCGCCGATAGTAAAGCGCATTAGCCGCGGCCCGCGCCGGGAATCGCCGGTGCGCACGTCGATTTCGTGGATGTAGCCCTTGGGCCCGGTGTAGAGCTTGCCGTCGTGCACGGCGCTTTTGATGCTGGCGTCGCCCAGCAGCACCATCGTGCGCGTTTTGCCGTCCGGATCGAGGAAACCAAGCCGCTTGGACGGGGCATGCGGAGTGACGACCCGCACCCCCGAAGCCGGGTCGCACAGCATTTCCATGCGGGTGGGCGGCAAATCGAGGCTGGTTTGGTTATCGAAGAGTTTTTCGACGCCGTCCTGCGCGACAATGCGGCCTAATTCCGAGGCGTTACACGGCAGGTTGCGGGCCGCCAAGGGAGGCGTCAGGGGAAGCAGCAGGGCCAGGATGAAAACCGCCAGCGGGCGGGCGTTCGCCTCGGGTCGCAGCGCAAAAAGAGCCAGCGTCGCCGTCGCCAAACCCCATAGAATGACAAAGGATATCGACGACGACGGCTGCCGCAACAAGGGCACAATCACCGCGGGCAACGCGGCCAGCATCCAGAGCAAAACGCAGATCAGTCGCCGGCGCCGGTCGGCAAAACGCAACGCCAGGGGCGCACCGAACGCCAGCGCCGCCACGGCGGGCGACCACGGCGAAACCAGCGTAGCTAAAGGGGAAATCAGCACGGCGAAGGCCAGCAGCGGGTAGAGCAACACGCCGCGCAGCACCGGGCGAATGCGGCCCGGCCCCGCCAGCGTCGCCGCCACCGCCCCGACCAGGAGGGGCAGCAGAATCAGATCGTCGCGGAATTGCAGCGCAATATAGAAAAAGAGGTAGACGATGCCGCTGGTCGCAAGGCCGTCAATGAGGTGCGGCAACCAGCGGTCGAGGCGTCCGGGCTCGCTCATTTTCCGACACAGAAGCGCGCGAACAGCGCATCCAGCACATCATCGGCAGTGGTCTCGCCGAGGATCTCTCCCAACGCGGTCGCGGCGTCGCGCAAATCGGTGACCACCAGCTCGATTCCGACACCGTTTTGTGTTGCAGCGGACGCTGTTTGGAGTCGATCGGACGCTATTTCGGTCAGATTTTTGTGCCGAATGGTCGCCAATAGCGTCTCCGACGCATCCTCCGACACGCCCAAATCGACCACCAGGCGCTCGCGCAGGGTGTCGATGCCGGTGCCTTCGGTGGCCGAAACGGTCACGTCGCCCAGGTCGGCGAAGTCGGTCGACGGGGCGCGCAGGTCGACCTTGTTCCAGACGATCAGCCGCCGCTCGGGCAGCTCGGCGATCAGCTCGCGGTCGGCCTCGGTAACCCCCACCCCGCCGTCAATCAGATAGATGACATGGTCCGCTTCGGCGACGGCCTGCCGCGCTAGTTCGATGCCCTGCTGTTCCACGTCGCCGGCATGGCGGCGCAGCCCGGCGGTGTCGATCAGGCGGACAGGGATCCCGTCGATGACGACTTCGACCTCGACGCGGTCGCGGGTCGTGCCCGCCTCCGGGTGAACCAAAGCACGGCGCGTTCCGGCCAGGCGGTTGAGCAGGCTCGACTTGCCCGCATTGGGCCGCCCGGCGATCGCCACTTGCGCGCCTTCGGCCAAGGCGCGGGCTCGTTGGTGCCCGGCCAGCAGTTCCGCCACGCCGGCTTGCGCTTGTTCGACCAGTGCCCGCAAGCGGGCTTGATCCACCTCGCCGATATCCTCCTCGGGGAAATCGATTTCGGCCTCGGCCAGCGCCATCGCTTCGATCAAGACGTTGCGCAGTTCGGTCACCTTGGCCGACAGCGCGCCTGAAAGCCGCCGTTGCGCCGCACGAGCCGCCGCGAGGCTGCGGGCTTCGATGAGGTCGGCAACCGCCTCGGCTTGGGATAAATCCATGCGCCCGGCCAGGTACGCGCGACGGGTGAACTCGCCGGGTTCAGCCAGCCGCGCCCCGCCCGCGAGCAGGGACTCCAGCGCCGCTTCGACGATCGCGGGGTTCCCGTGAAGCTGCCACTCGACGACGGGCTCGCCGGTGTAGCTGCCGCCGGCGGGGAAGTAGACGCACAGGGCTTCGTCGAGCGTTTCGCCCGTGGCGTCCAGCACGCGCCCGAGCACCATTTGCCGTGGCGGCGGTTCGTCCATGGAACGGTGTGGCGCAAAGCGCGACCAACCGATCGCCAGGGCGTCGGGGCCCGACAGACGCACCACGGCAATGCCCGCCCGGCCGCGGGCCGTGGCCAGTGCGCAGATGGTATCGCGATTGCTGGGTAGCATGGCGCCAAGTTTGCCTCACCCGCCCGCGCTTGCCAAGCTGCTGTGCTCGCAGTAGGGAGAGGTATGTTCATGACCTTTGCCGAAGCCTTCGCCTTGCACGGGCCCGCCGCGGGTTTGCCGCCGGAGTCCGCAGAGCCCCTCGGCACCTGGCACCGCATGCTCACGCGCTGGAATCGCAAGACAAACCTGACGCGGGTGATCGCGCCGGAGGCGGCGCTCATCTATCACGTGCTCGATAGCCTGCCGCTGACGCGGGCGATACCGGCCGGCGCGGCGCTTTTGGATGTTGGGTCCGGCCCGGGTGTGCCGGGTTTGATCGTGGCGATTCTGCGGCCCGACGTGCACGTGACTTGTGCCGAGAGCGTTTCGAAAAAGGCCGCGTTTCTCGTGCAGGTGCGCGGCGCGCTGCAACTGGCCAACGTGCAAATCGAAAACGGCCGCGCCGAGAAACTTGACACCGCCTTCGATTGGATCGCCGCGCGCGCGGTGGCCGAGCCGGCGAAGCTGGCCGACGAATTCGGGCACTTGCTCAATCCGGGTGGCGTACTGGCGCTGTTTTTGGCGGCGACCGCCGCGCCTTCCCTGCCGGAGGACTTTACCGCCGTGAAAACAGTGGACTACGAGTTGCCGGGCGGCTTCGGCCACCGGCGGCTGGTGTTGGTTGCGCGGACAGAAAGCGAATAATTAAGTATCGTGTCCCGCTATTTCCCATTTCCGCGATTCTGGGCGATCACGATGTCGTTGACGGCATGCCCCCATCCCGCTTTGTTTCACGCCTCACTCAACTCATGGAGAGCGCCTACGGCTTGTCTTGTCAGTAAGCGATCGGGGGCTGGTGTTGGCCACGCTCGGTAGCGTCGGGTAATCGCCGATGGGGCGGCCGAACGCTGGAATTTCTATATACTGTCCCCGGAATTTCCCAGTGCGTTGATTATCTGTGCCATTCCCTGCCCAGCGTACTCTCCCCGGAACTCCTTTTCGGCTAGAGTAATAATCGCAGCTAAAAGCTCGTCCATTTTTATGGTTTCGGGCATATAACACTCATCCTTGTACTCCTGTAGTGCAGTTTCCAACTCTCCTGGTAAAACACCTTTCTTATACGTAACCGTGATTTTATCAGCTATTGTGGTGAAGTTACTTTCATCGAACATTCGACTAAGGAGAATAATGAGATTCGTTGCAGTTTGAAGGTTAGTGGAAACAGCGATGCTTAACTTTTTCGATACTCGAATTAAAGGAACAAGGTCAGACAGTGCAATTCCTTTATCTGCGGCGAATCTGATTCCCTCGGACAGTTTAATTGGGTCATATGAATACCCCTTCTGGCATTCTTTTTGTATTCTGAACATTTCTTTTTTTGACACACCATCATAATGCACTTGTGCTGTAACCAAGTTTTCTTCTACGGCAACGTATTGTTTGGCCGTATAAATCAGGACAAGAAAAACGACTGCCACGACTAGTATTACCAGGGAGACAGCGGTGAATCCGTTTATCGCCATTGAAACCGATATGAGGTTGCATGCAAGTACGGTTATTGGGAAAGCCTTGAATGGCGACCTCTTAATCCAACCATAGATGCTTGCGATCGCACTGATGACATTTATTACAAATATAATTTCGACCAAAAAGAGACCCCTTCGTTGCATTATACCCTTTTTACCAGATAATTACCAGCAATAATTTAAGGAACATCCATAACCGCGTGAGTCAAGGGCCTTCGTCGAAAGCCTTTTCTATGTTGTGCGTGCGTGCGTGCACAGACACCCATTCGCACCGAGTTCCAAGGTATGGGAAGCAATTCGCGATGTGAGACGCCCATTCAGCATAACGGCGCGAGCGACGTGTCGTCCGCCGTCGATTATAACTCCGGCGTGAGAAATTTCTTTTCTAGTCCGTGAAATCATACGTCCTATCGCCCTTGGCATGCCGTACAGTGAATGTGTAGCCGCTCGAGGTGCAGACACCAAAATCGAAAGTCACGCCCGGATCATCAGTAAGGTTTTTGTCCCAGGCGAGCAGATCGCCCAAGTTATCAGCATACGTTGCATTGTTCACGTCTCCGCTGTTCTGGTAATACAACTCCTGGACGATTTTTGCGTTGTACCCCGCGCTCTGAGCCGAAGCGTTATAAGCCTTGCCGCGGAGTTGCACAAAGTTTGGAATCGCGATTAGCGCCAAGAGACCCACCGGCAATATCGCACATTGAATCCACCCGATGATAATGCCGGCGGTTGCCCAGCCGCGGCCTTCATACTGCTGCGGATTGTCGTCAATCAGGCGGCGCGCCTTGTAGCCGAGTATTAGCCCGACGATTCCCAGCATAAAGCACGAGACCATTCCGACGACGCTGCAAACAAATGACCCGATGGCCAAACCCGATGTGGTCCTTGGTCGGCCCGGCACGTAGCCGGTCGGCGGTGAATAGGAACCCGACGCCCCTGGTTGCTCCGCCGCTGCGGAAGACGGTGCCACAATGGGTCGTGCCAGAATGTCTTTCGCCGTTCGCCAAGCGTTTGCCGTGTGGTCATAAACAGCGGTGTTCGCTTGGATCTGGCCTGCCCGCATCATTTCTGCTAGGGCCGCAATGTCCCGTACGGGAATATCCTTATCGCCCAATCTTACTGTAAACATCGACGACCTCTTCTTAGAAATATGTGTGCCTTATGTATACTTCTTTCTGTTACAAAAGAAAATACGTAAACGCCGCTTGCTTTTTCCGGAGCTCGACATTCGTGGAGTCCGAGCGACGCCCTGAGTTCGAGTGTCTTGTCGCGACTTGTCTTTCTGCGCACTGCGGCGGGCCAACGTGCGGATCGAAAACGGCCGTGCTGCCGCTTCGGCGGCTGGTGTTGATCACGCGGGCAGAAGGCGATTAATTAAGTATGGTGTCTCCATAATTACCCATAATTAGGATTTCATTGCCGGATGAGTTTTAGCAAGCGACAGACGGGATTTCGCTTGGTCTAATCTTCCGCTAACTCAGCAGCCGCAGCAGCTGTCGTCATCATCGTCGTCGTCGTCGTCGCCGCCGTTGTCGTCATCGTCGTCGTCGGTGGTGGTGTCGTCGTCAACGTTGTCGGTATCGTCGTCGTCGTCCAAATTGACGTCGTCGGCGTCGTTGACGCCGTTGATGTAGCCGAAGGAAATGCGCATGAAGGTGCCGGCGGGATGGTGGAGGACGAAAATGGGGTCGCTAATTTGCTGGTCGGCGGTGGTCCAACCGAAGTACGCTGCGCCCTGGGGCGGAAACTGGTCGAGTTGAAGCAGCAGGACGTCGGTTTCGCTGGACTGCACCAGGATGTCCGAGCCCTCCGTGTAGGTCGTCACTTGATCCCAGGGCTGGACCGTGCCGTTGCACTGATCGGTGTACCAGAAAAACGAAGTGATCAGCGAGTCGGCCACCGCGGCGTCTTGGAAGCAATGATTGGCGGTGTAAAAATAGGGCGTGAAGGTCTGCGCCTCGTCGAGAATCATCGTACCGGTGCACACCGCCTGGCCGTCGGCGACCTCGAACATCATCTGTCCAACCCCGTTCATGAGCTGGTCTAGCCCGATCATCTCGTTGACGAAGCAGTTCGGATCGAGGTAGCAATCGCCTTCCTTGGTCGACTGGGGCGTCAGCGAGAATTGCCGCAGGCCATAGCTGATTTTGTCGACCGTCACGTCCGGCGGGGTTTTCGACGCGGTGACAACCTCCAGAAATACGAGGTCGCCCGCGGTGATCGGTCCCCAGAAATCGACGGTTGTGGCGGTCCGGGACGGTTCGACGGTTTTGCCGAAAGCGGCGGTCGGGTCGCCGTAAACGATGACCGCATCGGCGGGATTGATGTTAAAGCGCGTGAAGTGCAGGCGCAATGTTTTGGCCTGTGGGGCGCGCAGGGCAATGCGCCAGGAAGTGAGGCCCTGTCCGTTGTCGAGGTGTTCCCAAAGGTCCGGCTCGAAGGTGGGAACTGCAACGTGCACGCCGGTCATTTGGCGTTTGATGTTGGCGCGGGACATTTCCGCGAATTTGCGCTGCGCGGCGTCGACGGCGTCGTCGGTGAGCACGACCGTATGCCCCGGTTGGGCGGGAAGCTGCATGGTCAGGCCGGGCGAAGTGACGGCTTCGTTCGGTTGCGCCAGGGCGTCGGGCATTATCGCCGCGTCTACTTCATGGTCGCCGGCGGCTTTGCCGCTTCCCAGGTAGTCGGAAAGCCCCAAATTCCACGATTTGCCGAACTGGCCGTAGAGGTCGTAGTAGTTGGGATCGTTCAACGGCACGTCGCAAGAGGCGTTGCCGCCGGTGAGCTGACCGGTGATCTGGCCGTCACCGTTAAGCAAGGCGGAGCCCGAGGAGCCGCCCTCGGTCGAACTATCGGTGTAAATGACCGACCACCAATTGAGTTCCTGCGCCATGGCGGCGCCGGCGACGGCGACGATCGCCACGATGGCGATAAATAAGGTTAAGACGTTCCGGTACATGAATTCCTCCTTCGCTGGGAATGGACGAGACGGACTTTGGGGCGTAATTTTATAACGATCTCTCCGACTCGTTTATCGGCAGCATATACAGGCGCCGCCGAGAGGTGCTTTCCTATTGAAGTTCAGCATAGTTCATCCGTCATTTCGGGTCAACTTTTCATGTTGGAACAGCATCCAGATCGGACTGCCCCCACAAACAGAGCCCAGCGATCGTGGTGGATTCGGGCTCGCTTATCAGGGGGCACGTGGCAAGAAGGACGAATGTGGACCGGGCGATTCGGACGCTGCGGCAGGTTGAGGTGCTGCAAGCCAAGGGCGCGACGGTGGCCGAGGCCATCATATCGTGTGCCGTCGGGTTCGGAGCTTCGATCCTTCGCCAACGGCAACAGGGTGTCGAACCAACAGAATCAGTGGTGCCTTAACTGGGTGCAGGTTACGGGCGCGAAACGACAATCGGGCGTCGGAAGACACTGGTGATGCACGCAACCATGAGCCACGATCAGAAACGGCGGGAAAAGCGCGAACGAACACCCGCAAACCTGTTGGCCGTCGTGGCCGGGCCCAAGGGCAAGTCCACCGAAAAGCTAGTCGGGCGCGCCCTGGCCGGGGCGGCCGCCGTAAAAAAGCTCTTTTCTAGTGCGTGAAATCATATGTTTCATCGCCCTTGGCATGCTGCACAGTGAATGTGTAGCCATCCGAATTGCAGACACCGAAAGCGAAAGTCACGTCCGGATCGTCAGTAAGGTTATTGTCCCAAGCGAGCAGATCGCCCAAGTTATCGGCATACGTTGCATTGTTCACGTCTCCGCTGTTCTGGTAATACAACAACTGGGCGTTTCTTGCGTGGTACCCCACGCTCTGAGCCGAAGCGTTATAAGCCTTGCCACGGAGTTGCACAACGTTTGGAATATGGATTAGCATCAAGATTACCACCGGAAATATGACACATTGAATCCACCCGAGAATGATGGCGGCGGTTGCGAAGCGGCGGCCTTCGTACTGCTGCGGATTGTCGTCAATCAGGCGGCGCGCCTTGTAGCCGAGTATTATCCCGAAAATTCCAAGCAGAAAGCCCGAGACCATTCCGACGATGCTGCAAACAAATGCCACAATGGCCAAAACCGGTGTGGTCTTTGGTCGGCCCGGCACGTAGCCGGTCGATAGGCCGGGAACGCCGGTCGGCGATGAATAGGAACCCGACGCCTCTGTTTGCTCCGCCGCTACGGAAGGCGATGCCCCCGAGACAGCCGGCGCCACAATGGGGGGTACCACAATGTCTTCCGCCCTTCGCCAAGTGTTTGCTGTGTTGTCATATACAGCGGTGTTCGCCCGAATCCGGCCTGCCTGCATCATTTCTGCTAGGGCCGCAATGTCCCGTACGGGAATATCCTTATCACCCAATCTTACCGTAAACATCGATGACCTCTTCTTAGAAGTATGTGTGCCTCATGTATACCCCATTATATCATAAAAGAGAACACGTAGGTGCCGCTTGCCTTTTCCGGAGCTCGACATTCGTCGAGTCCGAGCGACACCCTGAGTTCGAGTGTCTTATCGTAATTTGTCTTTCTGCGCACTCCGGCGGGCTAACGTGCGGATCGAAAACGGGCGTGCTGTCGCCGGGGGCTGGTGTTGATCACGCGGGCAGAAGGCGACCAATTAAGTGTGGTGTACCCTTAATTAGAATGATCGGAGGAATTCAGGGAACTATCGCAATCTTTATTCCAGCTTCCACTTGATTTGGAATTCGATTTCCTCGTCCTTGGAGCCGCGTTCGTGCTCGATGTTGACGATCGCCCGTACCGGAACGTAGATGCGCCGACCGGCGATCTGTATCCTGAATTCTTCGTCGTTCTCCAGCGCGTCGGCGAGGCGGCGCAGCTTTTCGATAAACTGTTTTTTCGGATAGGTCTTTTCGACATCTCTTTTCCGTTTACGCGCGGTCGCCATAGGCGTTCCTTTCCGGTTGTCGCTAACTCCCGTTTTCTATACCAAACTTTAGGCCGTTCGGGGAGACGGTGTTGAAAACGTCGGCGGGCTGCCTCCCCGCGCCTTGTGGGAGAGGGGCCGGGGGTGAGGGCGAAACGCCGGCGATTTGACCGGATGTTCAAAAACCGCGACGATGCCCGTGCCGTAATAGGACCTCGGGATGGGGAGGGTATAATGCAGGTTTGGCGTTTCTTGGGTTTGTTGGTGCTGGTTTTGATGATCGTGTCGGCGGGCGTCGGCTGCGACGATGACGACGACGATGACAACAACGATGACACCACCGGCGACGACGATGACGATAACGACGACGACAACGACAATGATGACGACGATAACGACACCGCCGGGGACGACGACGATGACGATGATGAAAACCTCGCGCAGTGGCTAAAGGATCGGCCTTACCTGCAAAACCGCAGCCTGTGGGCGCAGGAAATCGACATGGCCGACCCGCCTTTGGTCCGCACCTTCGGCGCGATGGGCGTGGGCAACGGCAAGGTCTTCGGCATCTTGGGCGACCAAAGCCCCTTTGCCGGGTGGCACAACCTGGGCGGGCCGAACTACCAGAAAGATTTCAAGTGGTTCACCGACAAGCGGCCGCATTTGTACGTCGGCGACCGCGAGGCGCTGCCGCTGCGGCAGGCGATCAGCCGCGTGCGCAACTCGGCGGTGGTGATCACCGAGGCGAAGAACGGCGTTGTGGAGTGGACCAGCGTCAATTTCGCGCCGATCGGGGCCGACGACGTTTTGGCCGAAGATGCGCTGGTGAGCGTGTGGATCGTGCGCAACATCAGCCAGATGACGCTTGAGGACGTGGCGCTGCGCGTGGATTCCTACATCGGGCGTTTCGACGCGGGGCTGTTTACCGAAAGCGATTACACCGGGCGAACGCTTTCGTCCCGGCCCCTCGAAGTGGACGCGCTGGCGGGCGAAAGCGGCAAGCAGTTAGTCGTGCCGATAGGCTCGTTGACGCCGGGTCAGGAGAAGGTCGTCACGCTGCCCTTGGCCTTCACGATCGACACCAAGGATGCGGCGGGGGTTTTTGCGGCGCTTGAAAACGCCGGCCTAGATGCGCTGCTGGAGGCGACGGTGCAGTGGTGGGACCAGTGGGCGTCGCAGATCACGGTGTTCAACACGCCCGACCAGAAATTCAACGACTTGATGCAGGCGCAAGCCGTGGCGATCAAGATCAACCAGGCGGTCAGCGGCGCGGTCGCGGAGATGAGCCAATACTCCAACACGTGGCTGCGCGACCTGCATGGGCCGTCGCTTTATTACCCCCTGATCGGCCTGAACGACGATTTCAAGGACATGGTCGATTACATGTGGGGCGCGAT
Source organism: Candidatus Lernaella stagnicola (assembly GCA_030765525.1). Classification (NCBI taxonomy): domain Bacteria; phylum Candidatus Lernaellota; class Candidatus Lernaellaia; order Candidatus Lernaellales; family Candidatus Lernaellaceae; genus Candidatus Lernaella; species Candidatus Lernaella stagnicola. Next base: position 282,393 of record JAVCCK010000010.1, read on the forward strand.
GGTGCTGCGCGGCGGCATTCCCAATGCGATGGAAGTGGACCTGGACGTGTCGAACCTGCCCGCGCAACCGGACTGGGACAATTTGGGCGTCATGAACGGCCGCACCCGCGCCGAAAGCCCGAGCGCACTGGTGCTGGAATACGAAAACTATTACCGGGCCACCGGCGACACGGCGCCGATCATCGAGCGTTGGGGCATGCTCAAGCACGCGCTGCTCAAGCAGAAATACGTCGATGACTGTCTGCTGCATTTTTCCAGCGATGAGACCTTCGAAGATCTGATGGAGGCGGTGTTCGGGGAGAACTTCTTGGCGGAGCCCGATGAGTCCACGCTTTCGTCCTACTCCTCGCTGCTCGTGATTCGCGCCGGCCGTTTCCTGGCCGAGATGGCCGCGGACCTGGGCTACACCGACGACCAGGTCGTGTTCGAGGATTTGGTCGAAGGGGTCACCACCTGCCTGGAGGATACCTACTGGATGCCCGCTAACGGGCGCTACGCGGTCAAGGCGCAAACCGACACCCGCGAGCCCTTCGCGCAACCCTACGAAGACGTGAACACCATGCCGATCTGGCTGAGCGCCCTGCCGCTGGACAACCCGCGCGTCGTCTCGAATTTTGAGAGTACGCTGGAGATCCTGGGGCATGCCAACGGCTTGCTCTATTCGCCGCTGCCGCCTCTTTTCAGGTTGCTGATGCCGCACGCTGAAGAAGGCGTGTTAACCGGGATGAGTCACGGCTACTGGCTCAACAACCTGGACAAGATGTTCCACCCGCTGGCCGACGAAGCCTTCGCGCGGTGGCGGAACGTGTTTACGAAAACCGGCTTCACCGACGAGGCAGTGATCGTGGATGACTTTGGTCACCTGTGGCTCCTGCGTGAACCCTTCGGGGCGGTGTGCGATATCTCGGGCCGCTTCCGCAGTTGGGAATCGGGGATCATGGGCTACGCGTTCCTGTACCACCTGACCGGTATCGACGTCTCGGTGCCGGAGCAGCGCGTGGGCCTGGCGCCGCACCTGCCCGACGAATGGGACGAGTTTTCCCTCGACGGCCTGGCCTATGGGGCCGGTCGTTTCGACCTGGAAGTCAGCCGCAGCGGCGCGGCCGGGCGCATCGTCGTGGTGGCCACCGACGCCGCCTTCGACCTGGTGTTGACGGTGCCGGTGACCGGCGCGGTGACGGAGGTCTTGCGGGACGGCGCGGCGTTGCCGGGCACGGCCTACGAGGTCGAGACCAACGCCTACGGCCGCACGATCGTGCGTTTGGCGCCGATTGCCCTCACGGCGGGAGACGCTGTGGAAATCGAAGTGATCGCCGCGTTGTGAGTCGGCCGATTCGCCCAGGGGGAGGTCGTTGAGTTCACGAGATCGGAAAAGGCTGCTTGTCAGCGTCGCGTTGGGCGTGTTGCTCGGGCTGGTTGCGGTGTCGGCGTTCATGCGTTGGCAGGAGAACAGCGTGGACGCCTCGCAGGCGCGAGCGTGGCGAGCGCAAACTTCGCTTACTGAACCGTGCGCGGAAAAAAGTCCATATTTGGCCGCGTTGCGCCAGTTGCCGGATGCGCCAAGGCCGATTACTTCCGAAGAACTGCGGCAGGCCATTCGCGATAAGACGCGGCACGATGTTTCCTCGAATACCCGGTATCCCTCCCGCGAGCTGGGCACGGAAATCCTTTGGTCATTGAATTTGCGAAAGCTGTTTGAGGGCGCGCCCGGGTCGGCGCTGTCTGTACGCGTCACAGCAAAACAGGACCAGGGTTCCTATTGGCGGGAAGAATTGCGGTTGAGTGACCCCGTCGTTGGCGAGTTTTCAATGCTCTTGCTCGTTCCCAAAGCCGCGCAACCGGTTCCGGTTGTCGTCGGCCTGCACGGTCACGGAAACACGAGCAGCGGCGTTGATTTCGCGCGCGCGTTCAGGATGGACGATCTGGTGGATCGCGGTATCGCGGTGGCCGCGCCGACCTTTCGCGCCATGTGCGCCGACGAGACCGAAAACGAGGTGACTCGGGCTTATCTCGCGCGGGGCTACTGTTTCATCGGGATGCGGGTTTACGAAACGCGCCTTTGCCTGGCCTACCTACGGTCACGGCCGGACCTCGCGCCGGAGCAGATCGGTCTGATCGGCCATTCGGGAGGCAGCGCGATCGGCAATCTGGTGATTCGGCTTGAGCGGGGCATCCGCGCGTACGTCCCGGACATGACCAGTGAATACAATGCGACGCGGGGAAACCTTTTCCTCGACGAGATGTGTCCGGAGTTGTCGCCTTACGCGAGCGCCATTGCGGATTTCGACACGGCGCGCATGACAGTTTTGCCGATGCCCTATGGATTCAAAGCCCCGGTTGGCGGCAGCGATTTGCTTCCTGAGGTTTTCTCGTTTTTTGAGCGCCGGTTGTTAGCGGATTAGATAACGCGGACCGCGGCGCAAAGAGGGGATTCGTGGGCGTTGCGGCCCTTGTCGGGCGGGGTCGAAAGTGCTAAGAAAGACATCTTTGTAATCGGGGTTTTTTATCTGGGTCACCGCACCCGCGGGATGGCTGGGAATCCAACGTCGAAGGGCGTGTAAAGCATGGGCGGAATCATCGCCGTCGCCAATCAAAAGGGAGGCGTGGGAAAGACCACGACTGCGGTCAATTTGGCCGCGGCGCTGGCTATGGCCCAACGAAAGACGCTCCTGATCGACATCGACTCGCAAGCCAATGCGACCAGCGGTTTGGGTGTGGACGCGGCCGAAGTCGAAACGACCATCTATCAGGTGCTCGTCGAGGGCGCGCCGCTGCGCGACGCCGTGTGTGAAACGGCGATTAAGCACCTGCACATCGTGCCCGCCACGCGGGAATTGACCGGTGCGGAAATCGCGCTGGAACGGCGCTCGGAATGGGAGTACGCGCTGGCCGACCAGTTGCGCCCGCTGGCCCACGAATACGATTTCGTTTTGATCGACTGCCCGCCGAGCCTGAGCCGGCTGACGGTCAACGCCTTGGTCGCGGCCGACCGCGTGCTCGTGCCGCTGCAATGCGAATACTACGCGATGGAAGGCCTCTCGCAGTTGATCGATACCGTGGCCGCCGTCTCGGAGAGCCTGAATCCGGATTTGGTGCTGTTCGGCATCGTGCTGACGATGTTCGATGTCCGCACCAACTTGTCACGCCAGGTGGCCGCGGAGGTTCGTTCTCATTTCGGCGACGTGGTGTGCGAGACGGTCATTCCGCGCAGCGTGCGCCTGGCCGAAGCGCCGAGCCACGGGGTGCCGGTGTTTCTGCACGACATTCGCAGTTCCGGCGCGGGCGCTTACTTGGAGTTGAGCCGCGAAATCATCCGCCGCGCGGCGGCGGCCGGCCCGCTCGCGGCCAAAGGGGAGACGGCCCATGGCTGATCGCAAACGCGGATTAGGCAAAGGCTTCGGCGCGCTGATCGATCCCTCGCGGGCTCGTTCGGTGACCGAGCGAAAGACCCAAGACGCGGTGTTCCAGATTCCGGTCGATCAGATCGTGGCCAACCCCTATCAGCCGCGGCACAAGTTTGATGACGAGTCGCTGAAAATCCTGGCCGACAACATTCATCAGGTCGGCGTGTTGCAGCCGCTCGCGGTGCGCCGGAGTTCCGATGAAGGCCGCTTCGAATTGATCGCGGGCGAGCGGCGCTGGCGGGCGGCGAAATTGGCCGGGCTGCGGGAAGTGCCTTGCGTGCTGATCCAGGCCGACGAAGAAAACATGGGCGTGTTGTCGCTGGTCGAGAATCTACTGCGAGAGGATCTCAACCCCTTGGATGAGGCCGAAGCGTATCAGCAGTTGATCGACGGTTTTGATTTGACGCAGGAGCGAATCGCCGAGCGCGTGGGTCGCAGTCGGCCGCACGTGGCCAATACGTTGCGCCTGCTCGGTTTGCCCGAGGCGGTGCGCGTGTATATTGCGGGCGGGCAGCTTTCGGCCGGGCACGGCCGGGCCTTGGCGGCGTTGGACGATGCGGACGTGATGGGTTTGCTGGCTCGGCGGATTGTCGAGGAGCGGCTGTCGGTTCGTGAGACCGAGCTGCTGGTAAAGCGGGTGATTGCCGGTCAGGTAAAACCGGGCAAGAAGAAAACCCGGACGCCGTCGGCGCATCCTTATGAGGAGTTAGCCGACGAGTTGCGGGTTCGTTTGGGGACCAAAGTTAAGCTGACCGGCGGCAAGAACAAGGGTAAGATCGAGATTCATTATTTCGGTGAAGAGGAATTAACGCGTCTGTTTGACCTGCTTGCGAAGTGAAACTTGACGCGTTGCGGCACTTGACAAGGCGACTCGCATAGGCTACCGAAAGGCGGCGCTTGTCTGCGGGTCATATGGGTTAAACACAGGATATCGATGTTGGGACGCCAAGAGCGAAGACGATTCCCCTAGGCACCCGAAATGTTTCCCGACATCGCAGATGAGGAGGAGTCTGGGATGATGCAAGAACAACAGGACGTGGCCACGGCTGCCAAACCGAACACCTTCATTGGGAAGGGCAGTGAGTTTGTCGGCAAACTGACTTTCGAGGGAACGGTCCGTATCGACGGCAAGATCGACGGCGAGATTTTCTCGAAGGGAACGTTGATTGTCGGTCCCGAGGCAGAGGTCAAGGCGAAGATTCACGTCGACACAGTCTATATTTCCGGCTTGGTGCGGGGCAACATCTCCGCAGCTAAAAAGATTGTCATGAAGGCGCCGGGTCGGTTGTACGGCAATATTCAGACACCGACACTGGTTGTTGAAGAAGGCGTCATCTTTGAAGGTAACTGCAAGATGGACAGCGTTGCGCAGCACGAAGAGCGCGATGCGCCGGCGGCTCCGGCTTCTTCCTTCAAAATGACTTCGCCGCCGCCGTCGACAACGGCCAAAAGCACGGGCACGGGCACGAGCGACACGGACAAAGAATAAACTCCAGCGAGGATCGAGGGTCCGCTGGCCTACTTTCGTGGATGTACAGTGAAGCGCGTTTTCTTCCTCATTGCGATATTGCTGCTGTGCGTTGTCGGCTGGGCACAGGCCGATGCGCCGGATCCCCTCCCAGTGGAAACGCCGCCAACCGAAAGCCCCGCCGAGCCGGCGGCGGCACCGATTGCGGAACAGCCGCTGGACACCCCGGTCGTCGCACAACCGGCGGAGACGTTGCCGGTCGCGGCACCGGAAACGGCCCCGGCCGACGCGCCCGCCGCCGAAAGCGGTCATGGGGGCGGTCATCATGGCGTGCCGGGCGACGAGTTGTCGCTTCTGTGGGTGATTCCCTTCGCGGGAATCTTGCTCTCGATCGCGCTTTTCCCCTTATTTGCGCCGCACTTCTGGCACGAACATTTCCCGAAAATCGCCGCCTTTTGGGCCTTGGCCTTTTCGGTGCCTTTCCTGGTGTTGTTCAAGGGCCCGGCGATTTACAGCCTGCTGCACATCTACTTGGTGGACTACATTCCGTTCATCATCTTGCTTTGGGGCTTGTACACCGCCGCCGGGGCCATGATTGTCCGCGGCACGTTGCGGGGCAGCCCCGCGGTCAATTTGCTGCTGCTGCTGATCGGCACGCTGTTGGCAAGCTGGATAGGCACGACGGGCGCGAGCATGTTGCTGATCCGCCCGGTTTTGCGCGCTAACGCCTGGCGCAAGAACAAAACCCACGTGGTCGTGTTCTTCATTTTCCTCGTGTCCAACATCGGCGGGAGCTTAACACCGCTGGGCGATCCTCCTTTGTTCCTGGGCTTCATTCACGGCGTGAGTTTCTTCTGGACCTTGCACCTGCTGCCGCAGATGTTCTTCGTGGTTTCGTTGCTGCTGGCGTTGTTCTTCGCCATGGACAGCTACTATTTCCGCCAAGAAGGTCCGGCGCCGGATGACGGCGTGGCCGAGCCGGTCAAGCTCGACGGCCTGCACAACATCCTGTTCTTCGGCGGCATCATGGGGGCCGTGCTGTTCTCCGGCATGGCGAAGCTGGGGCACCTCACGGTGGGCGGCGTCCACGTCGAATACCAAAACCTCATTCGTGACGGCGTCATTGTGCTGATGGGTGTGCTGAGCATAATGTCGACGAAGAAGCAGTTGCGCGACGACAACGAGTTCACGTGGTTCCCTATTAAGGAAGTAGCATATCTATTCGCCGGGATTTTCGCCACGATTGTACCGGCGCTGGCGATCCTCAAAGCCGGGGCTCACGGCCCGGCGGCGCCGCTGATTAGCGCGGTGGAAAAGCCGTGGCATTTCTTCTGGGTCACGGGAACGCTGTCGAGTTTCCTGGACAACGCGCCGACGTACTTGACCTTTTTCACGACGGCCATCGGCAAACTGTATCCGTCGGGTATCGTGGAAAAAACCGCGGCGCAATTGCTGATGGGGCGCGAGGACCAACTCGCCGCCTTCTTCCAGCAGGTACAGGGCGACCCAGCGATGAAGGGTTACATTGCTGAGACAGCCAAGAGTCACGGCGTGGCGGCCGGAGCGATGACCGCCGAGATGTTCAGCGGCTTCAAGTACCTGCTGGCGATTAGCGTCGGGGCGGTGTTCATGGGCGCCAACACGTACATTGGCAACGCGCCGAATTTCATGGTCAAATCCATCGCCGAAGAGGCGGGCGTGACGATGCCGTCGTTCTTCGGCTACATGCTGAAATATTCGTTACCGATACTGGTGACCTCCTTCGTGGTCGTCACTTTTGCTTTTTACGCCGGCGACGGCGCAATCAACCTGGCGTTACGTTACGGTGTGCCGGCGGTGTCGATCACTTACATTGTGTTCATGCTTTTGTTCCAGCGAGGTGGCCGGCGATGAGCAAAACCTACGTCGAACTGTTGATTGAAGGCCCGGATGAATTCGCCCGCGGTTACGTAAGCGGCTTTGTGGCGGCCCGCGGCTCCCACGCGGAGTTGATTTTCGACAGCGACGCCGGATTCGCCGACGACGGCTTTCTGCAGAAAATCAAGGAAGCACTGCATATCTCGGCGCATATCACGCACTGCATTGTAGACGAGGAAACGGCGCAGCTGGTGCGCGAGGCCACCGACGCCACGGACGAAAGTTTGTTGACGATTCGCTCCGACCGCTTCATCACCTCGGCGTCGTTCGCTTACGAGTTCGAGATTTTCAACCGGGAAAACGGCGCGAAGTTCCAGGCCCGCTTGGCGGATCTACCCGCGGGCGTCGCTCTGGAAGACCACGCGCTGGAAGAGACGCTCGACCCATCGGCGAAGGGCCCGGAACTGTTCAGCCCGGCGCACGACTACGCGCTTGCCGGCAACGGCACGGCGCAGGGGCCGATCGACAAGATTGTTTGGTTGTACAAGGAATTCGACAGCTTCGACCAAGTCGAAGCGCATCCGATACACGTTCGTTACGCGGAATAAGGAAGGATCGCAGCGCATGGATAAAATGAACCTAACCTGGACGCTGATTGCGCAGGCGGTTATGTTCCTGGCGGCGATGGGCATTCTTTCCCGATTGCTGTTCAAGCCGATGCTCGAGGTTTTTCGCAAGCGCGAAGGGCTGACTGATGAGCCTTATGCAAAGGCGGCGCAATTGGAGAAGGATGCGGCGGAATCGCGAAAAGAAGTGGACGCGAAACTGGCGCAAGTTCGCCGGGAAACCGACGCTTTGCGGCAAGAATTGCTGAGCACCGCCTCGCAACAGGAACACGACATTCTGGGCCAAGCCCGCGAACAGGCGACCGACCTTGCCGAGGCGGCGCGTCAAGAGTTGGCGACCGCCGTGCAGTCGGCGAGCGAGTCGCTCGCGGCCGAGTCGGAGGATCTGGCTGACTCGCTGGCCAGTAAACTGCTGGAGATTCAACGATGAAGGCGGTACGGATTTCTATCGTGGCCGGCCTTTTCGCGCTTTGCGCGGCGCCCGCCCTGGCGGCCGAAGGCGAAGGTTTTATTGCCGAGCATCACCTGCTGATCGAGAACCTCGCCGCGGTATTCAACTTCGTGATCTTCGCGTGGGTTCTGTTGCGTTTTGCCGGCCCGAAAGTGAAGGCGATGTTCCAGTCCGGGGCCGACGCTTACCACGTCAAAGTACAGGAAGCGGCGGACGCCTTGGCCGCGGCAGAGGAAGCGCACGCCCAGTGGGCGAAGCGTTTCGATGCGATGCAAGAGGAACTCGACGACGTGCGCGAGACGGCGCGCCAGTTGGCCGAGTCGCAGGCGCGGCAGATTATCGAAGATGCGAAGAAGCAAGCTGAGCGCCTTGTCGCGGACGCCGAGCGCAGCGCCGAGGACGAATTGCGGCAGTCGGTGGATCAACTTCGCGCCGAGATGGCCGACCGCGTGTTGGCGAAAGCCGAAACACTTCTTCAAGGGCGGCTGACGCCGTCGCATCAAAAGATGCTGATTGAGGAAGCGATCAAGAAACTGGAGGCCCGCCAATGAGCGCCAACGTGTTGGGACGCCGTTACGCCGGGGCGTTGTTGGACCTGGGCGTGAAAAACGCCAAGGCGGATTTGTACGGCCGGCAACTGGCGGCGGCAGCCGAAGTATTGGGCGATCCGGCGGTAAAGAAGGCGCTGTCCAGTCCGCTGTTCGACGCAAAGTTCAAGCGTGAGATCATCGACCAAGCGGCGCACGAACTACAGTTGTCGCCGACCGTAAAGAATTTTCTGCGCTTGTTGATCGATAAGCGGCGCATCACGATCTTGCAGGCCATCACGGCCAAGTACGCCGAATTGCTCGACGAACACAACGGCATCGCGCGCGCGACCGTGTGTTCGGCGGTGGAACTGGATACCGCCGCGCTGGCCCGCCTACGGGTCTTGCTGCAACGAAAAGTCGGCCGACGCATCGAATTAACCGCCCACACCGACCCGTCGGTGGTAGGTGGGTTGCGGGTGCAAGTCGGTTCCAAAGTATATGACGCGACGATCGCCAGTCACCTCAGGCGGCTTCGCGAGAAATTGAAACACTAGGTCGAGGGGATTTGGCTAATGGAAATCAGAGCCGAGGAGATCAAACAGATCATCGCGAAGCAGATCGCCGATTACGGCAAAGAAGTAGACGTCGCTGAAACCGGCGTTGTGCTCTCGGTGGGTGACGGTATCGCACACGTGCATGGTCTGGAAAACGTGATGGCCGGCGAGTTGTTGGAATTCCCAGGTGAGGTCATGGGTATGGCGCTCAACCTGGAAGAAGACAACGTCGGCGCGGTCGTGTTGGGCGAAGACATCCACATCCGCGAGGGTGACACGGTCAAACGAACGGGCAAGATCGTGCAGGTACCCGTCGGCAAAGGCGTGCTGGGCCGCGTCGTTAACGCGCTGGGCCAGCCCATCGACGGCAAAGGGCCGATCGAATCCGACGAGTCCCACCCCATCGAAATCAAGGCGCCCGGTATCGTTTACCGGCAGCCGGTGCACGAGCCGTTGCAGACGGGCATCAAGGCTATTGACTCGATGATCCCGATCGGCCGAGGGCAGCGCGAGTTGATCATCGGCGACCGGCAAACCGGCAAGACCGCGATTGCCATCGATACGATCATCAATCAGAAGAACACCGACGTGCACTGCATCTACGTGGCCACCGGCCAGAAGATGTCGACGATCGCGCAGGTGGTCGACAAGCTGGAAAAGTTCGGCGCCATGGAATACACGACGATCGTCGCGGCCACGGCTTCGGACCCCGCGCCGATGCAGTTCATCAGCCCCTACACGGGCTGCACGATGGGCGAATACTTCCGCGATAACGGTATGCACGCGGTAATTTTCTACGACGACCTGTCCAAACACGCCGCCGCCTACCGCCAGCTTTCCCTGTTGCTGCGCCGTCCGCCGGGCCGCGAAGCGTACCCCGGCGACGTCTTTTATCTGCACAGCCGCCTGCTGGAGCGCGCCGCGAAAATGAGCGACGACAAGGGTGGCGGCAGTCTCACGGCGTTGCCGATCATCGAAACCCAGGCCGGCGACATTTCGGCTTACATTCCCACGAACGTCATCTCCATTACCGACGGGCAGATCTTCCTGGAAACCGATCTGTTCTACTCCGGCATTCGCCCGGCGGTGAACGCCGGCCTGTCGGTGTCCCGTGTCGGCGGCAACGCGCAGATCAAGGCGATGAAGCAGGTGGCCGGTTCGTTGCGTCTGGACTTGGCGCAGTATCGCGAGTTGGCGGCCTTCGCTCAGTTCGGTTCGGACCTGGACAAGACGACGCAGGCGCAACTGGCGCGCGGCGATCGCATGATGGAAATTCTCAAGCAGGCGCAGTACGAGCCACAACCGGTCGAGAGGCAGATCGCGTTGATTTACGCCGGGATCAAGGGCCTGCTCGACGGCATCGATATCGGGAAGATGGGCGAGTGGGAAGCCGGTTTCTACCGCTTCCTGGAAGAGCGTCACGCGACGCTGCTGAGCGAGATTCGCGACGAGAAGAAAATCTCTGACGAGCTCGGCGAGAAACTGAACGCGGCGATTGCCGAATTCAGTGAAGTGTTCACGGCCGGTTCGGAAACTTAAGGACGCGACATGGCGACGCTAAAAGACATTAAAAAGCGCATCAGCAGCATCAAGAGCACGCACAAAATCACCAAGGCCATGAAAATGGTGGCCGCGGCGAGATTGCGCGGCGCCGAAGAGCGGATGCGCGCCGGTCGCCCCTACGCCGCGATGCTGGATTCGCTGATCGGCAATCTGTACCGGCGTACGGAGGCGGAGGGCTTCCCGCTGCTGGACGGCAAGGACGAAGTCCACACGGTGCAGATGCTGGTATTGACCTCCGACCGCGGTTTGTGCGGCGGTTTCAACAGCAATATCCTGCGCCGCGCGCTGGCGACCAAAGCGAAGTTCGAGGCAGAGGGCAAGGTCGTTCAAGTGAGTTTCATCGGCCGCAAAGCCTTGGGTTTTTTCCGGCACCGCAGCATCGAAACGACTCGCGAGTACCTCAATATTTTGGGCGATCACAACTTTTCGCTGGCCAAGCAACTCGGCGATGAGTTGATTTCCGATTTCACAGAGGATCGGTGCGACGAAGTGTACCTCGTGTCCAACGAGTTCGTTTCCGTGCTGAGCCAAAATGTTGTGAACCGCCGTTTGGTGCCGGTCGTGTTGCGCGGCCTGGAGCATCCGGACGGCATGGAGTCGGTGGTCGATTACCGCTTCGAGCCCAACAAGGAGCTATTGTTGGCCGACCTGCTGCCGCTGCAGGTTCACTATCAGCTTTATCACGCATTTCTGGAGAGTTACGCGGCGGAAATGGGCGCCCGCATGAGCGCGATGGAATCGGCCACGACCAACGCCGAGGAAATGATCGACAAGCTCACGTTGCAGTACAACCGGGCTCGTCAGGCCGCGATTACGACGGAATTGACGGAAATTATCAACGGCGCAAACGCTATTTCGCAGTAAGGGAGACAGTAGCAAATGAGTAACGGACAGGCGACAGGCAGAATCTCGCAGATTATTGGTGCGGTCGTCGACGTCAAGTTCGAAGCCGATTTGCCGCCGATTTACACGGCTCTCAAGGTCTCGAACCCGACGATTAACGACCAAGAGTGGAACCTCGTACTGGAAGTGGCGCAACACCTGGGTGAAGGCCGCTTGCGCACGATCGCGATGGATTCCACTGAAGGCTTGGTCCGGAATCAGCCCGTGCTCGATACCGGCGGGCCGATTGCCGTCCCGGTCGGCGAGGCCACCCTCGGCCGCATCCTGAACGTCATCGGTGAACCGGTGGACGAAGCCGGCCCCGTGGTGACTGATACCCGTTATCCGATTCACCGCCCGGCCCCGAGCTACATCGATCAGGATACCGAAACCTCCGCGCTGGAAACCGGCATCAAGGTCGTTGACCTGCTGGCTCCGTACGCCCGCGGCGGCAAGATCGGCCTGTTCGGCGGCGCCGGCGTCGGCAAAACGGTGCTGATCATGGAGCTGATCAACAACATCGCCACCCACCACGGCGGCAAGTCCGTGTTCGGCGGCGTCGGCGAGCGGACCCGCGAGGGTAACGACCTCTGGCGCGAAATGAAGGAGTCCGGGGTTATCGACAAAACCTCGCTCATCTATGGCCAGATGAACGAGCCGCCGGGCGCCCGTGCCCGCGTCGCGCTGACCGCGTTGACCGTCGCCGAATACTTCCGTGACGAGTTGGGTCAGGACGTGTTGCTGTTTATCGACAACATCTTCCGTTTCACCCAGGCCGGTTCCGAGGTCTCCGCGCTGCTGGGCCGCATTCCCAGTGCCGTCGGTTACCAGCCGACTCTGGGCACCGAGATGGGCGAGTTGCAGGAGCGCATCACTTCGACCAAGAAGGGTTCGATCACGTCGGTGCAGGCGATTTACGTCCCCGCCGATGACTTGACCGACCCCGCCCCGGCCACCACGTTCGCGCACTTGGACGCCACCACGGTTTTGTCGCGGCAGATCGCCGAGCTGGGCATCTACCCGGCCGTCGACCCCTTGGATTCCACCAGCCGCATCCTCGATCCGCAAATTGTCGGCGAGGAACATTACGCCATCGCGCGCGAGGTGCAGCGCGTCCTGCAGAAATACAACGACCTGCAGGACATCATTGCGATTCTCGGGATGGACGAGCTTTCCGAAGAAGACAAACTCGCTGTCGGCCGGGCCCGCAAAATTCAGCGTTTCCTCTCGCAACCCTTCTTCGTGGCCGCCGAGTTCACCGGCCGCGAGGGCAAATACGTGAAACTGTCGGATACGATCATCGGTTTCAAGAAGATTCTCGACGGCGAGATGGACGATATTCCGGAACAAGCGTTCTACATGCGCGGCACTATCGAAGAAGTCTTCGAGGCAGCGGACAAGCTGTAGGGAGCACGCAATGGCCGATACTCTCATCGTCAAAGTAGTTACGCCGGCTCAGAAGCTGTACGACGGCGAAGCCGGCAGCATCGTCGCGCCCGGCAAGCAAGGCGAGTTCGGCATCCTGCCGGGTCACGACCCGTGGTTGGTCGCCCTGGGCATGGGGCCGCTGCACATTCAAAACGCCAAAGGCGAGTCGTGGGCGTTCTTCCTCAACGGCGGTTATTGCCGAATCGACGATAACCATGTGGAAGTTCTGGCTGAAACCTGCGAGTCCGCCGACAAGATCGACATGGAGCGCGCCGCAGCCGCGAAAGGCCGCGCCGAAGAGCGGATCAAGGCGTCGGCGAAAGATGAAGACGTCGACATGATGCGCGCCGAAGCTGCCTTGCGGCGGGCGCTGTACCGCTTGGAGGTCGCCGGTAAGTAGTTTTTCGTTTCCCTTATGCGATCGACCCGGGGCCCAGCGTCCCGGGTTTTTTATTGGCTGCGTCGTGGGACGGCGCTTTGGCCAACGGGGTTCGCTCGGGTTATGATCGACCCCAACCCCGACAGGAGGAGCTTTGTCCGCCCCATCCACGATGTCGTCCAAACGTGCCAAGCTGCGCCGTCGTCGTTGGCTGCGCCGCATCCTGTTTTTCGCGTTGGGCCTGGCCCTGGGCATCGAAGTGTTCGGTTACGTGTTGCGGCACACGACGCTCAGCGTGTTCGATTTCTTCAAGCTCGAATGGCCCCGGCGCGCTTACACGCAGCACGATTCATTGAAGATCCTCGCGCTGGGCGATTCGTTCACGTACGGCATCACCAGCGGCCGTGAGTCGGAATTTCTGATTGGTTATCCGGAAATTCTCGGGAATCTACTGCATTCGGAGACGGCGACTGTCGAAGTCATCAACCTGGCCTACCCGGCCGCCGACTCCGGCCGGATGCGGGAACGCCTGCAGAAATTTCTAAAAACACCCGCGTCGTATCCCGATGTCGTGCTCATTGCGACGGGCATCAACAACATCGGCTTCGCCAAGTTCGTGGAATGCCAACGCGCCTACGGCGACCGGCCGCCGAGCCTGTCCACCCGGGCGGCGGGCTATCTTTACCGGCACTCGGTGATGTTTCGCATTCTGGCCCTGACGAGTGGTTCGCTACTGCGAATCCGCCTACCCGGCGTCAGCGTCGACGAGTACGTGTATCCCGACTCGGACGGTGTGATTCATTGGGTGCACCCGCCCGCGAAACGCTGGACCAAGGAATGCTTGGCGGACGACGTGCGGTCGATCGTCGCGCAAACCACCAAAACCGGTGCCGTGCCTGTGTTCGTGACGTATCATCAGGAATCCTTCGCCACCGAGAGCGCTCGCGAATTCGCGGTGGCGACCGGCGCGCCCTTGGTTGACGTGGCCGAAGCGGCGCAGCAGATCGATCCGGATTTGCTGGCACGTTATCGGGCTTCGGGTTCGTGGCATCCGAATTTTTGCGGCTACGTGGCGGTCGCCGCGCTGATAGCGCCCGTGGTAGAGGCGCTGCCCGCCGCGCAGGAAAAGGGTTTCCGCATGCGGACCTATGACGAGGTTCGTCCTTTCCTCTACGACGAATTGGCGAAGGATAAAAAAACGGACCGCCCGTGTCCGGCGGTAGTGGGATTGTTTCCGACCACCGCCGCCCTTCCCTAACGCCTCGCGCGACTTACTCGAGGAATCGCTTGCGGGTCGCCGCCGCATTGCCTGCAGGAAATGGCCTCCATGCGCGACATTCCAGCAAAGCGGGCACGAAAAAACCCGGGCCGCGGGGCCCGGGTCGTAATCGGCGGATCGGAGTTTAGAAGCGCACGAAGAAAACCAACGTCGCTTCGTTACCCGGCGCTTTGAAGGACGGCTTTTTGAGCGCGGCGACAATTTTCGCTTTGAGCTTGGCGTCGCCGGTGGTGTCTTTGAGCACCTCGACCTTAGCCACCTTGCCGCTTGCGCTGAGCGTCAGGCGAATCATCATCATCTTGCCGTCGGGCAGTGACATGCCTTTGACGGCCTGGCCGAGCGACCGAGCGACGTCGGTTTGCAGCTTGCGCCGGTACGGGCTTTCGTCGCTGATGCCCAGGAAGGCAACCGGATCCAGGCGCAGGGCGTACGCCGCATTCGGTTCGGCCACTTCGTCGGTCGTGATGATGCCGAGCGCTCCGCCGCGGTGGGGCGACGGCTTGGACGGCGGCGGCGGCGGGGCCATGGTGCGGACGACCGAGGGCCGGTACATGCGCTTGTTTCTGGACTGCAGGGCGCTTTTTTCTTCCGCCTCGCCGAACACGCCTTCGTAGGAGACGCCCTCGGGCATTTCGACCGGCACCTGCACGGTCTGCAATTTGCCGTCAACGTTGCGCACCTTTTCCTCGACGGCCACGAAAGACGTGAACTGCGTCATGAGGTTGTACTTGAGGCCCAGTTGGGTGATCTCGTCTTCCAGCGGCTTGAGTTCGTCGCGTCCGACTTCGAGACGCTGCATCAGTTTTTCGACACGCATGCGCGCCCAGAGGCTTGCCAGTTGTTCCGAGCCGCTTTTCTTGCCGGGCAAGCGGAGGCGTTGTTCGAACTCGGCGGTTCCGTTACCCTGTTTGCCGCCGATGGTCACCGTCGCCCCGCCCGGCTTTGTGAAGCGGCCGAAGATCGCCAGCGGTTGACCCGCATAGAGGTCCGGCATGCGCTCGGGGTAGAGATCGGTGACTTCGAGGCCGTTCCAGTCAACTTCGATGTCGCGCAGCACCGGCGTGTCGAGACGCTGGTGGAATTTTTCGACGACTTCCTGCGTGGCTTCATCTTGGCGCACGAACTGCGCGAAGCCGCGGCCCTCTTCGGCCATGCGGGCGATGAGGTAGAGGTTGGTCGAGCCGCCCACGCCGAACATGAACAGGCGGGCGTCGCCGAGGTTGTCGTTGATCTCGGTGAGAATTTCGGTTTCGTTGCCGATGTAGCCGTCGGTCGTCATCACGACGATGCGCAGGCGCTTGGGATCTTCCGGCCAATTGAGGGCCGTCTGGATAACCGGCAGCATGCGCGTGCCGCCGGTAGCCCGGATTTGGTCGACGAACTTGCGCGCCTCGCGGATATTGGCGGCCGTGGCCGGCACGGGCCCCGAGGCCATCGAGGTGACGATGTCGTTGAAGTCGAAGACCTGGAAGGTGTCGTCGACACGCAGGCCCTTGAGCGCGCGCCGGACCAGTTCCTTGGATTTGGTGAGCGGATCGCCCTGCTGGCTGCCGGAGGAATCGACGACGAAGAGGATTTCGCGGGGGATGATTTCCTTTTTGCTGTAATCGGCTTTCGGTGCGAGCATCAATAGGAAGTAGCCGCTGTCGCCCTCGCTGAATACGACCGAGCCGAAGGACGGCGCCTTGCCGATGACCTTGTAGCGCAGAATGAAATCCTTGTTGGGGATCGTGTCGCGCTCGTCGAGTTTGACAGTGGCGGTGCGGCTGGAGCCGCGCTCCATCTTGATCCAATGGGAGGGGCTTTTCGGGTCGTCGAACTTGACGCCGCCGTCGATGCGCAGTGTCAGGTCGATGTCGTGGCCGGAGCGTTCGCCGGGCTTGATCACCGGCGGGGTGATGCGCGAGGCGTCGGGTACGCGGTCGGTATCCGGGGCCCAACCGCCGCCCTGCTTGCCGACGATTTTTTCGCCGGGAATGTAGCGCGGTCCCACGACCATCGGGAACACGAACTCGTATTGACCGCTTTCGTATTTGAGCACGTCAAAGTAGGTGATTTGGATTTCGATGTTGTCGCCCGGCATGATGTTGGCGATCGATTGCGTGAAGATGTTGGGTCGCTCCTGCTCCAGTAGCGAAGTCGTTTTGCCCGCCTTTTTCGCCTGTTCGTAGATTTTCCGGGCTTCTTCGCGCGGTTTGATGACGCCCTTAATAACGCGGTCGCCGATTTTCATGGTCATGGAATCGACCGCCGCGCGATGCGGCAGCGGAAACACATACACCGCTTCGATGGGGTTTTTAAATGGATTGACGAAGGTTTGCGTCACCGTGACCCGTGCGACGAAACCCGCGACGTCGGCGTCGACCGAGGTATGCGCGAGCGGCACTTCGAGGTCTTTCACCTCTTTGTTGACGACCTTCAGCGTGCCGGTACCGATTTCTTCGGCCTGCGCCGCGGGCGCCAGCGCGAAACACAACGCCAGAATAAGAAGCAAAACAGTCGTTCGCATGATTTGTCCCCTTGATGGTTGTCCATTTGCTCATACCACGGGCGGCACTTGGACAAAAGATGCGCGCGCGGCACTTAGCTTTCGACCCTGCGACGCGTGCTTTGTTCCCCCTGTTTGACGGTCGCCGCGCCGACCGGTACGTTTCCGAAAACTCGTTGGGGCTGTCGTTTGCGGTTCACGGCGCTGCCTCGGAGCGGGATGCATGATCCTTATTTTCCCGATCGGTCACGACCACTTCCGCATGCGCCGGCGCCCTTACGCCACGTACGCGCTCATCGCGCTCAATATCATCATTTATTTTCTGACCAGCTCGGCCCGGAGCGATGCCAACACCGCATGGCAGGAAAATCACAACGACCAGGCGACTTTTCATTGCCGGGTGTTCTTGGCGCTAAAGGGTGAGGAGTTCGGCTACGACCACGCTTCGGCGCGTGATCAGGATGAAGACGCCCCGTATTTCTTTTGCTATGAAAACCATGACGCCGTGGAAGCCACCTGGGTGCTTTTTGAGACAAACGGGCTGACGAGCACCA
The DNA here is from genome assembly GCA_030765525.1 of Candidatus Lernaella stagnicola. NCBI lineage: Bacteria > Candidatus Lernaellota > Candidatus Lernaellaia > Candidatus Lernaellales > Candidatus Lernaellaceae > Candidatus Lernaella > Candidatus Lernaella stagnicola. The sequence goes on from JAVCCK010000010.1 coordinate 299,856, forward strand.
TGCACCCTTTGTATCAGGAATATCTGCGTAAAAAGGTGGTTTGGAACCAGGCACGAACCAACAGCCTTATGGGGCGATTCGCCCTGACGCCGGCGGAATTTCACCCCTTCAAGGCGATATCCGCGCTTTTTTTGCACGCCGATAT